>NZ_JBQDBE010000006.1:0-171933 GCF_052090685.1 Gulosibacter sp. | reverse complement strand
CCCGCAACCGGCCCGAGGTCACCGCCGTCGTCGCCGCCGACGGGTTCGACGACGCCCAGGTGCTCGCCTGGGCAGCGGCCGTGGAGCAGCACTCGACGCACCCGCTCGCCGCCGCCATCGCCGCCGCGGGCCAAGGAGCGCCCGCCGCGCAGGACGTGACGGAGGAGGCCGGGCACGGCATTGGCGGCATGGTGGACGGCCGCCGGGTGACGGTGGGCAGCCCCCGCTGGATCGACGCGGGGCCGCTCAAGGCCCGGGTCGAGGACCTGGAGGCCGAGGGCCAGACTTGCGTGCTCGTGGCCGTCGACGGCGAACTGGCCGGGGCGATCGGCGTCCGCGACGAGCTGCGCCCCGAGGTCCCCGAGGTCGTGCGCACGCTGCGGGCCCAGGGCGTCGAGGTGAGCATGCTCACCGGCGACAACGCCCGCACCGCGCACGCGCTCGCGCAGCTCGCTGGGATCGGCGACGTGCACGCCGAGCTGCGGCCCGAGGACAAGGCCCGCATCGTCGCCCAGCTCTCTAAGGCCTCGCCGACGGCGATGATCGGCGACGGCATCAACGACGCCCCCGCCCTGGCCGGTGCGACCGTGGGCATCGCGATGGGCGCGACCGGATCCGACGCCGCGATCGAGTCCGCCGACGTCGCCTTCACCGGTCACGACCTCGGCCTGATCCCGCAGGCTCTGCGGCACGCCCGCCGAGGCCGGGCGATCATGAACCAGAACATCGTGCTGTCCCTGGCGATCATCACCGTGCTGCTGCCGCTGGCCATCACCGGCGTGCTCGGCCTGGCCGCAGTCGTGCTCGTCCACGAGGTCGCCGAGGTCGTCGTCATCGCCAACGGGCTGCGCACCGCGCGTGCCCGCAAGAGCTAAGCGGCGGCCGCGTCGCCTGAGACGGCGTCACCGGCCGCGGTCCGCGCGGACAGAGCCTGAGAGGAGTGGATCATGGAGATCACGTTGCAGTACTTCGACGGGTGCCCGAACTGGGAGGTGCTCGACCGGCGGCTCACCGAGGCCCTCGACGGCCGATCGGACGTCCGCGTCGTGCATCAGCGAGTCGAGACTGCCGAAGACGCCGCCCACCTCGGGTTCCACGGGCCCCCGACCGTCCTCATTGACGGCTCCGACCTCTTCGCCGACGAGCACACGCCGGTAGGGCTCGCCTGTCCAGTGTTCCGCGCTCCTGCCGGGCTGGCTGGTTCGCCCACCGTCGATCAGCTGCGCGAAGTACTTGATGCGCCTCTATGAGGGTGGAGCACCGCCGGGTTGCGCGATCATCGCACCGACGCTCAGCGCAGGAAGAGCCGCCTTCATCGAAAACCAGCCAGGATTGCCGTCAACGTTGTGCTGTAGAGCGCGCCGACGCTGACAACAAGTGCTACAACCCAGGCATGCGCTAGCGCATGTCAATCACGCCGGTACCGATTTCAATGCTCGAAGTACGCGCACCGATCGCGGCAAGCAAGGGGAACGGGGCCGAGTGCTGCTGCGCGAAGTGGTGCACACGGAAGTACGCACCGTCGAGGCCGACCTCTTCAGCAGCGACCGCGAGGTCGATCGCCTGGAGCAGCGCATCCTGCCCGGTCACCACGCGAGAACCGGGCGCATCCATCCAGTGACCGAACGAGAGAAAGCCAATTTTAGTTGCCATGGCAAGGGTAACCTCGATGCATTGTCATCTATTCCGTTGGATGCGGAGACCGCCCTGGCACAGCCGGAGTTCGGGATGCGCGGTGTTAGCTATCGGTATGACAAGAATTCATGCCACAGGAACGAGCGAAGCGCACTATCGTGCCGAACGCGCGACTATTCTCGCGCAGATCTCGATCACCTCTACGGACCGTTCGGAGAGCATTCGCATCGCCACGCAGTTGCATAACTGGGCCAGCTCCCGCGCCCAGCAGCTGCGCGAAAGTGGCGACGCCACCTGGCACGCTGCGAACCCGATCAGCACGTGGACGCGGAAGAGCTACGCTCAGGGGTCAAAGTCGAAGGTCATCGTCGAGCACATCACGTCGAGCCAAGTGCGCGTGAAACTCTCCAATCTCGAGCTCGTGAGCGAACTCGTGACCGAGTTTTCCGAGGCGGGTTTGCACGCCTCTGTGGAGTGGGCGCTCACGGAAGATTCCCGTCGTGCCTACGAGCAGTCGGCACGGAAGGCCGCAGTCGGAGAGGCTCAGGAGATCGCTGAAGATTACGCAAATGCCCTCGGGGAACGGGTGACGCGGGTCGTGACAATCTCGGATACCCGACAGACCGCGTTCGGCGGCCCACCCGCACGCGCCATGGCTGTAGCGGGAGGCGGCCAGACCGAACTCGCCGAGGTTACGGTCCCGGAGATCACCGTGAGTGCCACGGTTTCCGGGGAGTTCGAAAGCGCCTAATCCTCGTCTGCGGCTACGCCCGCGGCTCGCTGCGTCAGCTTACGAAACAGGCACGCGCAGCGAACGGCACCGCTATCCGCGCACCCTCGCGTAGTGCTCCGCGAGCGCGCCCATTCCCTCTTCGAAGCTGACTCGAGGCTGCCACTGCAAGACTTCGCGCGTCCGGCGCTGGTCGAACCAGTGCGCGGTCGTCATTTGCTCGGCGAGGAATCGCGTCAACGGCGGTTCGTCGTCGTGCTCGCGGAGGTTCCAAATTGCGTCCACGGCTGTCCCGGCAGCAACCGCAGGGGCAGCCGGGATGCGGAGCTTCGGCTTGCCAGCGCCACCAGCGTGGGCGAGTCGCTCGATAAACTCGCCGATTGTCCGCGGCTGGCCATTGGTCACCACGAGCGCTTCGCCGTGTACCCGCGTGACTGCATCCAGCGCGGCTACGATCGCATCCACCGCATTGGTGATGTAGAGCGTGTCGACCAGCGCCGCGCCGGAACCAAGGATGGGCATCCGCCCCTGCCGCGAGCGCTCCACGATCCGCTCGGTGAGCTGCGTATCCCCCGGGCCCCACATGAGATGCGGGCGCAAGACCAAGACCGGGAACGCATCCGAATCGGCGGCGAGGGCAAGTAATTCGCCCTCACCCTTGGTGCGCGCGTATTCACCACGAGCTGCGCCCGGGTCGGCGGGACCGGCCGGGACGCCGACGAGTGAGGCCCCGGCGTTCGCGACCGAGGGCGATGAAATGTGCACGAATCGCGATACGCCGGCGTCCTGCGCCGCGGCGAGCACGATGCGCGTGCCTTCAATATTGACCCGCTCAAACCCGCTCGCGTCTCCTGCCATTGAGACCTGCGCGGCGAGGTGGATCACCGCGGTATTGCCGGCCATGGCCTCCGCAACCTTAGCTGCGTCGGTCACGCTCCCGCGTACGTCGCGAGCGCCATCAACTCCGGAGGCCCGTCGCTGCAACGTGGTCACTTTGTGCCCCACGTCGACAAGGGCACGGGCCACGGATGCGCCAAGGAGTCCCGAGGCTCCGGTCACGAGTACGTTCACGAGATCTCCTTGCTGGTAGCAGGGTGGATGCTGGGGTCGCGTCGCCGGTTAGGGCGTTCGGATGCGTTCGCCGCGCAGCACGCCGTCGGCCCAGTTCGCGAGCCGGGTCCGGTCGATTTTTGAGTTGTGGCGGATATCGGTCGGGAATGTCGGGGCGACGAGCACCGCGGCGATATCGTGTGGGAAGTGCTCGGCGACCGCGGTGCGGATCGCATCCGTAACTTCCATTGGCGCGAGTCCGGGCGTGAGCGATGCATCCGCCTCGGGCTCGATCACGACGACGACAGCTTGCGTGCCCCTCGGCCCAACTCCCACGACCGCCGAGCGGTACACCTCGGGGACCTTGTCCACGACCGCTTCCAACCCACCGGGCCCGAGTGGCCCCGACGGTGTCGTGAGCACATGTTGTACGCGGCCTTCGAGCCAAATTCGGCCCTCGGGGTCGAGGTGCCCGATGTCGCCGGTGCGATGCCACTGCAGTCCGTCGAGGTCATCGCGCTTCGAGGCCGAATCGGTGCCCCACAGGTTGTCGTATCCCGACTTGATGTGCGGCGCGGAGACCACGAACTCGCCCAACACATCAGTCGCCGCTGAGCCGGTCAACAGTTCATTCGCGGGGTCGCCATTGTCGAGCAGCGGCGCGACGGCGAACCGGACGGTCGGAATCGGAGTCCCGACACACACACCGTGGTCGCGTGACTGCGCTTCCGCTGCCGCAACGCCTTCGCGGTCAATGTTGGTGAGCATGAGCCCTTCGGTCATGCCGTAGGGCGCGCGGATTGCGGCGTTCGGGAAGAGCTCCGTCAGGGCATCCATGAGCTGCAGCGCCACCGGAGCACCGGCGGAGAGCACGAGCTCCAACCGTGCAAGGGCTTCGCGCTGCTCGGTGGTGAGTTCATGCGCGGTTGCGATGACGTTGCGGTACGCCGCCGGGGATGCGAACACCATCGTGCTCTTGCCCGCAACGACTGCGTCGGCGAGCGCAGTTGCGGTCAGTGTTTTCGGTTTGGTGACCGACATATCCGGTGTCACGCTACTGATCCCGAGCCCGGGGCCGAGCAGCGCGAAGGGCGCGAACCCGGCAGCCCAGCCAGTGTCCTCATGCACGTTGAACTGCACGCGCAAGGACTGCGCGAGCGCGCCGATTCGGGCATGCGAATACCGTACGCCCTTCGCCGGACCGGTCGACCCCGAGGTGAACAGAATCACCGCGTCGTCCTCCGGGCCGGGAGTGCGAATCGGCTCTGTCGAAAGCGTCCGGGAAAGCTCGGTCAGGCTCGTCTCCACGCCGAATGCGGCGCGCTCGAGCGCATCCATTTTGCTGACCGAAATGCGTCGCCCCGGCCACCGTGCGGCGCGCGCCAGGGTGAGCCCCGGTTTGAGACCAATGATCCATTTGGGGTCGGCCGATTTGATTGCCCGCGACATTCCGGCAGCGCCGAGTCCCGAGTCGGCGACCACCGCGACGCCACCGGCTTTGAGCACGCCGTAAAGCACTGCGGTGAGGTTATTGCCCGGAGTCACGAGCAGCGACACGCGGTCGCCTTTCTGCAAGCCAAGCTCCTGCAGTCCACGCGCAATGCCGTCGATCACGTGCGACAGTTGCCGCCACGTCACCGCTTGCGGAGGATTGTGCGTCATATCGACGCTCGCAATCGACCGGTCGTTTCGCCGGCCGTCGAGTGCGTCGAAGAGCATCGGCACGGTGCCGTCGTTCGCGTCGGGGGTTGCGTCGGTGTCGGTCACGGTTCCGGATGCGGCGGGCCCAGTTTCGTGCGCATCCGCAGGGAACCGCTCCCCCAGCCAGCGCAACACGAGCCCCGCGACATCCGCATCCTCACTCACAAGGTGCGAGGTCTTTTCAAACCGGTGCAGATCCGCTTGCGGCAAGCGCTGCCGCAGATCCCGCAAAAAGTATTCGACGAATACCGGATCCTTCGGACCCCACACCAAGAGTGCGGGCACGTCGATTCCGGCGATGTCTTCGGCAAGCTGCTGCAGCTCGCGATACGAGGGATGATCTGGCCGTGCCGGGATATCCGCGACAAACGCGCCAATGCCGCGCCGCGCATCCGCAGTTCGATAAGGACTTCTAAAGGCCTCTCGAATCTCCGGGCTAATTGGTCCCTGACCGAGCGACAGCGTGGTGCGCAAAAACCAGTCGGTCAGCACCGTGGTCGTCGGGAGCATCGGACCGCTCAGCGCCGCACGAAGCGGTGCGGGTAGCGCCTTGCCCTCAGGCTGGTGGACGCCGGTATTCAGGCTGATCACCGCATCCACCTCGTCACGGTGACGCGCCGCCCACGTGAGCGAAATAATGCCGCCCCAGTCGTGCCCAAGCGTCACGAGCGGATGCTCCTCGCGCGTTCCGTTAGCTGCGGCGGTTTCAGCGTGCAGCGCACGGATCACCGCGTCGAAATCGCTCACGCGCTCCGCAATGCGTCGATAGCCCGGGCCGTGCGTAGTGGGTAGCGCATCGTGCGCGAGCCGCTCCGAATACCCCATTTCGAGTTGATCGGGCGCGATCAAGCGCCAGGTGCGTCCGCCAGTGTCGGCGAGCGTCGCTGCAGCAACCTTCCGCCACAAATACGACCACGTCGGGTTGCCGTGCAGCGCCACGATCGTGCCGGTCGGCTCGCGGCCCTGTGCCCGAAGCGCGGGCAGCGTGTCAAGCACGTGGAAGGTACGGTCGCCGTCGCTCGTGGCAGTCGTCACGAGGCGAGACCACTGCGGGTCCCACTCGGGAAGCTCGCCAGGGGTCGATGCCGGGTGCGCGTGAAACTTCACCAGGTGATCTCAAGCATCGCGGTATTGAGCCCCGAACCAACACCCATACAAAGAATGCGGTCACCGGCTTTCATTGACGTGGATGTGCGCGCCAGCGAAATCGGCAAGGATGCCGGACCCACATTGCCCAAGTCGGGATAGGTCCGCGCGACACGATCGGGGTCGATACCCGTCGCATCCGTCATCGCCTTGACGTGCGTCTTCGACACCTGGTGGGGGATGTAGTGGTCCATATCCGCCCAGTCCCACCCACACGCGTGCGCCTCATGCCACGCCGCGGTGATGAGTTCCATCCCGTTTTCCAACAGCCCGTTGGTGTCGATGAACATCCCGTCGTAGTCGCCCACGCACAGGGCATTATTCCAAGTCGCAGCCCGGGTGATGCCACCGTGAATCCGGTGCCCTTCCGGATGCAGATCGGCACGTCCGATCACCGCGGCAGCAGCGCCGGAGCCCAGGGTGAGGGTCGCGAATTCATTGAGATACTCATCCCGCGTAATGCCCTCGCGCTGCAGGCGCATCACCGTGGATTCCTGCACGCGCGACATGTCCTCGCCCGCAACGATGAGCGCGTAGTCAATCTGGCCTGCATCAATCATGCTCGCAGCGACGGTCATGCCGTTCACGAATCCGAGACAGGCGTTGGTGATGTCGAAATTCATTGCTCGGGTGCTCAGCCCGAGGCGATCGTGCACGGCGGATGCCACCGAGGGTTCGAGGCCCTCGCGCGATACCGAGGCATTAATCATCAACCCGATTTGCTCGCCGTCAATACCCGCTTCGTCGAGGGCTTGGCGACCGGCATCCACCGCGCCGTCAATGTAGTCGGTGGGGTTGTTCCAGTTGCGGCGCGTGAGCACACCCGCGACGCGCTGCAGCAATTTTCGGGGCAGACCGAGCTTCTTGAGCGTGTCGCTCAATCGCTCGTCAAACGAGGCCGAGCTTACTTCGACCGGTGCAATCGCTTCCGCGATCCCCAGGAGCGCAACATTCGAATGACGCGTCGTCGAGTTGCCGACGGTCGACCGCGAATTCGCGTTAAGCCCGGGAGTAGGTTGGGGAGGTTGAGTTTTCATTTAGATTAACTGTATCTATTGAGGCTGCGCCCCATTCACAAGTGATTCGGCCCAAAGCGAACGTCCGGCGCCGCGGCATCGCGCTCCAGGTCACCGCACCCCGGCCAAAACCATCCCTTGGCGAGCTCGCCCTGGAGCCCACCAGAGCATCCGTTAGGCGGGCACCTTCTCTTTTGCTCGTAATTGGGATGCTCGGAATCGCGCCCGAGTGCCCGTCGCCATGGCCTTCCAGGTCCGGTCCCTGACGAAGATTGAGTCAATCGCGATCATCGCGAGTGAGAACCAGGGCAGCCCCATGAGTACTGCAATCGCAATGTGGAACGTCAGGATCGACGCGAGCCCGATGATTCGAGTCGGTCGGGTGAGCAGCATGAACGGGAAGGCGAGCTGCATGATGATCGAACCCCAGGTTGCGACCGTGACCATCGGCCCCCACGCGGTGGCAAGCTCACTCAGCCACGGCCAGGTGCCGAACTGATCGGTCATGAGCGGGTTGTAAACCGCATAACCGCCCGCCCAGGGATCCCCGCCAGCCTTGTAGAGCGCGCCTGAGACGTAGACGAAGGTCACTTGCGCGGTGAGAATCACGAGCACGAGGTTGTGTGCGATGTTCGTGACTTGACCCCACTCGGTGGTCGGCGGGTTGTTCTCGTCTGGGCCGCGCTTCTTTTCGCGACGACGCGCATCGAGGGACCAGCGCATGCTCGAGTTCGCGAACAGCATGAAGAACAGCGCGATGCGATACATATTGTCGCCCTGATCGCCGAGCATGTCGTTCGCCTCGATGAAACTGACCCACAAAACCAGGAAAATCGGGTGCACGATGCGGGTACGCCAGCCGAGCATGAACGCGATCGCGAGTGCGAGCAGCAGCAAGTAGAGCAGCGAATAGAGGAGGTCGTTCGGCATCGCGTGGTGGAAAGCGCTGAACAGCCAGATGCTCGGGAAGTCGCTCTTCGGTTCAATTCCCTCGCCGTTCCAGAGGGAGCCGCTACCGAAGGAGTACAGCCGGGTGCGCCAGTTTGAAATGAGCAGCCCCACGGCCGACAGTCCAAGCAGGATGCGTGTCACGGCCAGTCCGTAGGTCGCCTTCTTTGAGTCGATCAGCCAGTTCTCAACGATGGCGTAGCCGGTGCTGAACAGTCTCCCGGCACCCTTCAGAAGCGAAGTGATGCCGCCGCCGAAAAATATTCCAAGCGTCGTAAAGAATCGTCGAATCTGCGTACCCACTAGTTCATCCCCTCGTAGACGCGAAGGAAGGTCTCTCGGAACGCTTCATTGGACTGGCCGGGGTTCTCAGCGAGTCCGCGCCAACCGGTGCTCACGATCTGCGGTGCGGGCTGTTCGGCGTCTGGGTCGTGGCGCTGTTCGAACGGGATCACGTTCTGTCGACTTACCTGATATTGCACGCGAACAACGTTGTCGCCCCACACGGCGAGTGCGACCTGCGTCGCGTATGCGGTGGCCTGGTGCTCTTTGACCATGTAGTCGTCGACGAGATCTTCCTCGCCGTAGCTCGCCATTTTTTCGCTGAGGCGCGCTTCCCAGTCCCCCTCGAAGTAGTTCAGTTCGGCGATGACCTGGTGGTCATCGGTGAGCGCGTCGTGTTCACGCTTGTGTTCACTCGCAACTTGGGATGCCTGCAGTCCTCCGCGCGGAGGGAAGAGGTTGTACTGGATCATGGAGAGCTCGACGGCGGTCGCATCCACCCATTCGGTTTCTACCAGCCCTGCTTCGCCCTCATCCACGACTGCGCGCACCTGGAAGGTATAGCTGCCGTTAATCGGCTCCGGGGCGAACACGCTCCAAGATTGGCCGAAGAACGGAATCATGTAGGCCGAAAGTGCCCGCTGCGTGGGAATCTCGCGCATCGGCGAGTGCGGCGCGATCCAGAGGAAGGATGCAAAAATGTGCCACGCGGTCACGAGGCTGAGGGCGACCAGCACACCTCGCACAAGCGGCGAGCGCTTCTTTTTCTCTTTGTCCATTTGAGACGCTTTCGGGTTCCCGACCGAGGCCGAGGGGAATGGATGGTGACGCAACATTAGGCGGGCAGCACACTCGAGTGTGCTGCCCGCCCATGTTTAGCAGATTCGATTAGCCATTACGGCGCATCGCTCCGCCTCGTTTCGCAGTGAATGCCACGGCGGCACCGGTCAGCATGAGCATCCCGGCGATCACCATGACGATGATCGGCACATCAGCACCGGTCTGCGCCAGGTCGTCGTCCGAACCGGCAGCGCTTGCCGAACCGTTTTGGTTCGCGCTAGCGCTCGCTTCGTTCGACGAGGCAGCGGATGCGCTGGCCGAGCTGGAGCTGGAGCTGGATGCGGCGGCCTGGTCGTCCGATCCGGCCGCGTCGGTGCTAGCCGATGCCTCCGAGTCGTCGGTACCGGTGGCCGATGCAGCAGCGTCTGAGTCAGCCTCAGCCTGCTCGGTGCCAGTTGCTTCGGAGTCGTCCGTCGCGTCAGCGTCAGCCGTAGCGGTCGCATCCGTGTCGTCCGTCGCGTCAGCGTCAGCGGTTGCCGTTGAGTCCGCAGCGGCGGTCGCGGATGCGGTGGTCGAAGCATCCTCGTTCGCGGCGGCTTCTGCAGCGGCGGCAGCATTCGCATCGGCAGCAGCGGTGTCGTCCGCCGCTGCGTCCGAATCAGCTTCCGAGTTTGCAGCGGATGTTGCGGCAGCGGTAGCCGACGCATTCGCGTCCGCTTCAACGTCGGCCGTAGCCGTCGTTGAAGCATCCTCGTTCGCCGCCGACTCCGCAGCAGCAGTCGCGTCAACGTCAGCCGCGGCCGACGTGTCATCCGTCGCATCTGCGTTCGCGGCAGCCTGCGCGGCCGCTTCTGCCGAAGCGTTGCTGTCATTATCCGCGTTGGCCGAAGCCGAAGCAGACGCTGAGGCGTTCACGTTCGAGTCAGCATCAGCGGTCGCACTGGCATCTGGATCAGCAGCAGCATCCGGGTCCGCAGCGGCGTCAGGATCGGTGCTTGCGTCAGCGTTTGCTGCAGCTTCTACCGAAGCATCGTTCGACGAGTCAGCGTTCGCAGCGACCGAAGCCGCCGTGGAAGCGTCAGCGTTAGCCGAAGCCGTTGCATCCGCTTCCGAGTCCGACTCGGAGTCCGAGTTCGCAGCAGAAGTCGCAGCAGCCGTTGCCGAAGCGTTCGCCTCGACATCAACATCGGCCGAAGCAGTCGTGGATGCGTCCTCGTTCGCCGCCGAATCCGCAGCCGCAGTCGCATCAGCATCCGCGGCAGCCGAGGCGGTCGTGTTCGCGTCGGCGTCAGCCGCAGCAACCGCTGCAGCTTCTGCAGCGGCATTGCTGTCGTCATCGGCGTTCGCCGAAGCCGAGGCGGATGCCGAAGCATTCACATTGGCATCAGCATCCTGCGAAGCCGTTGCATCCGCGTCCTGCGAAGCCGTGGCATCGGCGTCCACGTCCTGGTTTGCAGTCGCATCAGCGTCAGCAGTCGCATCGGCGTCAGCAGCAGCCTCAGCCGAAGCAGTCGTCGATGCGTCAGCAACCGCAGCGGCATCCGCCGCCGCAGACGCATCGGCGTTCGCAGCCGAGGTGCTGTCCGCAGCCGTGTCCGCAGTGTTATCCGCGTTCGAGGCAGCAGTTGCCGAAGCCTGAGCCGAAGCAGTCACATCGGTCGTCGCATCCGAAGACGCCGTGGTCGACGCATCGTCATTCGCAGCCGACTCAGCAGCAGCAGTCGCGGAAGCGTCAGCAGCAGCCGTCGTGTCATCCGTTGCGTCTGCGTTCGCGGCAGCCTGCGCAGCGGCCTGCGCCGAAGCATTGCTGTTGTCATCTGCAGTGGCCGATGCCGACGCAGAGGCCGAAGCGTTCACATTCGAGTCAGCGTCAGCATCCTGCGAAGCCGTTGCATCAGCGTCGACTTCCTGGTTTGCGGTCGCGTCGGCGTCAACGGTCGCGTCAGCATCTGCGGCAGCCTCAGCCGAAGCAGTCGTCGATGCGTCAGCAACCGCAGCCGCATCCGCCGCCGCAGACGCATCGGCGTTCGCAGCCGAGGTGCTGTCCGCAGCCGTGTCCGCAGTGTTATCCGCGTTCGAGGCAGCAGTTGCCGAAGCCTGAGCCGAAGCAGTCACATCGGTCGTCGCATCCGAAGACGCCGTGGTCGACGCATCGTCATTCGCAGCCGACTCAGCAGCAGCAGTCGCGGAAGCGTCAGCAGCAGCCGTCGTGTCATCCGTTGCGTCTGCGTTCGCGGCAGCCTGCGCAGCGGCCTGCGCCGAAGCATTGCTGTTGTCATCCGCAGTGGCTGATGCCGAGGCGGATGCCGAAGCGTTCACATTCGAATCCGCATCAGCAGTTGCGTTCGAGTCGGGATCAGCTGCTGTGTCGGGGTCAGCAGCAGCATCTTCATCAGCCGTGACGGTGAACGTCACCAAATCGTCGGTCACACCATCGGTTGCCGTGGCGGTGTATTCGCCAGCCTCAACACCCGTGAACTCAACCGACCAAGCGCCGGTCTCATCCGCGGTCGTTGACGCAACAACGCCTTCAGCCAGCGTCACCGTAATGTCAGCGTTCGGCTCAGAAGTACCGGTTACCGGGACAGTTCCCTCATCGAGGGTCGCACCGTCTTCTGGCGAGACGATCTCTACCGGCGCGGCGACGGCAACAACCGTGAACGTAACCGTGTCTTCGGTCACGCCATCGGTCGCAGTAGCCGTGTATTCACCCGGTACGACATCGTTGAACTCGACGGACCAGTCACCGTTTTCGTCGGCGGTGGTGGTCTCGACTACGCCATCAGTCAGCGTCACGTCGACTTCGGCTCCTGGCTCGGCGGTACCCGTCACGGGGACCGTGCCCGCGTCGAGTTCAGCGTCAGCCTCTGGCGAGACAATCTCAACCTCCGCGGGCTGTTCCTCGAGAGCGCGCACGCTTGCACTGGCAAGTTCGAGGTCGATGACGTCGCCGAGAACGGGCAGCACGCTGACGCGAAGTGCGCTCACCGTGAAGGCATCAGGCCCCGGGATGTGAGCGGCCTCGCCGCGAAGCGTGGGCTGGTCATTAACGCTGATCGTCACGACCTCATCGAGCAATTCCGTAACTAGAGGGTCAATGACACTCACGATTGGACCGGTGATCGCTGAAACGGTACCGCTCAAGTCACCGAGTCCGGTGTTCACAAGGTTGGTGATCGGACCGGCGATATCGCCGAGAGCATCTACGACGCTGCCGGTCAGCCCAGTGGTGAGGGTGTTCAGGTCAATCCCGAGGATGGCAAGAATTGCGCTCACGAGTGCAACATTGACGTCAATCTCGACCGTCGGCGCCGCCGCGCCTTCCGCTCCGAGAAGCCCGCCCACAGTGGTGTCCACGTCAGCGCTGGCGTTTGCCGTTACGAGCAGCACGCGGAGGCCCAGCCCAAGATCGATCTCAACTCCGAGGCTGTTCACCACATCCCAAATGACATCGTTGACCGCCGTCGTAACGCCGCCAAGCGCTTCGGTGATGCCGTCAATGATCGCGTCGATGACGAGTTCCGAGAGCACGCTGGTGTTGGGTCCGAAGCTGTTGAGGTCTTCGACATCGTTTGCCGTCGCGATAATCTGCGCGAGGTCAACTGAGATGTCTCCGGTACCGAGGTTGATGGAAACAGAACCGTTTCCGTCAGTGACCTCGGTCTCCAGCAAACGCTCGGTGACGCTGGTGCCGACCTGGTCAAGTCCGTTGATTGCAATCGTGCCGCCGCTGGTTGCAAGCTCAAGGAGGCCAAGGTCAATGTCCAGATCGAAGAGGGCGCTGAGGATGTCCTGGTTGATGGCGCCATTGGTACCGGACAGGCTATCGAGTTGGTCAGTCACTTCGGTGACTACCGGTGTTACCGCCGTGGAGAGTCCTTCGATGGCGGGGCTGTGCAGGTGAAGGTCGAGCCCGGCAATGCCGTATTGCGAATCAACCTCGGCGCCCTGTGCCTTGGTTGCCTCGGCACCCAACGCACCAATCTGAATGCTTGTCTCGTCGATGAGCGTGTCAGTGAGGTCGTCGATTCCGAGTTGCTCGGTAAGAAGCGTGAGATCGACAGTGGCCGGTTCAATTCCCTCGTCCCAACCGGGCGAGAGGTTCAGCGCACCATCATCGGTCAGCACGCCGGTCGCCGCGTGCGAGGTAACGCTGTCGGGAGCGGAGCTGGAGCTTTCCAGGGCACCGAGCCCACCGAGGTACAGCAGTCCACCTTCGGATTCTGTACCAATCAGCGGCAGGTCCACATCCCCAAGATTGAGGTCAACGATTTCGAGCGCCTCGAGATCGAGCTGACCGCGCTCGGGACCGGCTCCGCTATCACTCGGGAAACCCTGATTCGTGAATCCGAGTTCCGCGAGATCAAGTGCGGAGAACAGCGAGCTGCGCAGAATCTGTGCCTGCGCTTCTGAATTGTCATCTGCGGCGGCGAACGCGCCTGCAAATGGTACGGCGACAAGTGCAGCAGTAGCGACGCCAGCAATTGCTGGCAGCCTCCACTTTCCGAATTGTCTCCGGTTCTTCACCGGGACATCCATTTATTCCCCCTTGGTTTTGGCCTAAACCGTTGTGTTCGAACACCGTTGTGACTCGCGAGGGAACTTCAGCTGGAGCGCCCTCGCATCCTCCGAACGCGCCCGCAACTGAACTGGAAAATCCAGTTGAGCCCCGAAACATCGCTGGCACCCGCAAGCTAGCAAGGAACGAAGCTTTGAAACGAGGCGCGTTCGAAGCAAAGTCTTTACGAAGATTTCACTTTTAGCTACCGGGTGCAAAAAGAACACGGCTGAATTTGAAACCGAGTGCTCTTTACTCTCAGCGCATAAGGTTTGAAATGTTTTCGCAGTGAGACAACTCGGTCACTTTCTCACAACATTTCCACCACAAAGGGTTGGTTTGCTCACATTTTGGACAAACTGAGATTAGGTAACAATTTGTCAAACTCTTTCGCCAAGACCACGCCTGCGGCCTGCCATCCTGCGAGTCCGTGCACTCCCGGCCCCGGAGGAGTCGAAGAAGAGGCGAGGTAGATTCTGTGGCCGGGCGTGTCCCACGGAGATGGTGTAAGAGTCGGTCGCGCAATGAGCTGTTTGAGGTCGACGGCGCCCGCACTGATGTCGCCACCAAGGTAGTTCGCGTTGTACTCCCCCAGTTCGGCAGCGGTGGTTACGTTGTGATCGAGGATGCGTTCCCGCACGCGCGGCGCGAATCGTTCGATTTGCGCGATGACTCGTTCGGTCACATCGAGCGTCGACCCATTCGGGACGTGCGTATAGCTCCAGACCGCGTTGACTCCCGCCGGATTTCGTCCCGGATCAAACTCCGTGGGCTGCGCGAGCAGCACATACGGCCGATCCGGATGCCGCCCGCGCGCGACTTCCGCCTCTGCGAATGCAATCTCGCGCCGGGTACCGCCCAGGTGCACGGTGGGCGACTGGCTGACCCGCGCATCCGCCCACGGAATCGGGCCATCGAGCACGAGATCCACTTTGGCCGCGGCGTTGCCGGGTCGAAACCGTCGCAGCTGTCGGACATAGCGTGCGGGCAGCTCAGCGGCGGCAATTCGCGCGAGGTCCCGGGCAGAGGTATCGAATATCTTCACGTCGAAGTGCGAAAGCTCCCGCACATCCCTGACCCGAACCCCGGTCTCGATGCGACCGCCGTGCGCGAGCAAATCATCCGCGAGCGCCCGCGCGATTACTTCCGAACCACCAATGGGCACTGGCCATCCTGCCGCGTGGCCGGTCACTGACAGCACCATGCCCACCGCGGCGGTCGACAGTGCCGGCATGGTGCCGATGCTGTGGGCGGCCACGCCCGAGAGCATGGCGGGCGCGGTGTCTTCGGCGAATCGCACATTCCAAAGCGGCGACCCCTGCTCGAGCGTGCGCAGGCCCATTACTACAGCGGCGGGAAGCGAACGTGGCCAGCGGAGCATGCTGCCGCCGAGTCCGAAATCGAGCACCCCGTCGAGCCGATCCAGCAGCGGTCGAAAGAGCCGCCGATACGCGGAGCCGTCGCGACCGAGTTCTTCGGCAGTGCGATCAAGGTCACGGTAGGCAATTCCCGCAGGAGCGCCCTCGAGTGGATGCGCATAGGACGCATCCGGCACCGCAAACTCCACGCGCCGATCGAGCTCGAACTGTTGAAAGAACTCGGAGGCAAAGGCCATCGGGTGGATGGCCGAGCAGATATCGTGTCGCACGCCAGGCATCACGACCTCGCCAGTGCGCGTGCCACCGCCAATCGTGTCGGCGGCTTCGAACACAGTCACCGGCACTCCGGCCCGCGCGAGAGTCACCGCCGCGGCGAGTCCGTTTGGCCCCGATCCGATGACCGCGGCGTTTTGAGCGCCTGATCCGCCTGGGCCTCCCGCATTCCTTTTCCGCACAGCATCAGCGTGGCACATCGGCGAGCAAGCTCGCTGCGCCGACGGGTGATGTTTGCGAAGCCGCCTACTGCTCAGGCGAAGATTTCTTCGCTTCTGAAGCGGCAGGCGGCGACGGCGAGAGAACCGCTGGCCAGGGGACGTGCCGCTGCAATAACCGCACGACATAACCGACCAAAACAGCGGCAATCACGGTGCCTTCACGCACTCCGTTGAGTCCACTCAAGAGCACGAGCGACAAAATGACCGCGATTGCCACGAGGGTCGAATCGACCATGATCTTCACTGTGCTGAAAGGTCGTTTCGTCACGGTCGCCAGCG
The DNA here is from genome assembly GCF_052090685.1 of Gulosibacter sp. NCBI lineage: Bacteria > Bacillati > Actinomycetota > Actinomycetes > Micrococcales > Microbacteriaceae > Gulosibacter > Gulosibacter sp. The sequence goes on along the minus strand of NZ_JBQDBE010000006.1, from coordinate 155,935 downwards.
CCACACTGATCCCGTCGCCGGCCAGCGTCAGCACTCGCGGTGTGACCTGCAGCCACACGCCGATCCCGAGCACGACCGATCCCGCGAGAGAAAGGCCCATTTGGATGGCGTAGTTGCCTTCCGCAACCCCGTCAAGGCCGCGCAAGAGCCACACCGAAAAGTCACACGCCGCCCCGAACACGAAGGCCGCCGGAACCTGGAGGAGTTGAATGAGCTCGAATCGCCGTCGCAGGAGCAGAATCTGCGCAATCAACAGCACCACGTTGATACCCACGGTGTAGGCACCGAGCGACCAGGGTGTGGCATAGCTAAGCACGAGCGGGATCGCGCTGATGGGCGTCGTGCCGATCAGGGCATACACGGACAGCGCAATACCAATTGACATTACGAACAATCCGAGGAGGAAAGTCAGGTAGCGCAGGGTCATCGACCAACCGCGCTGTGTCCTGCTCATGTCTGCCACCACGACTCCATCCTCCGCTCCGAGCCTGACTCGAGCGAACCTCCTTAGCTTAGGCGGAAATAAAAATCACCCCTCGCGGACTCTCTCCGCGAGGGGTGATGAATCGTTAGCAGACTACGCCGAGAGCGCTGCCTGGCCGTCGATCACGATGTTGACGTCGTCACCGAGGGTGAGGCCGCCGGCCTCGGTCGGTGCGTTCCAGTTCACGCCGAAGTCCTTGCGGTTGATCTTCGTGGTTGCCTCGAAGCCAGCCTTGGTGTTGCCGTAGCCGTCGATGGTCACGCCACCGAACTCGACCTTGAGGTCAACATCCTTGGTCACACCGCGCATGGTGAAGTCGCCGGTGACGATGATGTCGTCGCCGTCAACGCGAACCGACTTCGAAACGAAGGTGATCTGCGGGTGCTCTTCTGCGAGGAAGAAGTCCGAGGTGCGAAGGTGCCCGTCGCGCTGCTCCTGGTTCGTGTTCACCGAAGCAACCTCGATCGATGCCTTCACGGTGGTGTCTTCAACATTCTCGCCAACCACGATCGAGCCTTCGAACTGCTCGAACTTGCCGCGGACCTTCGAGATTGCCATGTGGCGAACGACGAAGCCGACCTCGGTGTGGGTGGGGTCGATGTTCCAGGTGCCTGCCTTGAGGCCTTCGATTGCAGTCATGAATACTCCTTCAAAAATTGGTTGTAGGTACAACTTATTCTGTTCGGATGCGAAACGCAACCCTTCTGATCAAAGTCGTAGGCGTTGAATAACACCTGAACAGCCCCAAGCAGTCATGACCCGTGGAGTTTCAACCTCGAAATACGCCCAGCGACTGTTTACACAGTGAAACCTCAACCCTGGATAATGGCTTGCATGTTTGGTCGACGTAAACGCAAAGTGCACGCAAGACGTCGACGACAACAACTCTTCCTCGGCATCCTGTTTCCCCGCGCGAAATCCAAACCTCGCACCAAGGCCAAGCCCAGGACGAAGCAGCTGAACGTCAATGAACATCCTGCTGGAGACCCACCTCGCGGCATCGATGCGAGCCCGAGCCCGCTCGTCCCAAACTGGTGGGGCATCGTCAGCGGTCAGCTGACCTCATGGATTGCGCTCGGACCGAGCTTCCTACCCCGAACCTGGTGGATGACCGCAGCCAGCGTCGGTCTCTCGCAGCTCTACGGTTATGCGGTGGGCGTTGGAGCTCGGGCCGCGCGCAATGCCGCGACCTCCTTCATCCGTCGCCGACTCGCCCCGAGTAACCCGCTCCTACAAGCTGGACACCAACTCGCGAAACTCACGAGCGTGTGGCAGATCCTCCTGCTGAGTGGGCTCGTGCTCGGCACCACGGCCGCGCTCGTGAGTTCGATGAATCGTCAACGGGAGATCGCGACCCTCGTCGATGAAGAACCCCCAACCCCACGCATCCAACTCCTCGGCATGGCCGCCGGTACCGCGGGCGCCATGGGCGTGCTCCTTGCTGTTCGGCTCTTTCGCCTGCAGTCCTGGGGCACCCGTCAACTCCTGCTGCGCTATCTCCCGGCATTCGCGATCCCGTTCTCGGGCACCCTGCTGAGTTTCGGACTGCTGTACTTCCTCAACCGGTCCTTCATCTGGGGCCGCATCATGCAGCGCATCCAAGACGCCGCGGTCAAGAACAATCTCAAGCCACTCCCCGGTCGAAAACCACCGCGTCAACTCGAACGATCCGGCTCGCCCGAATCATTCGAACCCTTCGGCACCCTCGGCCGACACGGCAAGGCGATCGTCGCCGACGGTCCTCGCGCCCGCCACATCGAACGCTATTGGGATGCGCCCGCCAAGGAACCGGTACGCGCGTACGTCGGCTTGCGACCGACCGTGACGATCGAGGAGGCAGCCAGGCGGGCACTGCGAGAGCTCAAGCGCGCGGGCGGCCTCGAGCGGAAATACCTGTGTATTTATGTCGGCACCGGGACGGGCTGGCTCAGCGACTGGTCAATGGCGGCAATGGAGTTCCTCACCCGCGGGGACTGCGCCATGGTGTCACTGCAATACACGGTGCTCCCGAGCGCCTTTGCGGCGATCTTCGACCGGCATTCGCCGCAGCAAACCGCGCAGGCACTGTATGCCGTGGTGAGTTCGGAACTGGCGCGGATGCCGGCGGCGAAACGGCCGAAGCTCTACATGTCGGGAGAATCCCTTGGCGCTTTCGGTGGGCTTTCCGAGTTTCAGAACACCGAGGATCTCACCCGTCGCCTCGACGGTGCGGTGTTCGCAGGTACGCCACAGTTCAGCCCGATTTGGCAGGAACTCACCGAGCACCGCGTTCCCGGCTCGAGCGTGATTCGACCGCGCATCGACGATGGCTCCATGATCCGATTCTCTAATCGTCTCGGCGACCTCGAAGCCTCAAATGCCGGCACACCCTATGCGCCGTGGGGCGATCACCGATTCATCCTCATGCAACACCCAAGTGATCCGGTGGTGTGGTGGAATGTGCCGCTCATCTGGAAAGAACCCGAGTGGATGACCGAGCCGCGCGGGCACGATGTCACCGAGCACATGTCCTGGTGGCCCTGGGTGTCCTTCTGGCAGATCGCTGCCGACATGCCGATGTCAATCGCCACCAAGGGCGGGCACGCGCACCGCTACTACGAGGAGTACGTGGTGGCGTGGGCCGCGGTGCTCGGCATCGAGGCGGATACCGACACCCTCATTGAGGCGATCCGGCCGCATATTCGCCCGCATTAGTGCGCAGTACCGCAACGATGCAGCGTCCGACACACCTCAGCGTCCCGACCCTGCAGCATCCCCGCACCGCAGCGTGCCAATACCGCAGCGTTCCGGTGGCCTCGACGCCCCACTACTCGGTGGCGTTTGCCGATACGACTGCCGTGGCGTCCTGCCCGGCCGGCGCGGCGTTGAGCTTCGCCACCCGATTCGCCTCCGCGACCTCGTTCATGAACCGCATCACATCCGCATCCACAAAAATGTCTCGCGGCTGCAGCGGCCGCGAGAGATAAAGCCCCTCAAGCGAGCGGATGCGTGACAGCGCCACATAGGTCTGGCCCGGCGAAAAGGCACGGGCACCGAGGTCCACAACGGCACGGTCGTAGGTCTTGCCCTGCGATTTGTGGATTGTGACCGCCCACGCAAGCCGCAGTGGGAACTGCTGGAACTCCCCCACGACCTCGCGCGAAAGATCTTTGGACTCGGCGTCGTAGGAGTACTTGAGTTTCTCCCACACAATGGGTTCCACTTCGTGCTCTTCGTCGTCGATTTCGACGTGCACGGTTTTATTGATGCGGGTCACGACCCCGACCGAACCGTTCACCCAGCGCCCGTCGGGGTCATTGCGCAAGAACATCACTTGCGCGCCGATCTTCAGTTCGAGCTCAAGTTCGGCGGGGTAGGTCTTGGCATTGCCGAAGTCGCCGTTGATCTCGGCTGCAGCTGCCATGGTTTGTCCGGGCAGACGCTCGAGTTCGCGCGCGTTGATGCGGGAGACCGTCGCGTTCTTCGACGCGAGGGTAATGATCCCGTCGTTTGGGGCGGGCCGCGAACCAACCTCGTTGAGCCGATTGGCCATCGCCTCGGTGACATTGCCGTAACGCACGGCGGTGAGCAGGTTCCGAAACTCGTCGTCGTGCTGCCGGTGAATTTCTCGCAGGGTGTGGATGTGCAGCTCGGCATCGCGCCACACGTGCGCGTCAAAGAACCACATCGACTTGTAGTTGTCGCGTATCCAGGCCCGCTCATCCGGATCGCTCGGCGGCACCGGCGCGAGCTGGAACGGGTCGCCGAACATCACGACCTGCACGCCACCGAACGCTTCCGCCTTGCGCTGTCGGGCCTGTCGCAGCGAACGATCCATCGCATCCAGCAAATCGGCCGAGACCATCGAAATCTCGTCAATCACGAGCGTGTCAATCGTGTTGAGGAGCTTCTTCACCTCGCGATTCTGCTCAATCGGCTGGTTGCCGATAATGCCAATTGGCAGTTTGAAGAGCGAGTGGATGGTCTGCCCACCCACGTTAAGCGAGGCGACTCCGGTCGGGGCACAGATCACGAGCTGCTTGTCGGTGTGCCAGGACAGATGGTTGAGGAGGGTGGATTTTCCGGTACCGGCGCGTCCGGTCACGAAGAGGTGTTCGCGGGTGTCTTCGATGGCATCGAAGACCGCCTGCTGTTCCGGGGTGAGGTGCAGCGTCATTGGTTCGCATCCCTCTCTGCCAAGCTCTTGAGTCGTTCGTTATAGGCGCGCAGTTCGGCGTCCTCGTTTTTCTGTGCGCGGCGGTCCTCGCGTTTAGCGAGTTTCTCATCACTTCGGGCCCACTGCAGTCCCACTATGACCGCGAGGATCACCGTCGGGAACTCGCCAAGCCCCCAGGCGATGGCCCCGCCCTGTTGCTGGTCGAGCAGCGCCGATTCGGGACCCCAGGTGCGGCCTGTGGCACCGTACCACTCCGCGACCAGCAACCCCGTGCCGGTCATCACCGCGAGTCCGAAGAAGGCGTGGAAGGTCATGACCAGGATGAGTGAGATCAGTCGGGCGGGATACGGCGCGCGGGTGCGTGAGGGGTCGTCGCCGATCAGCGACTCGACGAAGAGGTAACCGACGATGAGGAAGTGAGCGATCATCCACATGTGGCCGACGTGATCGTAGGTGGCCCAGCGGAACAGCGGCGTGAAATAGAAGGTGAGCAGCGCCAGCGCAAAGTTGATGCCGGCCACGATCGGGTGTGAGAAGAACAGCGCCCACTTCGAGTGCACGAGGTGCAGCACCCACTCTCGCATGCCCATTGAGCCGTCGTGGCGCGGCTTTACGGTGCGCAAGAGCAGGGTCATCGGCGCGCCGAGCACGATGAAGATCGGGATGATCATCGAGAGGATCATGTGCTCGGTCATGTGGAAGCTGAACTGGAAACGGCCGTAGACAAGCAGCGCACCATTGACGTTGTACAGCAGGACCAGGATGCCGATGGTGATGGCTGCTACGCGCCACCACGGCCACTTGTCGCCGCGTCTCCGCAGGCGCGCGACCCCGAGGTAGTAAAAGACGAGGCCCATGACGGCCAGGAGCGTCCAAATGGGGTCGAGTCGCCACTCGGTGAACAGTCGGGAGAACTCAAAGGGTGGCGGGAGCTGTTCTCCGGAGAGTAGCTGTGCCGGGGTTGGTTCGGCGAGTTCCTCCGCGGTCACTTGTGGCTGCGGGCTCGGCGTGCGGCCTAGGGCGGCTGCCGCACCGGAGACCGCGCCCATGATGAACAGTTCAACCCCGAGGAGCCAGGTGAGCGGATGCGTGATGGACTTACGCGCCTCGACGTTTGCTTGCATCCGATCGATGAAATATCGCCGCTGGAAGACGCCGAATACACCGAGGACCACCAAGAGGGCCGCTTTGAGGAGCGTGATGTGGCCGTATTCGCTGCTGAACACGAGATCCCAGTCGCCGATATTCACCCAGGAGGCCACGAGCCCGCTCGTTCCGGTGACGATGAAGGCCACGAGTGCGAGCTGCGAGTAGCGCTCGATCAGCGGGAGTCGGCGCCGAGCGGGGGCGCCGAGCGCGAGGATCGCGACCACGACGAGACCGCCGAGCCACACGGCCGCGCCCGTGTAGTGCAGGGTAATGCCGCCGACCGCGGTGTTGTGGAACTCAGCACCGGCAGCGTGGCCGAGCGAGGCGATCGGCCACAGCGTGAGGAATGCCAGGGCGGTCGTGAGGAAGGTGCCCCAGCGGGAGCGTGCGGCAAATACGAATGTGCTCAGCGCCGCGGACATCACGATGGCCATGAGCCACAGTTGGCCGACCTCGAGCGTGGTGAGGTAGAACCACAGTCCCTGTCCGAAGCTCGCGTCGAAAGAAAACGGCACCGCGGAAATATCGAGGTACGCGAATAGTGCGGCGGCGATCGTGGAGACGGTCCACGCCGCGGCGCCGCCCTGCGCGAGACTCATGGCTCGCTCAAACTCGGGTTCCTTGCGACTGCAGGCCCAAATTGCGATCACGAGCGCGCCGATGGTGAGGGCGGCCGTGAGGTTGTATGCGAGCCGAGATGCGGGGGCGCCCCAGCGCACAATCGGCCCGGGGTCCCCGACGCCGAGCGGGGCTGCGCCGCCGCCGTATGCGAGTGCCAGGAGCATCAGTACTACCGCTGTAGCGAGGAGCCCTGCTGGGCCCCATGCCACAATGAGTCGAGCTTTTCGGCTCCAGCCGCTTTCGCCGATACGGTCGAGTTCGGCGTCGCTCAGCCCAGTTTTGCGTCGGCGACCGGCGCTGCTGGCGGGGCGATTGGTGGGGGTTGCGGAGCCCGGCTCGGACAATTTCATGGTTGTCCCAGGGTACCCCGCAGTAGGAGCCTCGTCAGAAAGCTGCAGGCCGCCCCGAAACCGGGACGGCCTGCGTGGTTACTGCCTGAAACTACTTGACAGCGTTCTTGAGCTTCGAACCAGCCGAGATCTTGACGCCCTTGGAAGCGGGAATCTGGATCTCGTCGCCGGTGCGGGGGTTACGGCCAACGCGAGCTGCGCGCTCGGTCTGCTCAACCGAGAACCAGCCCGGGATGGTGACCTTGTTGCCCTTGGCGGCGTTGGTCGCGAGCTGCTGGAACAGTGCATCCAGAACGCCGTTGACGGTTGCCTGGCTCTGGCCAGTTTCTGCTGCGATAGCGGCAACGAGTTCGGTCTTGTTCACGGTGGTCTTGTCTGCCATTCGTGCCCTCCTCAGGACGCTGCACTCACTCTCATAAGCGCAGATTTACGGTTTGGGTCGCCACGTTTCGCCATCTATAGCGGTCGGCAACGTCGCCAAACTAGCACCACCGACCTGCGATCCTTGCAAATACGCGGGTTTTGGGCGAAAAAAGTCCTGCGAATCCGCCAAAAGTCCACCTTCGGTCTGAAATCACCTCTGTTTCACGGACGAACAGCGATCTGCGCCAGTTACGATCACTCGCAACGTCGTTGCCTGCGATGGCGCTCATCCTCGCAGCCCAGCGCGAGCTGCCACGGTTCTTTGCCGACCAGTCGCAGCATTCCTGGGCGCCCAATAAGTTCGTTCCTGGCCTCGCTGACAAGCACGTACTCATGATTGGTTACGGTGGCGTCGGGCAGGCAATCGCGGCGCGCCTTGAACCGTTCGAGATCGACCTCACCGTCGTGGCAACTCGCGCACGCACGGCCGAGAATGGCACGAGTGTGCACGGAATGGAAGAGTTGCCGGAGCTCTTGCCTCACGCGGACATCGTGATTCTCGCGGTACCCCTGACCGACAGCACCCGGCACCTTGCTGACGATGCCTTCTTTGCGCTGATGCCCGAGGGAAGTCTCGTGGTCAATATTGCGCGAGGACTCGTGGCCGATACCAATGCAATTCGCAAGCATGCAGGTCGACTGCGGTTCGCACTGGACGTTACCGCCCCGGAACCACTACCGAGCGAGCATCCGCTCTGGGATGCCGAGGGCGTGCTCATCAGCCCGCACGCGGCCGCAGCAACCGACGCGATGCGGCCCCGAGTCGTACGACTCCTCCGGCGCCAGATCGAGCGAATGCTCGCCGGCAGGGAACCACTCAACATTGTGATCCGCACCTAATGACGGGTGGTGGTCCATCACCACCACGGAATACCACCCGGAATGAGGTTTACCGCTCTCCAGAAAGTAGTAAACCGTGTTTCGGTGGTATTCGGAATGACACATCCGCAGCCATCCACTCTTTTTGGCCTATGAGTCGGAAAGCATGAGGGCGGGCATCCAAAATTGGATGCCCGCCCTCATGCTGAGTGGAGCTGGCTGTTACCGGCCCACGGCGCTACCGCTCCAGCTGTTACCAGCTCACGGTGCCTATGGTCCAGCTGTTACCAGCTCACGGTGCCTATGGTCCAGCTGTTACCAGCTGGACTTGGTGATGCCGGGGAGCTCGCCCTTGTGTGCCATCTCACGGAAGCGAACACGGGAAACCCCGTACTTGCTCAGGAAACCGCGGGGGCGGCCGTCGATGCTGTCGCGACCGCGAACGCGCACTGGCGAGGCGTTGCGTGGAAGCTTCTGCAGTCCAAGGCGAGCCTCGTCACGCGACTCGTCGGTACCGTTGGGGTCAACGAGCTGCTTCTTCAGCTGCGCGCGACGCTCGGCGTAGCGGGCAACGATTTCCTTGCGCTGCTCGTTCTTTGCAATCTTGCTCTTCTTAGCCATGTCTTATCGCTCCTCGCGGAATTCGACGTGCTTACGGATAACCGGGTCGTACTTCTTCAGCACGAGGCGGTCAGGCGTGTTGCGTCGGTTCTTCTTCGTGACGTAGGTGAAGCCCGTGCCCGCGGTCGAGCGGAGCTTGATGATCGGGCGGACGTCGGTGCTCTTCTTAGCCATTAGAGCTTCACACCCTTCTTCTGGAGGTCAGCGATGACCGCGTCAATGCCGCGGGCGTCGATTACCTTGATGCCCTTTGCGGATACGGTAAGTGTCACCGTGCGCTTGAGCGAGGGAACGTAGAACTTCTTTTTCTGGATGTTCGGGTCAAAACGACGCTTGGTCCGTCGGTTTGAGTGCGAAACATTGTGACCGAACTGCGGAGTAGTACCGGTCACCTGGCATACTGCTGCCATGGTGTCTCCTTCAATACCGCAATGCCCATGAAGGCATTGCCCAAGATCTCTTGTCTGCGTCTGAGATTGCGGGATTGCAACCCCTTCGCGGTGTCGTCGGAGGAGTGACCCCAAACGCACCAGCTAGCAACTTTACGCGACAGATTGCGCTTTGCACAATAGTTTCTCGAAATAATCGAGCACGAATTCACGGTGCGCGCTCACTCCGGAGACTCCCACAACTCAACGTACTCTGCGCCAGCAACGGAGTCCGAAAAACCCCACCATCATGATCTGACTCGTGGGCGAACAACCACAGTCAGTCAGACCAATCCAAGGACTTCTCGACGGCCCGTGCCCAGCGCGCCAACCTGGCATCGCGTTCGTCGCGGGTCATCGATGGCTCAAATTTGCGATCAATACGTGCGTGGGTACGGAGTTCTTCCCGATCACGCCATACATCGGTTGCAAGGCCTGCCGCATATGCAGCACCGAGAGCAGTCGTCTCAATCACTCTTGGCCTAACGACTGATACGCCGAGGATGTCTGCCTGAAATTGCATGAGTAAGTTATTGCGTGTCATTCCCCCGTCCACGCGGAGCAGGGTCGGCGCCAGTGCCGTGTCTGCAGTCATCGCTGACATGACGTCGCGTGTCTGAAACGCTGTGGACTCTAACGCAGCACGAGCGATGTGGCCACGATTGACGAAACTAGTGAGTCCGACGAGCGCTCCCCGTGCGTCTGGTCGCCAATACGGTGCGTATAACCCAGAAAATGCTGGCACGAGGTATGTGCCGCCGTTGTCGGCAACCGAAAGCGCAAGCTCTTCGATCTCTTCGGAACGCTCGATAAGACCGAGATTGTCGCGGAGCCACTGGACGAGGGAACCAGTTACAGCAATAGAACCCTCGAGAGCGTATCGAGCTGGCTCGTCGCCACATCGGTATGCCACGGTACTTATCAGGCCATGGGTGCTGCGTACGAGCTCCGTACCTGTATTAACGAGCAAGAAATTGCCAGTCCCGTAAGTATTCTTTGATTCACCCGACTCGAATGCGGCCTGCCCGAATGCGGCTGCTTGTTGATCTCCGAGAATTCCTGCAATGGGAACTCCTTCAATACTCCGCAAATGGGCTGAACCAAAAATCTCCGAAGAGGAACGTACTTCGGGCAGCATTACGCGTGGAATATCCCAGATATCCAAAAGATCGCTCGACCACTCCAGCGTTTCGATGTCGAGCAAGAGCGTACGGCTAGCGTTCGTTACATCGGTTATGTGTATGCCACCGCGGGATCCACCGGTCAGATTCCATACCAACCAGGAATCCGCTGTCCCGAAAAGGAGGTCTCCTCGCGCTGCTGCAGTTCGAGCGCCGGGAACCTGATCAAGAATCCAGGCAATTTTTGACGCCGAGAAATAGGTCGCGACCGGCAAACCAGTCAGCGCAGAAATGGTTTCGGCTTGTTCAGGAGAGATCTCGTTTAGCTGAGGCAGCGTGCGGGTGTCTTGCCACACAATCGCGTTGTAGACAGGACGCCCCGAGTGACGGTCCCACACGAATACGGTTTCGCGCTGATTCGTCAGTCCTATTGCCGAAATGTCCTGGGGCATCAATCCGGCTTTCGCAATGACGGATGCGATCGCCCACTCCGCATTCGTCCAGATCTCGACGGGGTCGTGCTCGACCCATCCTTGTCTAGGGAATATCTGTCGGTGTTCTCGCTGTGAGGTCGCAATGGGCGAGCCGGTTTCGTCAAACACGATTGCGCGCGTCGACGTAGTGCCGTTGTCGAGGGCGAGCACGTATTTAGACAATGGTGGACACCTGTTCCTCGGGCCAATTCGGGTGAGCCGCATTCACACGTGTGAGCGCGCGTTGAACTTCGGCGGAGATCTCCGACTCATCCCAATTCAATATTGGAGCGATGGCGTCCGCGATTTCATGTGCTGCTTCCTGACTCGCGCCTCCAACGAACGCAATGCTGGTACGTCGCTGCAGAATATCGTCGAGGTGAACGACCGACTCGAACTTTGCAAGGTAACGGAACTCTGCCGTGCTGTATTCGGGTGCGTGAGTCAACGGAGCATCCGACGGATCCTTGCTGAGTTCGCTAATGACTTCGCTTGCGACAGTTCCATAGCGCTCCAGGAGGCGGTTGGCTCGATCGGCACCAACGCTGTTGGCATACTTGGCGACCCATGCTTCTCGATCCATAACTGAGGTGGGAAAGCCACGACCACCTCCGATCGCGACGCCGCGTGTATGCCGCTTCCGGTCTCGGCCGAGAGTTCGAAGAGCCGCATCCGCGAGGCTCTCCGCCGAAGCGCGGAAGGTTGTCAATTTCCCGCCCACGAGGCTAAGTAGCGTCGATTCACTCGCGCCATGAATCGTCTCTTCTTCGATCCTGTAATCGCGCGACACAAAGCCCGGAGCCAGATCATCGTGGCCAGGCAGCGGTCGTACACCGCTAAACCGATACACGATTTGCGATCGATCCACTTGAATGTCTGGCAATACTTGGCCGATGAGGTCTATGAAGTAGTCGACCTCTTCCTCGGTGCACTGGACTGGGTCTGCCATGTCGTGCTCCAAGTCGCTCGTTCCTACCAGGACTCGGCCCTTCATGGGGTGGATGAGGACGATGCGACCGTCGCTGTTTTCGAAGAAAAGTTCCCGACCGTTAGTTGCTTCGAGCAATTCCGCATTGTCAATGACGATGTGCGAGCCCTTGGTGCCGCCCATATACTTCGATGGGCGACCAAGTGCGGTGTTGGTCAGGTCTGTCCACGGACCAGTGACGTTGATGATTACCTTCGCATTGAAGGACAGTTCAGCACCGGTCACCTCGTCACGAATGATAGTGCGGCCCTCGCCGTCGATTCCGACTGCCGCCACATAGTTCGACGCACGAGCCTGATCGTGGCCAGCACCCTTGCCGTCACGGAGTACATCTAACGCCAGCCGTTCGGGGTCGTGCACCGAAGCATCCCAATAGGTCGCAGTGTATTTCGTCGATTGGTGTAGCTGTGGCAGCTCCTCCATGGAACGACGCCGCCCTCGGAAAGTGTGGCGAGGCACGGTCCCGCCGTCGCGGGAAAATGAGTCATAGAGAATGAGTCCGACCTTGATGAGCAGAGCCCCGCGTTCACGTCGAGGACCTGCACCGTGCCGGAAAAACCGCAGGGGCGCAGTGAAAAGTCCCGAAAACGTCTTCGTGATGGGAATAGTGGTTTGCAAGGGTCGAACATAGTGCGGTGCGGTGCGAAGCAGATCATTTCGTTCAATCACAGCTTCGCGAACGAGACGAAATTCGCCATTTTCGAGATAGCGCACACCGCCGTGAATCATGTGCGACGAGGCAGCCGAGGCCCCACTGGCGTAGTCGTGGCGTTCGATGAGCGCGACGTCGATACCTTGCATGGCTAGATCTCGGAATGTGGCCAGACCATTGATCCCGCCGCCGATGATTAGGACGTCAGCATTGGGACGTTCGGTCAGTGCGGTCCAAGTTGCGCGATCGCGCGGAGCGTTCGTGTTGTTCATGTGTTCCTCCTGAGACATACAGTGCCAGGCCTGCACGATATTGACGCCGCATTGCACAAACGTGCACACTTGTCTTATGGATTCGCAAGATCAAGACCTCGAGCGAATTCGTCGTGCTGCCACGGCGGCCCACCTCTACTACGTCCAGGACCGAACCACGGATGCTATTGCGCGGGAGCTTTCGGTGTCGCGGTCGACGGTGTCGCGATTGCTGACCTACGCACGGGAGACGGGCATTGTTGAAATCCGCGTGCAATCGCCATTCGATGCCCCAGAATCTCTGGAAACGCAGCTCGGACATCGATTCGGCATTCGGGCAAATGTTGTGCCAGTGCCGAACAAGATTAGCGAGGTGGAACGGCTTGATCGGGTCGCGACGGCAGCGGCACACGTACTTGCGGACCTAATTCTGCCAAGTGCGGTTATTGGGCTCGCTTGGGGTTCAACGATTTCGGCGGTCAGCCGCCACCTAATCCCCAAACGGGATACGGGGTCAACATTTGTACAGATCAACGGTTCGGGCAATACCCACAGCACTGGAGTGCTTTACGCCAGCGAGCTGTTGAGTCGGTTTGCCCACGCGTACGATGCTCGCGCACAGCAGTTCCCAGTGCCCGCTTTTTTCGATGATGCCGATACGAAGAAGGCGATGTGGCGTGAGCGAAGCACACAACGTATTCTTCGCATCCAACACCGGATGAGCTTGGTCATCTTTAGCGTCGGTGCCGCCGATGCCGGCGTACCCAGCCATGTCTACGCGGGCGGGTACTTAGACCGGAATGATCTGAAGTCGCTCCGTGACGTTGGCGTTGTAGGCGATGTGGCTACAGTGTTCTATCGACAAGACGGATCCAGCGACGGAATTCCGTTGAATGAGCGAGCGACAGGCCCGTCACTTGCGCAACTTCGATCTGTCGCTAGGCGGTGCTGTGTCGTGTCGGGAGGGGCAAAATCTGCGAGTCTGCGCGGAGCCCTGGCGGCAGGACTTATCACCGACCTTGTTATCGACTCTGAGTCGGCAAGGCTGCTGTTGAACTAGCGAAGGAACCGCCAGAGTTTGCGACAGAACGTGAGATTTCCGCAGCTGCCTGCAATAGCCGCGGTGCTAAACGATCTGCCGTTTCACTGGGGAGGTGTGCATTGATCGATGAAATCGTGACGGCAATGAATGGCGGCCCGGAGCTCACTGGAACAGGCGCTGCCATGCCTGCGATACCTGGAGAGGTCAGATCGTGACCGTAGAAGTAGCCGTTCATCTCGACCTGGTGCATTTTTTCGCGAATGGTCGAGGCATCCAATACGAGCGGGACATCAAGCTGCTTTCGGGTTCGTTCAAGAGCATCGGGTGCAAGTATCAGGTCCTGGTCTTCAGCGGGAATACCCGATAGCAATGCGATTCCTGCGTGAGTAGTTGTGAGTGGCCTAGTTTCGCCAACTTCGACCGAATACACATGCACAGGTGACGAGCCCTGCGCTCGAGCGACATACAGAACTCGTCGACGCATAAGGATGCCCACGTAACACGTGACGGTCGTATAGTCCGCGAGATCCTGCACAATCGCCTGTATCGCGTCAATATCACCGAGCGGGAAGGGCGCGCTAAGCCCAAGCCTGAAGGCGAGCGGCCCCAAAGCATACTTTCGGTCAGGACGCTGCGTAATTAGCTCTTCTCGAGCGAGGTTACCGAGGATTCGATGTGCCGTTGGCCGCACGACACCACTTTCGCTGGCAATGTCCACCAGCCGCGCGCCATTCTGGCCATAGTCCGCAACGGTACGCAGTATCGCGGCAATCTTGACTACCAGGCTCGCACTGCTCTCGTTCATGCGAGGCCTCCTTCCTTGCGCAAGCAACCCTAGCCGCGCAGCTACATTTCATCTTTCTTCAGATCAAAGCATGCGTCATTCAGGACATACAGTCCATTGTATGGACTTCTAGTGAACGTTTTTTCACGTGCAAATCGAAGGGGGTTGACGCATAGTTCCGCACTGTGCTTCACTCCTTGGAATCGCCGACGACAACGAAGTCATCTTGACCTCAGTTCTAGGCACACTAAAAGTCCAGTGAATGAACTTCCAAATACAAGAGGGGCGACCATTGATTACAGAGACATTGACGACAGAGGTGGCGGACTCAACGCCACTGCACACGAGTCCAGCCACGAGAACAATCAATGTTGGCGGCAAACAGGTGACTTACCACGTAGCGGGGAAACCACGGGCCGGGCAGCCAACAGCGGTACTCGTGCACGGGACGGGCGGAAATACAGAACAGCATTTCCCCTTTGTCTTCCCGATGCTTGCCCGTGCACGGCAGGTGGTGTCCGTAGACCTCACGGTTCCAGAAGACAAGGACCAACTCGAACTGCAAGACCTCGTCGATCAAGTCACGGCAGTAATCCACGAGGCTTCAAACCAGGCAGTCACACTCGTTGGTTACTCCCTCGGTGCGGTGGTAGCCGCTGCGGTGGCAGGCACTACTCCAAGCCTCATTTCGCAACTGGTACTTGCGTCCGGATGGATGAAGTCCGACGCACATCAACGATTGCGTAACGACCTTTGGCGAGCGATGTGGGAACAAGACACCGCAGCCGCGGGCGCATTTACCGCCTTCACCGCTCTCAGCCCCGCATTTGTTAATCGGCAGTCGGACGACGAGCTAGCCAAAATCGTTTCGAGCCTTACTGCTGAGCGCGCATTTGCTATGCAGATGGATCTCAACAGGCGCATTGACATCAGCGATCAGGTTGCCTCGATTACGGCGCAGACGCTCATCATCACTTGCACCGACGACCAAATGGTGCCTCGGCATCACGCCGATCAATTATTCGGCGCAATCGAGAACGCACGCCTCGCCGAAGTTCGAGCCGGTCACGCAGTCACGCTCGAGCGGCCAGCTGAACTCGTCCACCTCATCGACACGTTCAGCACAGATCCATATCGATGGCCAACCGGGTCCAAGGTTCCAAGCCCCAGGCCTTAGGCCCGAGGCCCTAGGACACGACTTGTCTACATCCATACCTATTAGAAAGTACGAAAAGACCATGACCCACCACCTAGCGGATTCCGGACAGGAATCCATCACCACTGAACCACTCCAACACGTAGAAGTCATCATCGTCGGTGCAGGATTTGCCGGCGTTGGACTTGGCGTCCAACTCAAGCGAAACGGACAGGACTCCTTCGTAATTCTTGAACGCGCAGGCGATGTCGGGGGATCGTGGCGCGACAACGTGTACCCCGGAGTGGCTTGCGATGTACCCTCACCGCTGTACTCCTATTCGTTTGCGTCGAACCCGGACTGGTCGCGAATGTACTCGCCGGGAGGCGAAATTTGGGATTACATTCGAGAAACTGCAACGGAAGCCGGGCTCGAGCGTCACCTACGATTCGACCATGAAATGCTCGACGCGCGTTGGAATAGCGACCTCAGCCTGTGGGAAGTAACCACTCCGCACGGTAAATTCACCGGACGATATTTTGTCGCAGCTACTGGCCACCTCACTGACCCGAAGCTTCCCAATGTGCCCGGCCTCGAAAGCTTCTCTGGTGAGATGCTTCATTCGGCGCGATGGGATGCAACAGCCGAGATCAAGGGCAAGCGGGTCGGGGTCGTCGGAACAGGTGCTTCGGCAATTCAGGTCATCCCACAAATTGCCAAGGATGCAGCAGAGCTTGTGGTTTTCCAGCGCAGCGCTCCGTACATTGTTCCCCGCAACGATCGCTCCTTCTCCGAGGCTGAAAAGCGACAATTTCGCCGCAGCCAGGAAAGCATCGACGCACTTCGCGACCAGATCTTCTGGGACAGTGACCACGAGTTTGCAGCCCGCAGCCTGGTCCCTAAATACGTTGAGACAGCTCGCACAAATGCCCTGACTCACCTCTCGAATCAAGTTGCAGACCAAGAGCTTCGCGCCAAGCTCACTCCTGACTACGAGATTGGCTGCAAGCGCATCCTTCTGAGCGACAATTACTACCCGGCCCTACAGCAGCCGAACGTGACATTGGAAACCGCCGCGCTCGATAACGTTGAAGGCTCAATCGCCCGCAGCGCCGCAGGGAACGAGTTCGAACTCGATGTGTTGGTGTTTGCCACCGGATTCGACACGTGGGACCTGCCCTCATCTCATCGGGTATTCGGTGAAGGCGGTGTATGCCTTGGCGAACAATGGTCCACCGGTATGCAGGCCTATAACTCGGTCACCGTGCACAATTTTCCTAATATGTTCATGCTCAACGGCCCCGCTTCGAGCCTCGGCCATAACTCCATCGTGTACATGATTGAGGTACAGATCGACTACGTCATCGATGCGCTCAACTGGATGCGGAATAACGACGTACCCGTTATCGAAGTCACCGAAGAAGCTGAACAGGAATACGCCGACCGCCTCCACGAGCAGGCGCAGTCGACGGCCTGGCTCGCTGGCGGATGCAGCAGTTGGTACATTGACCCCCGAAACGGGCGACTCACTCTGACATGGCCAAACTTCGCCCACAGCTACCGGGACCAGTGTGCCGATTTCGACCCGGCCGTCTACGCGCAGCACGGTCAGGCGGCGCTTGTCGCGACCTCATAGCTAGTAACCACGACTAACTCTTGGCATCCCGGTGAGTTCAGTTCTCACCCCTCTATCTGTTGGTCCTCGCATCGAGGAACCGCAAACTGAAAGCAAACACCTGTGTGGTGTTTATGAAAGGTAATCAAATGACGAAATCAGCAACGGCGCAGATTAGTCTCACGAAAAGCGAACGGCTAAGGTCCATCCGCGCAGCGGCGGTCGGCAATGCGCTCGAATGGTTCGACTGGACGCTCTATGCGACTTTCTCCGTATACCTTGCCGCCAATCTTTTCGATGACAATGACCCGACCTCCGCACTCCTCGCGGTACTCGCGGTATTCGCAGCCGGATTCATCGCTCGTCCATTGGGCGGCTGGCTTTTCGGTATCCTGGGTGATCGTCGCGGACGCAAATTCACCCTTATTGTCACGATGATGTTGCTCGCGTTGACGAGTCTAGGACTCGCTCTCGTGCCAACTTACGATCAGGTCGGGGTGCTTGCCTCTGTGCTGCTCGTTATTCTCAGGCTGACACAGGGCCTCGCACACGGCGGTGAATCGGGTGTGGCGTACACCTACATCGCGGAGATCGCTCCCGATAAGAATCGCGCGCTCTGGACGAGCTCAGTCTTCATTAGTGTGATGATCGGCGTGATGGCTGCAACCGCGATGGCTGCGATTCTGACCGGCATTCTGGGCGCTGAGGCAATGAGCGAGTGGGGATGGCGAATTGGCTTCGGTGTTGGTGCACTGTTGGGAGTTTATGCGCTCTTCTTGCGTCGTTCGGCAGAGGAATCGGATGTGTTTGAAGCGGAGAAGCAGGACACTCAGGCCCCCACGAAATTGACGGGCCGCCAACTGTTGGCATTCGGTGTTCGCATCCTCATGATTTGCGCTGCAACCAACACCATCTACTACGTCTGGGTTACCTTTGCCCCGACCAATGCGATCGCGGAAAAGGGAATGGACCCTAACGGTGCCTACATCGCGAGCTTGATCGCTCAGTTCCTGTGCATCTTGACCCTGCCGTTCTTCGGGATTCTTGCTGACCGCTGGGGTCGAAAACGAACACTCGCAGCCTTTGGTATTGGGGTCATGCTTGCGGTATTCCCGATCAGCTGGATGGTCACTGACCAGCCGTGGACCCTTTTCGCTGCCCAGCTTCTCGGACTGCTCGTCTGGGCCATCCTCGCCTCGATGTTCCCCGCGCTGCTTGCGGAGCAGATTCCGACTTCGGCACGCGCTCGCGGTGTTGGCCTGATGTCTTCCGTATCCGTGGCGATCTTTGGTGGAATGGCGCCGTACGCCAATACGTGGCTCACCTCGATCGGTCTGTCTTGGGTCTTCTCGCTCTGGATCGTGGTGCTTGGCGCGCTCGCGGTGGTCGGTGCCATTGTGATCAAAGAGACCGCAGGGAAGCCGCTTTCCGAAATCGGTGAGAGCAGTGAACCGCTTTCTGGCGGAGGAACAAAGCCTGCCAACGTCCCCACTTCAGTAGAATGACGTACTGGATTGGTAAAGCTGTCGTCGTTACAGGTGCCGTTCGCGGCCAAGGCGCAGCGGAAGTACTGCATATGCTCAACCTAGGTGCGCACGTTGTCGCCGTAGATATCCATCCGGCGACGTCACCCTACTGGCAGCAGCTCCACGAATCTTCGGGGACGAATAGTGAACGACTCACTTCGGTGGTTGCCGATATCGCAACCACCGAAGGGTGGGACCAGGTGGCTGCTACCGTCACATCGACGGGCGTGCCACTGTTTGGACTCGTCAACAATGCTGGCATAACGCTGCGCAAGACGGTCAGTGCCACAACACCTGAAGAATGGGAGCGCGTGCTGGCCGTCAACCTCAGCGGGGCGTTCCTCGGCATCCACACCTTGAGTCCGTTGTTTTCCACTGGTGCGTCGATCGTCAATATCTCGTCCACCGCAGGACTGAGCGGGTACTTCGGAGCCGCATATTCGGCTTCAAAGTGGGCGTTGCGTGGCTTGACTCGATCAGCAGCGATCGAGTTCGCATCCAGAGACATCCGGGTGAACTGTGTGTGCCCAGGGTTGATTGAAACGGAGATGGTGAACTCCCCAGATCCTTACGTCCACGGGGTAGATAAAATGACCTTCCACGACGCAAACCAGGCAGCAACACCGCTCCAGCGAGGTGCCGATCCGGGTGAAGTGGCGCGAACGGTGTCATTCTTGCTCGGTCCGGAATCCTCATTCATCACCGGAGCAGACCTTCCCGTTGATGGTGGATTTAGTGGCGGCGGACTGTACTTGGGCATAGGCAAAGCAACGGGGAATCTCTAATGTCAGCAGAAAACAGCACCATGCTTGCGACTCGATTCACCGGTCCTGGTGAACCACTTGAGCTAGTCGAAATCCCGAGGCGCGAGCCGGGGCCAGGGGAAGCACTCGTCCGAGTACGCGCCGTGGGAATCTGTCGTTCCGATTTGCACATCATCGAAGGGCATACTCCTACGGCACCGCCACCCCTTACCTTGGGACACGAGGTCTCAGGCACGGTCGAGACTGTTCATGACGATACCGAGAGCACCATGCTTGGCCAACATGTCTACATCGACCCCACGATCGGGTGTGGCAAATGTCGACACTGTGCGCGAGACGAAGCAAACTATTGCGCGCAACGCCGCACCATTGGCATCCATGTCGATGGGGGCCTGGCTGAATTCATCACCGTTCCCATTGCCAATTTGGTGCCAATACCCGAGGGGATTTCGTTTGCGGAGTCCGCGATAATTGATAGTGCCTCGGTGGTCGAGCACGCGTTGAGGCTTCTCGAGGTCATGGCCGATGACTCGGTGGTCGTCATTGGTGCTGGTGGTCTTGGGATGCAAGCGGTGAGGCTCGCAGTACTTCGAGCTGCGCGGGTGATTGTCATCGATACAGACCCAGTCGCGCGGGACCGATGCCTCGCAGCAGGTGCGGTGCTGGCGGTCGATCCCCGCGACGACACTAGTCGAGACCTCATCCTCGAAAAGTGCGGCAACCCAAACGGGGTCGATCACGTCATCGACTGCGTGGGATCATCAACCACTACAAAGGATGCGCTTGAACTGCTCGATCTTCACGGGCAACTCGCAATCGTCGGCATTGGAACCGGAACTCTGGAGCTCACCCCACCGGCGCACTTCGTCCGTCGTTCGTTGCGAGTGTATGGAATCTACGGAAGCGCACGTCGCGATATCGAGCGAATCGTCAACCTTCTCAGCGACGGATCGTTTCGACTCGCTCCGTCTGTCAGCAGGACAATTTCGCTACGTGAGGTGAATGAAGGTGTTGCCGCATTCAACAATCGTGCCGATTCTCCCGTTCGAGTCGTCGTAGAGCCATAGTTGTCTCGGCTGAGCACGTTGACCGCTACGAAACTGTTTGAAACTCAGCGTCGGTGAGCAGCTTCTACGCGGAAGACTCCCGCTTCGCCGCAGTACACCCCGCACACAACCCGAAAATATCGAGCGTGTGGCTGATCTCGGTGTACCCGTGTTCCGCGGCGACTCGCGCGGTCCAGCGCTCGACGGCGGGGTCGGTGATTTCCTCGGTCGCACCGCAATTGCGGCACACGAGGTGGTGGTGATGGTCTTCAGTCTCGCAGAATCGGTAATGTTCGCCATCCGGGTTGAGCATCGTGTCGGCGTCGCCGTCTTCGGCGAGTGAAGCGAGTGCCCGATACACCGTGGCGAGCCCGATCCGCTGGCCGGAGTCTTCAATCTCTCGGTGCAGCTCCTGGGCTGTCACAAAACCTTCGCGCTGACGCAGCGATTCACGCACCGCTTCGCGCTGCCACGTGTGACGACGCTGCGGTGAAGTGTCCCGGCTCTCAGTCATGAAGACACCCTATCGGGGACAGGTTCGGATCGGGATAGCGTCACCGACGCTCCCCCGGATATTGCCCGGCGCATCCACCCCCAAGCCATAGCGAGAACGAACACGAGCGTGGCCGCGAGCGCCATCGACCCGCCCGCCGCGATATTGAACCATCGGGATGCGTATAGGCCGAGCACCGCGGCCGCGACGCCGAAGACCATTGCGAGCGGTACCAGCAATTGGATGCGCTGGGTCACCAGTCGTGCGCCCGCCGCGGGTGCCGCGATCATCGCTATGGCAAGAATCGAGCCGATCGCGGGCATCGTGGCGACGACTGTGCCGGTAATGAGCAACAGCGTGAGCACTTCCATCCGCCACTCGCGATAGCCCGCCGCTTCGAATCCGGAGCGATCGAAAGTCGAGAAGAGGATCTCTTTCCAAAACAGTCCGATGACCACAATCGCGAGCACGAGCATCCCGGCGATGATCCAGGAATTCGTCGACGAGATCCCGAGAATCTGCCCGGTCAGGAAGGAGTCGACGCGGGTTTGCAGTTGCGGATTGAGCGAGTGCAGAAAAGTCCCGAGTGCGTAGCCGAAGGACAGCACGATGCCCGCAGCCACTTGCCGCCCCTGTCGACGAATGCGACCAAGCGCGAGCATGAGCGACACGAGCAGGAGCCCCATCACCGCCGCCCCGAACACGATATTGATCCCGAGCAGCGCGGCGGCTACCCCACCGGGGAATGTGGCGTGAGTAAGTGCCACGGTAAAGAACGCGCGCTGGCGCAAGACGACAATTGAACCGACGAGACCCGCGAGCGCGCCAACGAGGATGCCCGCGATCAGCGCGGTACTGAATACGGTCATGCGCGCACCTCGTCAGCACGATTAACTGCGGTGGTGCCAATAGCGGCGTCAGTGCCGATGCCGCCGCTCGACCGCGTCATGAGCGGCGATGAGATCCTCGGACGTCGACTTACACGGATGCGACCGACAAGTGCGGTCACAGCGGCAACAACCAGATAGATCGCGACCAAACTCAGCACCAGCACACCGGAAGGCGAAACCGGCAGCCGCGCATCCACCGCGAGCCAATACCCGCCAACAAGACCGGCGAAACTACCCACAAGTGCGACGACGATTCCGATGACGAGGATGCTCGCGAGCCGGCGCGCAAGGAGTCGACCGACCGCTGCGGGCACGATCAGCAGTGCCAGCACAAGCAGATTGCCGACCGCGCGGGATGCGGCCACGACAACCAGTGCGATGGCCAGGTTGAGCGCGAGTTCATACGCGAAGACGCGCATTCCGGTTGCTTCGGCGCCGCGACGGTCGAAGGAGATGAAGACCTGTTCCTTCCAAGTCACCGTCGCCAGCAGCAGGGCAAGGCCGCCGAGCACCGCGATAATGATGAGGTCACTCGTGCCGATGGTCAGCAGCTGGCCGAACAGCAGTTCTTCCACTCCGGATGCGAAGGTGGTCGTTCGCGACACAATCACGATGCCGAGCGCGAACGCGCCGGCAAGCAGGACTGCGGTGCTCGCATCCGTTCCGACGCCACGGTTCGTGGCGATCGTGAGCAGTACGGTGCCGATCAGCGCGGCGATGATCGCGCCAATATAGATGCCGTCGTTACCACCGACGGCAAGCCCGATGACCACACCGGGGAACACCGCGTGCACGAGTCCATCGCTTACGAATTCGAGGTCGCGAAGGTTCAGCGCCACTCCGACCACTGCGGCAATGACCGCGAGCAGCCCCAGGGCGAGTGCCGCGTTCTGCATGAACGGCGCGCCGAACATGACGGCGATATCGGTCACAGGCCCGACCGCTCCGGCTCAGCGACAGGATGCGGGTGGGCAACGAGGTCGCTGTGCGTGTCGAAGTGCTCGGCAGATTCTCCGAAGGTCTCAGTGACGTGTTCTGGAGTGAGCGTTTCGTGGATCGGACCGCACGCTATTTGGCGGCGATTAATGAGCAGCACGTGCGAGCACACTTGGTGCGCCAATTCGAGGTCGTGTGTGGACACGGCAATCCCGACACCCTCGGCACGTAATTCGCGCAGTGTCTGCATGAGCATTTGTCGGCTCGTGGTGTCGAGCCCGTTGAAGGGTTCGTCGAGCAGTAGTAGTCGCGGCGCAGTCACGAGCGCCCGCGCGAGCAGGCCTCGTTGCTGCTGTCCGCCCGAACGATCCCCAAATCGAGTCCCCGCGTGCTTCGTGAGATTGACGCGGGCGATCGCCGCATCCACCGCCTCGCGGTCGGCGCGACCGGGCCACCGCAGCGGTCCAAGCCGCCGAAACCGGCCCATCATGACGACCTGCCGCAGCGATACCGGAAACTCCGGATCGATTTCATCGGTCTGCGGCATATAGCCAATCTCACGCGCAGCTCGGCGCGGGGAACCGGAAAGTACGTGTAGATCACCGCGAATCGGGTTGACGAGCCCAACCATGCTCTTGAGCAGCGTCGATTTCCCGGATGCGTTGGGCCCGACAAGCGCGAGCGCCTCACCCTCGTGGAGGTCGAGGGTGAGGTCGGTCGCGGCGGGCGTGTGCCCGTCATAGCTCAGGGTGACGTCGCGATAGTGCGCGAGGGTGGTCGTGGATGCGTCGGTCAAGAGGGTCAGGATTCCTGGAGTTCGGCGGGTGGTTCGGTTACGGCGCCGCCCCATGAGTCGAGGAGCTGCGTGGTGTTGTGGATGGTCGACGAGATATAGGTGGCACCGGCCGACCCTTCCTCACCGAGCGCATCCGTGTAAAGCGCCTCGTCGCCTGAGTAGACCTCAACGCCTGCCTCTTGCGCGATGGCCTCAGCGGTTCCGGGGCTCAACTGCGTCTCGGTGAAGACTGCGGAAACACCGCTTTCTTCAATTGCCGCGACGAGCGCATCGATTTCTGCCGCCGAGGGTTCGGCGTTGTCGTCCCAGCTGGGCATGACCGAGCCGATGAAGGTGATCCCGTAGTCGCGATTGAAGTAGGTGAGCGCGTCGTGATTGGTGACAAGTAGCCGGTCTGCCTCGGGCACGGTGTCAATGTTTTCTTGCACCCACGTGTCGAGTGCGGTGAGCTGCTCGGTGTAGGCCGCACCGTTTGCGAGATAGGTGTCCGCCTGGGCTTCATCGAGCGCTGCGAGTTCTTCGGTAATGTGCGTGGTCATGTCTGCGGCCATGGATGGCGAGGTCCAGACATGCGGGTTGAGTTCGCCGTGATCGTGCCCTTCGTGGGCGTCGGTTTCTTCGGTGGTGTCTTCGGCTGGCGCCGCTTCGGTCTGCGCCGCGGGAGTCTCTGCGGTGTCCTCGGATTGAGTTTCTTCGGCGTGCTCGTGCTCGTGCTCGTGGGCATCAGCCTCGTCAGCGTGCTCGTGGGCGTCCGCCTCCTCCTCGTGGGAGTGCTCGTCCGCTTCAGATTCTTCAGCGTGGTCGTGCTCGTCCTCGCCAGCGTGGTCGTGCGCATCCTCTTCGTTCGCGAGGAGGTCGCTTTCACTGATGCCGGTCGAGGCATCAATCGTGAGGCCTTCGAAGCCCGCGGAAGTAAGCGTGTCTTCGAGCCATGGCTCGAGGCCAACACCGTTCATGATCACCACATCCGCGGTGCGAATGATCTCGAGATCGGCGGCATTCGCTTCGAAGCTGTGGGCGGATGCGTTGGGCTGGAGCAGTCCGGTGATCTCAGCACCGGTGCCCTCGGTCACGTTTTGCGTGAAGTCGCTGAGCTGCGTCGTGGTGGTGACGATCTGCAGCCCATCGGAGACGTCGGGGCCCGCTTCTGCGCTGCTGCAACCAACCAGCGCGGTAGCAATTCCGAATACAGCTGCGCCGCCAAGGAGCGAGCGAGTTACCTTACGCACGGAAGTCCAATCCAACCAAGAGAACTGCGGACGGCGACGCCCTCTCTCGGTCACGGACATCGCCAGAGACTAACGATAACCGTTATCAAGACCCCGTGCAATTGCAGCACTCAAGGTCGCACGTACCTACGAAAAATTGACGCCGTTCGCATTTGAAAGGCAGAAAATGCTGTTCACTGGGTTCAGCGATGAAGAACGCATCACGCTCGTGAAACTGTTGTATCGACTTCTTGAAAACGAACCCCTCTACAACAGCAGATAGACTCGTTAACACCTCAGCACTTACCAATACATAATTGAGAAGCGCAAGTTTCGAACGCGAACTACGAAAAATCTCCCTCTTCCCGGAATGACTCTGCCGCAACATCGAGCCAGGCACTGACTCGGGCGTTTGGGCGCAAATCTCGTGACCACGCGAGTGCTACATACGGCGGCTGAACGGGATCGACAAGAGTTAGCGGTTTAGAGACCACCCGAAGTCCCGCGTAGGACAAATCGAGCTTGGGTCGTTGGAAAAGGACCGAGACCCCCATCTCTGCTCCAACGAGTGAACGGACCGTTGCGTAACTTCGCGAAAGGTGGCGGATCTGTGGTTCGGCGTCAGCAGCGCGAATGAGTTCGATCACATGTGTAGAAATCGGTGCCGCGTTGAATAGGATGAACGGCTCTTCCGCAACATCTTCGATCCGGACGTCCTCTTCATCTGCGAGTTCATGATCTTCCGAAAGCAATAGATACGGCATGACCGACAGCAGCGGTAGAGTGCGTATGTCCGGGCCAAGCCCCGAGTCGTACATGAACGCGACGTCGATCTCGCCAGAGAGCAGTTTGTCCTGTAAGTCATCGTGGTATCCCTCGACGAAATTGACGTCGACCGCGGGGCACACTTCGGCAAAGCGGCGCAGCATGTGCGGAATTACGGCTGGGGCAAGTGGCATATACGAACCGACGGTGAGCGGACCTCGGACTTTCGTCAGATCATCGTCGGCGAGGTTTACGATTTCGTCGGCGAGGTCAAGCATCTGTTTCGCCTGGGCATAGGCAACGCGACCGGCCGAGGTCAACGTGAGGCCATGCGCCTTCCGCTTAACACACAGCTGCGCGCCGGTGAGCCGATCAAGTTCGGACAGCGACATCGAGATGGCCGAGGGTGCCATGTGCAGCAGTCGGGCGGCCTCGCTAATCGTTCCCGCTTCGGCGGCCGTGACAAAATGCCACAGCTGCCGCAGGGTGATGCTCGGATTGCCACGCAGATTCATCCCACTCCTCGATCCCCAAGCAGACCGTTCAACGACTCAGTCGATCTGCCTCTTGCGAAATCATAATTCAAAACAATTGATAGATCTAGCCTGTTTTCGACGATTTACTTGACTAGTGGGAACGGTGACGATGGACACTGTCGGGGCTCACTGCCGAACCCCGTTACGCCCACGACTTTCAAGGACAAGCACAGATGTCGAATAACGAGGAGTTTCTGCAGAAAGCAGCGGAGATTATCGGGGCCGAAAACGTCGTCTCCCCAAACACCGACACGTCATACTTTGACCCGTATCCCCTCAATACGGGTCGCGACCACGTCGCGGGTGTCCGACCCGCGAACACCGAGCACGTGCAGGCCCTCGTTCGTCTGGCCAACGAAACCGGAACATCCCTCTGGACGGTGTCGCGAGGCAAGAACTTGGGGTACGGCGGTTCCGCTCCCCGCACCCAGGATCAGGTTGTCCTCGATCTCAGCCGCATGGATGCGATCGAGCACGTCGACTCGGAGCTCGCGTACGCAGTCATCCAGCCTGGCGTGACGTTCTTCGACCTGTTCGACCATATCCAGGAAAACGACCTGGGGCTATTCGTCTCGGTGCCCGCACTCGGCTGGGGTTCGGTGCTCGGCAACGCACTCGACCGCGGCTACGGCATGTCGCCATACGGTGACCACGTGCAGCAGCTGTGCGGACTCGAGGTCGTATTGCCCGACGGTTCGCTTATGCGCACCGGCATGTGGGCCCTCGAAGACAGCCCCCTCGCGAATATCTTCAAGGGCGGCTTCGGTCCCAACATCGACCAGTTGTTCACACAGTCAAACCTCGGCATCGTGGTGCGCGCCGGCATCTGGCTCATGCCGTTCCCCGAGGTATTTGCATCAGGCGATATCAAAGTCGACCGAATCGAAGACCTCCCCATCCTGCTCGACAAGATTGCCGAACTTCGACGCCGTGAAATCTTCCAGAACAACTGCCTCGTCGGGAATGTCGTACGCGCCGGCACGATGAACGGCCCTCGCTCGCGCTGGTACGAGGGCGAAGGCTCGATTCCGGATGATGTGGTCGAGGAAATGAAGGCGAAGATGGGCATCGGCCACTGGAACGCGCGCTTCGCGCTCTACGGGGAGCCGGGGATGATTCGCGAGCGAATCCGCATCATCACGGAGGAATTCGATCTGCCGGGCTTCGAGATCGACGTGCGGGTATACGAAGGGAAGGACGGCGCGCCCGTCTCCTACGCAGAGATCGATGAACGCGACCAGACCACGATGGCGGGCGTTCCTACGCTCAAGCCGCTCAGCACGATCGGCTGGTATGCCGAGGACGGCGGGCACATTGACATCGCTCCTCTCGTACCGGCGCGCGGCGCCGAAGTGCTGGACTTTTACCAAGAGGTCAAGGCTCTCTACACCGAGTACGGCTTCGACCTCTATATCGGCTACCACGTGTACGCCCGCCACCTCGTGCACGTCACCATGATCTTCTTCGAGAACGGTAATGAGGAGCAGCTCGCTCGCGCCCGAGCGCTCTATGAGGAGGTGCGCAAGGCCGCCGTTCGACGCGGCTACACCCCCTACCGCGGTCACATCGACAACATGGACGATATCGCGAGTGAGTTCTTGTTCAACAATCACGCATCGCTCCGATTCCAGGAGCGCCTCAAGGATGCGCTCGACCCGAACGGCGTCATCGCGCCAGGCAAGCAGGGGGTGTGGCCCGAGCGTCTGCGCAGTTAATCGCTGCGCATCCACCCACCACCGAAAACACGACCAACAATCCGTAAGGAAATAACACCATGAAACGCTCCCACTGGGTGCGGATTGCTGGTGCGGGTGCCGCGGCGCTGACGATGCTCAGCGTCGCGGCCTGTCAGTCTGGCGACTTACCGGCGACCGAAACATCCGCAGCATCCACCGACACCATCACGATTCTGTACGCCGGAATCGCCTATGAGCCCCTCCTCATTGCCGAGCAGGAGGGTTACTTCGACGAGGCCGGACTCGACGTCGATATCAAGGGCGGCGGGCCGCCGCAGGACAACCTAGCCCAAGCAGTCGGCGGCTCCGCGGACATCATCGCGGCGGCCTGGGACACCATGGTCATCTCGACCGCAGAAGGCATGCCCGTGAAGGTAATTTCCGGCAACAGCGTCGTCAGCGATACGGTCGACACGTCTGGCGTAGTCGTTCGCGCTGACAGCGGGATTGCGTCACTCGAGAATCTCGCTGGTAAGACGGTGGCATTTGACTCGATCGGCGCCGGCGGTACGTCAGAGTTCAACGCGGCGCTGATTGCTGCTGGCGTTGACCCGACCACGGTCGAGATCGTGGCCATCCCGTATGCGAGCATGCAGGCATCGCTCGAGAATGGGCAGGTCGACGCCGTGTTCCCCTCCGATCCCTTCTACCAGCAGATTGCAACGGCAGAGGAGAACTCGGTCATCGCCAATCCCGTGCGCGAAACGCGAAGCGGCGTCCCCATCACGTTGTGGGCTGCGACCGACCAGTGGCTGCAGGAGTACCCCGACACTGCGGCCGCGTTTATCGAGGCGCTCGACAGGGGCATCGAGTTCTATCAGGATCCGGCGAACCTCGACGCGGTCTTGGAAGTCCGCGCCGAGATCAGCCAGCAGTCCGTGGACGAAGTCTCGACGAGCCTCACCGACATGCGATCGGCGATTGACGAAGACGCTACGACCGCCGCAATACAGCAACTCGTGGATGCGGACAAGGTCACCGACCCACTCAGTGTCGCCGAGATCGTATGGGAGAAAACACCGCGCGTCTGAGTTCAGGTGGCCCAGCGCATCCACCAACTGACACTTAAATGGCTGTGGCCCCGAGGAATCTCCTCGGGGCCACAGCCATTTGTTGCTATTCGGTGGTGATTGCCTGATCCCAAATGAGATCTTCGGAAGCAGGCACCGAATCGGCGTTCTCGACGGCGCCGAGCTCAATGAGCGCATCAGAAACCGACTGCGTGACACCAAGCGGGATCGGCACGCTGAACTCGGTCTGCATGGCTTCGGCCTGCTCAACGG
The DNA here is from genome assembly GCF_052090685.1 of Gulosibacter sp. Lineage (NCBI taxonomy): Bacteria > Bacillati > Actinomycetota > Actinomycetes > Micrococcales > Microbacteriaceae > Gulosibacter > Gulosibacter sp. The sequence goes on along the minus strand of NZ_JBQDBE010000006.1, from coordinate 126,844 downwards.
AAATCTCACTGACTTCCATCCGAATGTCGATGATCGCGTCGTGGTTCGCCGGGTCGTTGTAGAATTCGGTGGCGAGTTCCATGGCCCGGACAAATTTTTCCGCCGTCTCTGGGTTCTCCAGCAGCCACTGCTCGGTTGCAGCCCACAGTGTGATGGGCAGGCCCGAACGGAACTCGCGGGTGGGGTTTGCGATTACCTCGAAGTCCGGGTTGCTAGCCATCTGGGAATAGAAGCTGTCCGACGGGAACACCGCGTCGACCTGCCCGTTCTCGAGCGATGCCTGCATGCTCGCGAACGGAATCTTCACGGCGTTGAGCTGCGAGGCATCGAGTCCTGCCTCGATAAACGCCTGCTGGGCCACGATGTGTGGTCCACCACCGAGGTCACTGAACGCAATCTGCTTGTCGACGAGATCCGCGACAGATTCGATGTCGCTGTCCGCACGGACGATGATACCGCTCGTGTCATAGTCCTCCGCGACCACCCCGGCACTTGCCACGGCAAGTGCCGGAATGCTCTCGGCCGAAGCCGTGACGAGCGTGTCCCAAGCCACGATAGTGAGATCCGCGGATCCGCCCATCGCTTGTGCGAGGTTGTCCTGAGGAGTACCGCCTGGGTTGATGGTGACGTCAAGCCCGACCTCGTCGAAGAACCCTTCCTGCTGCGCGATATAGGCGACCTCGTAGTTCACGGGAGCGTGAATGATGGTGATGCTGTCGGTCCCGCCTTCGGCCGCGTCGCTCGAGCCACTCTGGCAACCGGTGAGCGCCACCATTGCCGCTACCGCAAGCACGGCGCCGGCGGCCATGCGTCCTCGATTATTCATTGAATGTGTCCCTTCTAGTTGATTGAGATGCAACCGCCGCCACCGTTGGCGACAGTGAGTATCGTCAAGAATCCAAATTCACTGCGACCGACGTGAGTTCCGTGTACGCCTCAACGCCCTCCCGGCCGTTCTCCTTGCCATAGCCGGATGCCCCGATACCCCCAAACGGCATGTTGACGTCCATACCGGACACCGTATTGACCCTGATGTTTCCGGTCCGCAACCGCCTGGCGAGGCCATGCGCCTTCCTGATATCTCGCGTCCAGATGTACCCGGAAAGCCCGTATTCGGAATCATTTGCGCGCGTAGCGATGTCGTCGAGATCCTCCGAGTCATCGAAGATCTGAGTTACGAGCACGGGGCCAAAAATCTCCTCAGCCACAACCGACATCTCCGGCGTCGTGTCCGTGAGCACCGTCGGCGCCACGAAGTAGCCCGGACGCTCGAGCGCGCCACCGCCAGCGACGACGTTCGCGCCCGCGGCGATGCCGGCTTCGATGTATCCGAGCACGCGATCGCGCTGCACCGCGGAGACCAGCGGGCCCATCATGACACCCTCCTCGAATGCGCCCCCGACGCGCAGCTGCTTCGCACGTTCGGCGATACCCGCAATCACGCGCTCCGCGACGCTCGCTTCAACATAGAGCCGGGAGCCCGCCGCACACACCTGTCCGGAGTTGTTGAAGATGCTTCGAGCTGCAGCCTCGATGGCTTTTTCGAGATCCGCATCCGCGAAGATAACGACGGGCGACTTGCCCCCGAGCTCGAGCGAGAGCCGCTTGAGCGAATCGGCAGTTGTACGCTGCAGATGTTTGCCGACCTTCGTGGATCCGGTGAACGAGATTTTCGGAACGAGAGGATGCGTGGCCAGAGCCTCACCGGCAACCGAACCAAGCCCGGGCACGATATTGATCACGCCCTCCGGGAACCCGATCTTCGTTGCGAGCTTGCCCAGTTTGACCGCGGTGATTGGGGTGATCTCCGCTGGTTTGAGCACCACCGTGCAGCCAGCCGCAAGTGCTGGGCCGAGCTTGGCCGCTGCCATCACAAGTGGGTTGTTCCACGGCACGATGAGCCCCGCAACCCCGATTGGGCGTCGCTCGGTATACGTATGCCATTCACCCGGAAGCGATACCTCACGTGTCTCGCCATTCAGCTTGGTGGCCCAGCCCGCGTTATAACGCAGGATCTCAACGGCTTGCGGCAACTCGAACCGACGCATGAGCTCGATCGGCTTCCCGGTGTTCTCACTTTCGAGGGCCGCGAACTCCTCTGCGTTCCGCTCAAGTGCATCCGCGAGGTCCCAGATAAGCTTCGCGCGCTTCGCTGGGCTCAGCTTCGCCCACGGTCCTCGCAGTGCGCGGCCAGCCGCCTGCGCTGCGCGGTCGACGTCTTCGGCTGACGCACCACGGTACATTCCGAGGGCTTCTCCCGTCGAGGGGTCATGCACCTCGATCGGGTCGCCCGAGCCTTCGACCAGCTCTCCGTCGATCAGTAATGGGACAGCAAAGGGCTCACTGCTGCCAAGAGAGAAATTGGAATCGGCCGAGGCAGCTGCGTCTATCGATTGGGCGATCTGGGACATCGTTGTCTCCTTTATTCGTGCGAGCGGTGATCTCGCTGGCTTTGTGACGTTCAGAAGTGTTTTGGGATGAGCTGCCACACTTGGCGAGTAATTTCAGCGCTTGTCAGTTGCGGTGCTCGATCGAGCCAACCCAGGATGACTGAGAGGACCGCACCTGCCACGTAATCGAGATAGAGATCGACATCGACGCTCCAGGTCGAAACATCCGGGAGTCGGTGCAACGAGGCGCTGACTGCGACGCGCACCGCGTCGCGCATGTGGTGTGCGAATGCGAGGTTGCCACTCTCGCCGAGCATTGCCCGGTAGAGTTCACCGTTTTCTTCGATGATGCGGATGAGTTCAACAAGGTCTTCGGGTGGTTCGGCATTGCTATGACCTGTCATTGGTTCCATTGAGGCCGCGAGTTCACGAACTCGATGGAGTTCCTGCTCCATAAGCGCCGCGAACATGGCGTCAAGCGTGCCAAATCGGTCATAGAAGGCCACACGACTAACGCCCGCCTCGGCGCAGATCGACGCCACAGTGACATCTGCGACGCGCGTGGTCTTCAGCAGCTCGATCGACGCGTCAAGTATCGCCGTCCTCGTTCGCACAATTCTCGGATCCATCCGCGCCACCTCCCTGACATGTGTAAGCTACACTAACTAACACCTGTAAACAATGCATTATTTATAAATAGTGCTTTGCCTCGTGAGGGCAACGCGCCCACGAATCGAGAAATGCCTGGTCAAGGGGGACACATGGATACTGAATGGGACGTCATCATTGTCGGCGGCGGGAGCGCTGGCGCCGTACTCGCAAACCGACTCAGTGCCGAGAGCTCGCGGCAGGTGCTCCTTCTCGAAGCCGGACCCGACTACCTCGGACACGAGATCCCGGAGTTCCTGCGAAACCGAACCCTCCGCACCGGACTGACGATGGCGCCGTCGCACGAGATGGAGCCCAATTACTACTGGACCGATATCCTCGCGCGACGCCGCCCCGAGCGAGAGCCAATGCTCTACCCCCGCGGTAAAGGCATGGGCGGCAGTTCGAGCGTGAACGGCCTCATCGCAGCCCGCCCCGAGCGCTCAGACTGGCAGCGATGGGAGCAGAACGGTGCCGTTGGCTGGGGAGCATCTGACATGGAGCGTTGCCTGAACCGCCTCGAAAGTGATCTCGACTATCCCGGAGCCGCCTATCACGGCGGCAGCGGCCCGATTCCTATTCACCGCGAACCGCGCGAGGATTGGGGCGATGTCGACATCGCGCTCGACCGCGCCGGCGAAGACCTCGGCTACGTCTGGAACGACGACTACAACGCGCCCAACACCACCGGGCGAAGCCGCTACCCTGCCAATCACACTCGCGATTTCCGCCGCGTCTCAACGAACCACGGCTATCTCGACGCCGCGCGTAGCCGCCAGAACCTCACGATCCGCGGTGGCGCTCAGGTGGCTCAGGTGCTCTTCACGCACTCCACGGCGGTCGGTGTGCAATTGACCGACGGTACCGAGATTCGCGTCGCATCGGGGGGCGAGGTCATCCTCTCCGCGGGGGCGGTTCACTCCCCGGGGATCCTGCTCCGCAGCGGCATCGGGCCTGCTGCCGAGTTGGCCCGCCTCGGCGTCGATGTGCGCGCAGACCTCCCCGTCGGCGAGGGCGCGCAGGATCACGCGATCGTGTTCGCAGAAATCCAGCCACGAGCAGACCGAGTTCTCCCCGAAGGAATGCGCCCGACTCACGTTGCGATCCGCTACTCAAGCGGCATGCCCGGCACCGGCCCGAATGACATGGTCATTCTTGCCACGAATCACAACTACTGGTTCGGCAACGACCGTTGCGGCCTTGCGGTGCAGCTCAACCAATCGTTCTCGCGGGGTTCGCTGTGGTTACCGGATGCCAATCCCCACACCGCACCGATGATCGAGCATCGGCTCCTGTCTGATCCCATCGACTACGCCCGGATGCTCGACGGGCTCGCGCGCGCCGAAGACCTTCTCGCGCATCCCGCCTTCGATGCCATTAGTGATGGCGAGCGCTTGGTTCCTCGCTCGCGCAACGAACTTCTTGGCCAGGTGAAGGACGTCATGCACCTGTGCTCGACCGCGCGAATGGGTGCGGAGTCGGACCCGGCGACAGTCGTCGACCCACTCGGCCGAGTCAAGGGACTCCAGGGCTTACGTGTCGTCGACGCGTCAGTCTTCCCCGATGTCGTGAGCGCCAACCTCAACCTTGCCGTGATCGCAGTGGCAGAGCGCGCGGCCGAACTCATCATCGGCGGGGCCGCCGCCGGCCCAGTGAGTCTCGCTAGTAGCGAGGCAGAAGCGCTCGTTCCAGAGGCGGTTTGAGAGCGGCCCCCGCGGCGGAGAACACCGTGCGAGTCGGGTGGTTCGGATCGAACGGATTCGAAACACTCGACTTCGCATAGTCGAAGAACCAGCGCTGAAGATCTTCGGTCACTCGAATGGCTGCCTCGGCATTGAGTTCTCGGAGCATCGGCGCATCCGCCCAATCGGTATCGATGGCGATACCGTCTTCAACCTGCCACTGACGATTAAAGAGGAAAGGCAAGGGGAAGCAGTGCGGGCTGTGTGCGCCCGGCAGATTGCTCTGCAGCGCAAAACTCGCCACACCGACCGTGATGCCGCGCGCGACCGCTGCCGCGGCAAGGCGAAGCTGCGCGAGTTCGAACTGGTGCAGGGTCATCGCTTCGATCATGCGTTGCTTGGGCGTGAGTGTGCCCTCGCTAGCGATGTCCACCTCGTTGTTCGCGCTCCACTTCCGCGCGGTCCACGCGCCGACGGTGGCAGGATCCTCGAACTTAGCGGCGATCAGGCCGTCGACCTGCTCATCGGTAAACGCGGCGTCGGGGGCGGGGAAAACGAACGCGGCGAATTCCTCGGTCGTCGACAACAGCAAGAATGAATCGACGTGCAGCCGATCGACCGAGGTCTCGAAATCGTGCAAGTTCGCCGGAATCTCGCCTCCGGCCGCGGGCATCGCGACCATCCCCCTACCGGCGAATGCGCGCGCGAGCTCCCCCTGGGCCGCCAGGACCTCGTCTGTTCGCGAGCCCTCGAGGGGATGCTCGAGGGCAGCCAGCAGCGTCGATCGGCGGTTCCCATAGGCGGTCGTGTCGAGCGGTGGTTCCCAGGGCAGCGAAAGCAACACAAGCTTCGAGAATAGCCCGCGAGTGCGCTCCAGGGTCGCCAACGCGAAGGCGTACCAGGCCCCGGCCGAGTCGCCGGCGAGCGTGATGTCGTCGCGGTTGCCTCCGAACGCTGCGATATGCAGACGCACCCACTCGAGCGCGGTCACGAGATCGCGCAGCCCGCGTTGCGATTCGTCAGCGTCGCCCGCGGGACCGAAATGGCCGAGCGCGCCGATGCGATAGTTCATCGTCACAAGTACAACGTGCTCGCGTTCCACCAGCTCGGCGGCGTTGAACCAGCGGGCGTGACCCGTGCCGGTCATGAAGCCACCACCGGGGATGAATACCACCACCGGCGCGTTCTGCGCTTCGGCCGGTGCCTGAACGCGAAGCTGGAACGCATCCAGTCGCTGCGGCAGCTCGCCATTCGCATGACCGAGGATGGCGTTAAGGCCACCGGGCCGCTGCGGGAAAGCCGCAGCGGCCACGGGGACAATCTCCGAGTGTGGTGGAGTGAGTTCCGAATACGGATCGGAGACGTCGAGGAGGCTCGCGTACTGCAGTACGGCGTCGATCGTCCCAGGCATCACAAAACCTCATAGTCGTCGAGGTTCACCGTCTCGGTGACGTTCCAATACTCGCTCGTGCGGAAGGGCCACACCTGCGAAACGCGGTTGAACTTGTTCTTGTACCAGGTCTTCACGTACTCCTGGCCCCACGTCATGCGGTAATTCTCGTTGTCGACCCACGCAATGTGCCGGTCGAGTGCTTCCTGCTTGAGGTCGAGGGCTTTGGCGTCGTGAACCAGGATCTCCTTGATCGACTTCACGGCGTATTCCGCGGCGCGTTCGATCATGAAGTGCAGGCCGCCGGCGACCACACCACCCGTATTGGGGCCGAGCAGCATGAAGAGATTGGGGAAACCGGGAACGGTGATGCCCGCGAAGCCCTTGGCATCGCCGCCCCAATAGTCATGAATTTCGGTGCCACCGCGACCGTAGATCTTGATCGGGTCCAGGTAGTCGGAAGGCCGGAAACCGGTCGCGTAGATCACGACATCGACATCGAGGTGCTCGCCATCGCCGGTGATGAGCCCCGTCTCGTCGAAACTCTCGAGCCCGCTCGTCACGACTCGGGTTTTCGGCGCCTTGATGGCCTCCGCCCATACCCCGTTGTCGCGAAGCATTCGCTTGGCCGACGGCGGATAGTGGGGAATCGCGACATCGAGCAATTCAGGACGGTCTGCGTACTGCTCCCGGTAGCGCTCGATAATCGCCTGGCGGAACTTCTCGTTTTCGGCCGAGACACTGTGCGGAGCGCCCTCCCAGCCCGGCTCTGCCTTGGCGATGTGGATACGACCATCGATGCCTCCGGCAGTGACCCAAAGGCGGAAAAGATGCCCGTAGTGCGGAACTTTGGCGTGCAGCCACTCGGCTGCTTCACTCATCGTCTCGTGGTACGTCGGCGCCGGAAGCATCCACGGTGCGCTGCGCTGGAATACGTACAGCTGCTCAACATCATCGACGATCGCCGGGACGATCTGGTAGGCGCTCGCACCGGTACCGATCACCGCGACGCGCTTGCCGCGAAGGTCGACATCGTGGTTCCACGCAGCCGAGTGCATCGACTCCCCGGTGAATCGGTCCTGGCCCGGCCAGTCCGGGATGAATGGATGGTCGAGTTGACCGATACCGGACATGACAGCGTTGAAGCGGCGCTTCCTTACCTCGCCGCTCTTGGTCCGAGTCGTGGCCTCCCAGGTGCCGGTTTCCTCGTCGAAGGCCGCCTCGACGAGGTGAGTGTCAAACTCCACGTCATCGTTGCTCCAGCCTGCCTTCTGGAAAACCTCCTCGAGGTAGTCGAGCACCTGCGGGCCGGTCGCGAACTGGTGAGGCCAATCGGTCTTCTGCGCGAAGGAGAAGCTGTAGCCGTAGGTGGGCGTATCGAGGCGAACGCCGGGATAGTTGTTCTTCCACCAGGTTCCGCCGATGCGGTGCGAGCCCTCGATCCAGGTGAAGGGGATTCCCGTTTCCTGAAGGCGCCATGCTGCGGCGATGCCCGAGATACCCGCTCCCACGACGAGTACCTCGAACGCACGATCTTTCGCGAGGTCTTCAAAGTGCCAGTCCGCGGCTCCGTTCTTCTCCGGATGCAGGTCGAACTCGTGCTTGAGCTGGCCCGCGAATCCCTCGTCGTGACTTCGACCGTTGGTGAACCACTCGAGTACCGCGTCGGAAACTTCCCGCGGCAGCACGTCGACGTGCTGGACTCTCTCCGTCCGCACGCGCTTCAGCGCCTCGAACGCAACCTCACGCGCACGAGCCTGCTGCTCCGCATCCATGCCCCCGTGAAGTTCCAGGTAGGGGCCCATCGGGCGAAGCGGCGGAGCGAGGCGGGCTTCGAGAATCGATGTGTCGCGCAGCGTCACCGCGAGTGCGGCGAGCAGTACGGGCAGCTCGGCCTTCGCGATATACTCGCGCAGCTGCTCATCCGTCTCCTCGATCGCGGGATATTCATCGATCCAGTACAGGTCACCATTCACGGCTGCTGTCGAAGTTTCTCGAGTGAGCTGATCACTCATCTGGTCCTCCTGGTGGTTAGGAAAGTGCGTGTGATTGAGACGGCTCTCGCGCCGGGTCAGTGCTGCCGGCGCGGATGCGGTCATCGACGTAGCGGCGCATCTCGGCAATCACGTTCTCTTCTTCGGGAAGCGTGAACAGTGCCGCGACATACCGATCGGGGCGCACCACGACAAACGTCGTGGTGCCGCCGATTCCCCGCGTGAGAGTGCGATCGACTTCGGTGAGGGCGATGACGCCGTCACTCCGGTGTTCGGGCTCGCCCTGGCTCGGGCGCCGCAACGCAATGTGCGTCGCCCCGATTCCTCGCCAGTACGGACCGAGCTCCTCCGGGTCCGCCCCGAGACCGATCACGGCCCAGCCTCGCCCGAGATGCTCGTCCAGTCCCTTGATCGCCCCGGCCGCATCCCGCACAAGTGGTTGGCTGAGCGCTCGGCCAACCATGACCTCGGGAGCCGAGGGAGCATCCTCGCTCGGCGCCACCGCGGCGCCTGCACCGTAGTCGGGCGGCGTAATGAAACGCATGTTCGCAAGGAAAAACCGAGCCGAGGGCACGAGATTGACGACCTTCACCGCAGCGTCACGGAGCCTCGTGAGCACCGGATTCGTCGCCATCACGACTGCGCCGATGCGGTGAGAGATCTTTACCATGCTCGCGCCGTGCGTCCGCCGCTCGATTTCGTAGGTTTCCATGAGTGCGTCGGTTGCACCGCCTCGGATTGCTTCGATGAGCTTCCACGCGATGTTGTGCGCGTCGCGAATACCGGCATTGAGCCCCTGCCCCGCGAACGGCGGCATAAGGTGCGCGGCATCCCCCACGAGGAAAGCTCGGCCCTGGCGGTATGTGCTCGCCACTCGCTGATGCGCGACGTAGACAGCTGCCCGTCTCACGTCAGTTTCGTCGAGGGACGCGCGGAACTTGGGTACGACGAGTTCCCGGATGCGCTCGGGGCGCGTCATGGCCTCGGCGTCTTCGCCATCGAACAGCATGAACTCGATGCGCAGCCGGCCGTCAACGCCCGGAACTAGCACATACGGGCGCTTGCCATCGCAGTGGAACTCGGCGTAGGGATCGAGTGCTCTGGTTTCGTTCAGGAGGTCGATGACGAGCCAGCGCTGCGGTTGCGTCGTACCGACGAGCGAGATGCCCAGCGCCGAACGCGTGAAACTCTTGCCGCCGTCGGCGCCGATCAGCCACTGCGCGCCGAGTCGCAGGCTCTCCGTGACGGTTCCGTTCGGGCCCGCCGTCGACTGCGAATAGGTCACCTCGACGCCATCCGTGTCGTGAGCGATCTGCGTCGCTTCGGCACCGAGATGGAAATCGAGGTTCGGGTGATCAAGTGCGCGCTCGAACAGCAGCTGCTCGAGGATCGGTTGATCGAATTGGCTCTTGGCCGGCTGCCCGATACGGGAGGGAACCGGTTTCGCCTCGGCGAGGAGCGTGTCGTTGAGACCGATATAGCGGCTACCCGTGTCGAGCAACGACTCGGCCTTCAGCGCATCCGCAATGCCGAGCTGGGCGAACGTGCGCAGCGATTCGTCTTGCAAACTGATCGCACGGGGCAAGTCGCCTGGCTCGGTCGCTCGCTCGAGCACGGTCGTGCGCACTCCCGCATCCGCCAGCAGGAGCGCAGCAGTGAGGCCCACCGGCCCCGCACCGATCACAACAACTTCTGTGTCTCGGAATCGTCGTTCACGCATCGCCATACTCGCTAGCCTTGAACCATGGTGTTGGTGAGGGTCCCGAGGCCCGTGACCTCAACTTCGACAACGTCACCATCCTTGAGGAAAGTGGGAGGATCCATGAACAGACCGACGCCTCCGGGCGTACCGGTAACGATGATGTCGCCCGGGTTGAGCTTTGTGAACTTCGTCACGTATTCGATCTGTGCCGGAATATCGAAAATGAGGTCCGAGAGCTTCGCGTCCTGACGAATCTCACCGTTGACACGGGTCTGAATCGCAAGCTGTTCGATATCCTCGATGTCCTCAGCGGGCACGTAGTACGGGCCGAAAGTACCCGATTCCGGGAAGTTCTTGCCGGGGATCCACTGGCCGGTGTGGCGCTGCCAATCACGAGCCGAGAAGTCGTTAAACACCGAGTAACCGGCTACGTGGTCGAAAGCCTCCTCGCGGGAGACCTTCCATGCAGTCTTGCTGATGACGAGCGCGACCTCTCCCTCGTAGTCGTACTTCACACTCTCGGCCGGAATCGTGGCGTCCTTGCCGTGCGGCCAGAGTGTATCGGCGAAGCGGCTAAACACCGTCGGGAACTCGACGTCCGGGCGACCGGTCTCATCCTTGTGCGTCATGTAGTTGACACCGATGCAGATCACCTTGGGCGAACCGCCCACAACCGGGAGGAATTCGGTATCCTCCACAGGCTGCTTCGGCGCCTCGTGGTACTCCGGAGCGATGTCGAGTCTTCCCGCAACGATCGCTTCGTGGAGGGACGGGGCGACATTGAGTCCGGACGACCCCAAGTCATAGAGCACTCCTCCGTCTTCCACTCCCCAGGTGTCGGTTGCCGACTGATTCTTGTAGCTGGCGTAGCGCATGCTGTCCTCTCTGACACTGCCGAATCGGGTGAGCCTGGTCCCTACTTTGGAACCGCTAGTGAGCACTCTACCCGAGGATTGTGCATTACACGACAGTAATGCATTATTTCTCGAGCCAAATTGGAATACATTATTCACATGGCAAAGCAAGGGAAGTCGGAGACGCTCAGTAAAGCGGTCCGTGAACAGCTTCGTGAAGACATCCTTGGGGGCGAATGGGCACCCGGCGAGAAATTACAACTCGCTTCACTCTCTGAGCGCTATGAGACGAGTAGTACGGTCATCCGCGAGGCTCTGACGCAGCTCACCGGCGCTCGCCTCATCGAACTGAAACCCAATCGCGGCTTCTTTATCCCGACGCTGTCGCTCAATGAACTGAGAGACTTCAACGAACTTCGCTGCCTTTCGGAGGAGTTCGGCATCAAACTGGCCATCGAACGTGGTGACCTGCAGTGGGAGTCAGAAGTGTTCGCCGCTCATCACAAACTCGAGCGCACCCCGCGACTCATCGACGACGAGCCCGGCACACTGGCACCCGAATGGATCACTGCGCATCGCGAGTTTCACGTCCAGCTAATCTCGGCCTGCAACCTTCCGGTACTGATCGACCTTTCGGCAATACTGTTTGACTCCACGACGATGTACCGTCGCTGGGTCAACCAGGCTCCAGCCATCGCCGCCCGTAGAATCGACGACGAGCACAAAGAGATCCTTCAAGCCGTACTCGACCGGGACTCGGCACGAGCCGGTGAGCTCCTCCGACAGCACTACACCGCTTCGATGGAGTTGATCCTTGAAGTCGGCCTCAGCGTGAGTGGCCTGAACAATTCCAAGCAGTCCTGAACCGCACGAACGGTAGGTCAAGGAGTCGCTCAAGAAGCTTCGTGTCTAGCCGCAGCATGGGAAAATAGTGCATAATTGCTGTAGTTTGCACTATTAGCGGGTTTTTAGACCCACCAGTCAACGTCGACAGGAGCACCCATGGCATTCGGAGTCATCAGCGAGATCGGTTACGTCGCGCTGCACACGAGCGACATAGAACAATCAGTCGCCCACGCGCAAGACATTCTCGGCCTCAAGGAGACCGCGCGAAGCGGCAACGCGGTCTTTCTCTCGTCCGCAGCAAAGCGTCACCATGAAATGGTCTATATCGATGCACCCGCTCACGGAGTCGGGCAGATCGGTCTCATCGCGAACGGGAAACCGGGGTTGGACACGGCTCGCCGCCGCATTCGCGACGCCGGTTTCCCGATCATCAGCGAGACTGCGCTACACCCGGGGGTCGCCGACGGCTTCGCGTTCGTGGGGCCCGAGAATTTCCTCTTCGAGATCTACATCGGCCCCGAGAGTGCGGGCATCATCCCGAGCGGACACGCTCCCGACCGATTCGGACACGTGAACCTGCATCCGCAGAATCTGCAAGCGATGCTGACGTTCTTTGTGGACATCCTCGAGTTCCGCGTCAGCGACATTATCGGTGACGACTTCGCGTACTTCCTCCGCTGCAATGCCGAACACCATGGGATCGCGCTCATGAAAGGCAAGGGTTGGATGCACCACCACGCGTGGCAGGTGCAATCCATCGCCGAACTCGGCAAGGTGGGCGACCGTCTCCACGAGCACGACCTGAGACTACTCATGGGCCCAGTGCGTCACGGAGCCGGCCACAACATCGCCGCGTACTACGTCGAGCCTACGGGCGCCGTCGTCGAGCTCTACGCTGACCTCGAACACATTTACGACGATGAGCGTCCGCCTGTCATTTGGCCGAAGGACGACCGTGCATGGGCAACCAAGTGGTCGATCTACGACTTCTCCGAGTTCCGTTCGCACGGTCTCTTCCCCGCGACCGAGGCGGTCGCGGCGAAGTAGTCATCGCGATTGCGACGAACTCGGTCACCATCGTAAAAGGAAGCGGCTCCGACCACGTTGGTCGGAGCCGCTCCCTTTTTGCGTTCGTGACTACTTTCGGAGGCGCGTGAGGATTCGCGCGCGAGCGTCCTGGAATCGAGGGTCAGCCTTGGTCGTGACCTGGTCACGATTGCTGCCGAAGCCTGTCTCGATGACGTCGACCACGGTTGCAGGTTTGTTGGCGATCACAATGACCTTGTCGGCCAGGTAGATAGCCTCGTCTACATCGTGAGTCACTAGCATGATCGTCACCCCGAGCTTTTCACGCAGTTGAATCACTAGGTCTTCGAGATCGAAGCGCGTCTGCGCATCCACGGAGGCGAATGGTTCATCCATGAGCAGAATCTGAGCGTTGTACGCGAGCGCGCGCGCAATCGACACACGCTGCTGCATACCGCCTGACATCTCCCAGGGAAACTTATCCCCCTGGCCGCCGAGGCCCACTTTCTCTAGCGCTTCGTCGGCCAGCTTATTGCGCTCAGCCTTGCCTTTCCCTTGGCCCTGAAGCGGGAACGCGACGTTCTCACGACTCGTCATCCAAGGCATAAGCGTGCTCGAGTAATCCTGGAAGACCACGCCGATGTCAGGGTGCGGCCCGTTGATGGGCTCGCCATGTATGTCGAGCAACCCAGACTTTGGCTTCAAGAGACCTGACAGACCTCGCAGCAGGGTGGTTTTGCCTACACCCGATGGACCGACTATCGAGACAAATTCGCTGTAGCCCACCTCGAGACTGAGATTTTCAATAATGCGTTTCTCCTCGGCGCCCTCACCGTAACCGAGGATGAGGTTCTCAACCTTGAGGAGCGCTTCGCCGCCGAGCGTGCCGAGCGTGCCAGTGTGAATACTTTGTTGAGCAGTCATAAGTCGACTCCTTCGTCAATACGTTGGTGAAATTACTGATCTAGCGCGAAGCGGATTTGAAGTACCAGCCGAGAAGTCGTTTCTCGACGAGAGCGAACAGCGCCACAAGGATGTAGCCGATCACACCGACAAGTAGCGCTCCACCCCATGTTTCGGGGATCTGGAAAGTGCTGGAGGCATTCAGGATATAAAAGCCGAGACCGACGTTTGACGCGAACAGTTCGCTCACCACCATTACGACGATACCAATCGGGAGTGCGACGCGAATGCCGGCGACGATCTGCGGCATCGCACCGGGAAGGACCACGCGAGTGAAATACAGCCACCGAGGAATGCCAAAGACACGAGCCGTGCGGCGCACGCCAACGTTGACTCCTAGGCTGCCGTCGATCGTGTTGAGGAGGATTGGCCACACACAGGCGAACGCGATCGCATAGATTTTAGGCTCTGAGCCGATTCCGAACGCGCCGATGATGAGTGGCACGAGCGCCGACTGCGGAACGGAGCGCAGGAAGTGAATGTAGGGATCGAGAACCATCCGTAGGCGCTTCGTTTCACCGAGCCAGAGACCGGCGGCCACACCGATACCAATCGCGATAAGCATTCCGATGAACAGGTTCAACAGGCTAGTGCCCATCGCAATGAGCAGCGTACCTTCTCGGAAGTCACGCACCACGGAAGAGACGATATCCTCGAGCGGAGGAACATAGATATTGGTGCTGTTCGCGGAAGCGAACCACCAGATCACCACTAACAGCACCGGAAGCCAAAGCATCCAAAGTAGCTGCGAAACGCCATTCACGAATTTGACGTTCTTACGGGCAGAAATGTTCGGTTTCTGGGCTTGTTGGGTGTTCACAGCCTGTTCGGCCTTTTCCTGTGTCGTCGCGCTAGTCATCGCTCCTCCTATTCCAAGCAAGCAACCGGCCTTCGCCCTTATTCAATAATGTCGCGATTAGCCAGCCGAAAATTCCGGCATAGAAGAGATAGGCAAACGCAAGGTCCCAGCGCTGAGCTTCTTGCGCAAGTGTGATAAGTCGACCAAGGCCGGGGACCTGTGTAAGTACTTCCACACCGACCGCAGCGAGGATGGCAATTGAAGCGGAGATACGGACACCCGTCGCGATGAATGGCAATGCCGAGGGCAGCAGTACGCGCGTGAACCAAAGTGCCTTCGGGATTCGGAATATCTTAACCGTGTCGACAATATTGGGATCAAGTCGCCGAGACCCGAGAATTGACTGCACAAGCACGGGCCACACGGCCGCGAGTACCACCATGGTGATTTCCATTGTCATCGTAGCCCCGAGCAGCAGCATGACTACCGGCATCAGAGCAATCGTTGGGAATGCACGACCAAACTCAACGACAAGTGAGGTGGATCGGTCTAGTGGGCGAATTGTCCCGATGAGCAGACCAAGCACGATGCCACTCGCACAAGCAATGAGCCAGCCCGTGGTGGACGCCGCCAGCGTGTTTATAAGCGCCGACCAGAAGGCGGGATTCGCGAGAACGGTGAAAATCGATGTAATGACATCGATCACGCTTGGAGCCATGGATGGGAAGATCCCCGTCCTGACGCCCAGTTCCCACAGCGCGAAAATCACGATCAATGCAAGGATGCGTTGGGCGAGAAGCTTCCAATCGAGACGCCGCGGTTTCGCACCGCGTATTTCGACCGCCCCGGGGGCGGTATCTTGCGTTTGAACGGTCATATTTGATTAACCTCCACTACTTGCGTGGGGCTTCCTCCCATAAAATCTCGTCAACGGACTTCGGCTCGGTCACGAACCCGAACTCCTCAAGGGCATCTGTAGTTGCCTGTGACACCGTGGCGTCAATTGCGGGATCGAAGATCACGAGAGGGCCTTGCACATCTTCGATAGGCTGGCCGCTGACCTGGGCGCGAATTTCGTATACGACCTGCGTGTTCTCTGGTTCATTGTAGAACTCTGTCGCCGCGGCCATGGCTTCATTGAATTTAGTAGCAGTTTCGGCGTTTTCCGCCAACCATGAATCCGTCGCCGACCACAGTGTGATCCCGAGACCTCCTCGGTATTCACGGGATGGGTGGGCAATTTCGACGAATTCTTCATTTCCAGTCATCTGCGCGAAAAAGCTATCCGACGGGAACACTGCGTCGACCTGAGAGCCTTCGAGTGCAGCCTGCATACTCGCAAAGGGAATCGCAACCTGCTCGACAGACTCGAGATCCACCCCGGCGTCCTCGAGCGCCTGCAAGACTGGAACATTGCCCCCACTGCCGATTGAGTTGAATGCTATGGTCTTCCCCTCCAGGTCCGCGACTTCTGTAATGCCGCTGTCCGCGCGCACCATAATCGCCGAAGTGTCGATCTCGGTGCTAATTTCGGCATTGCTCGAAATCAGCTTGATCGGAACCCCTTCGGCCGTGGCAGTCACTGCCGCGTCCCAAGAGACGATAGCGAGGTCCGCCGACCCCCCAGCAAGCTGACCGAGGTTGTCCTGAGCTGTACCGCCCGGAGTGATCGTCACGTCCAGGCCAGCCTCGTCGAAGAAGCCTTCCTGCTGCGCGATATACAGCACCTCGTAATTAATCGGCGCATGCAGGACGGTGATTGCAGTCGTTCCAGCGTCGCCCTCGGTATTCGCCGGCGATGTGCCGGCGCCACTGCACGCTGCCAGTCCCGTAGTCAGTGCCAGTGCTGCGGCTACTGCGCCAAATCGCCTAGCAACCGTCATCGTTGTAGCCATCGAAATCCGTCTCCTCATTGAGAACTTTGGATGCACTCATGCGATATAAGAATGCATTACTTATTTATACTGCATAACTTGCAGATTTGACAATAGGCACGGCACATTCGGTTATTTGCGCCACGTGCAAAAATCTGCATCACAAAAGGGGTGTCGTCCAAGCGCTCCTGGACCGACACCCCTTCGTGGCGAACTCGACCTAACATCGTCAGATCAGTCACACAGCGGGACGAGGCAGACCGAGATGTTCACGGAGCGTGCTGCCCTCGTACTCGGTGCGCGCGTAGCCGCGGTTCTGTAACTCCGGCACGAGCAATTCGCACATCTGCTTCATTCCACCAGGGTTGTATGGCGAGTTGAGATTGAAGCCGTCGCAGGCTCCCGACTCGAACCAGTCGACCATGCTGTCCGCGATGGTCTGCGGCGTCCCGATGATCCACTGGTGCCCCGCCGATCGAGCCATATCGATGATGAGATCGCGGAGCGTCATCTCCTGATCGACAACCTTACTGCGGAAAACATGGTAGCGACTCCCGAGAGCAGGGTCCTCGCTCAACCACTCCGCGGGGATGCGGTCGTCATAGTCAAGTGAAGACAGGTCAACCCCGGCGAGCCCCGCCGAAACCTGAGCTCGACCATATTCAAGATTTACGAGCGAACCCAGCTCATCCGCGAGTTCCTGTGCCTCTTTCAGCGTGCTACCGATGATCGGAAGAATTCCCGGAAGCACCTTGGTGTGTTCGGGGTTGCGCCCCTTTTCCACGAGCATCTTTTTGAACTTCGAGTAGAACTCGACCGACCGCTCCTTGACTGGCTGCGCGGTATAGATCGCGTCGGCGACTGAACTGCCGAGGTCCAGCCCCGGTCCAGACGAACCTGCCTGAACGATGACGGGATGGCCCTGCGGTGAGCGCGGCCCGGGTAACGGTCCCTCAACCTTGAAGTGCTCGCCCACGTGGTTGATGCGGTGCACCTTTTCCGGATCGATGAAGCTTCCGGATCCGCGGTCCGCAATGACCGCATCATCCTGCCACGAATCCCACAATGCCTTCACGACCTGCGCGAATTCAGTCGCCCGACGGTAGCGCGCCTCAGGTGAGGGGGCTTCATCAAAGCCATAGTTCTGGAACCCGTCAAATGAAGTCACAAGGTTCCATCCGGCGCGGCCGCCAGACATGTGATCGATGCCCGCGATTTGGCGAGCAACCGAGTAGGGGTTCTCGAAGGATGTGGAGACAGTACCGATTAATCCGATGCTCTTGGTGCGCGCAGCGATAGCCGAAAGCGTCGAGATCGGCTCGAAGTATCCATTGGTCTTGATATCTCCGCGCAGCGTCGGATTCGCGTTCGCAATGTCACCAAAGAAGACCGCGTCGATCTTTGCGTCCTCGGCCATCTGCGCGAGCTCAACGACGTACTCGAGCCCCGGTACTTCTTCGATTCGGCTGCCTTCGCGGCGCCAGGAATCCTTGTGGTGACCAGCAGGGATGACGAAAGTCGTCAGAGCCATGCGGCGCTTCGGCTTAGCACTCATGATATTTCCTTTCTTCGGCAAGGTCTTCTCTGACCACGCCGGAATGCACTCCAGTGGCAATACGTCCAGAAAGCGATTCATCCAAACTCACCAACATTCTGCAATCACATGGCTTTCCACAACAGTCGAAAGACTCGTGCACATGTTTCAAAAATATTGAATAGATTCCCAAACTCAACTCTAGCATTTTCCTCGGCTAGAATATATTATTCTGGAGAAGTGCATAGTTTGAACTTGCATTTACACCAGCAGCAATGAGGCCGCCAACCCGAGGAGTAATCATGACTCAGACCTCGACCACGCAGACGAACTTCGATCCCCGTAATTTCAGAGATGTCATGGGGCACTATCCAACCGGTGTCGTCGTCGTGACCGCCACCATCGACGCCGAACCAATCGGAATGGTTGTCGGGACCTTCAACTCAGTATCCCTTGAGCCCCCGATCGTGTCCTTCATGCCTATGCGTTCCTCCGGGACGTACGCGAAACTGCGCGACGCAGAGGCCGTCTGCATCAGCGTGTTCGCTCAGGACCAGCTCCAGACCTGCCGCACCCTTGCTTCCAAGGACCCGGCAAAGTTCGACAAGATAGAGTGGCGCCCGGCCGCCAACGGTGCACCGGAGATCGCAGATGCCGTGGCGCACATCTACGGACGCATTTCGCAGGAGGTCGAGGCTGGCGACCATTTCATCACACTCGTCAGCGTCGATGATCTCGCGGTGACCCGTCCCACCACCCCACTGTTGTTCTTCCAGGGTGGTTATGGCGGCTTCTCGACAACCGGCCTCGGCGCCCACGTTGACGAGTCGTTCATCTCTGCGATGCGCGTTGCGGAGGCTGCGCGCCCGCAGCTCGATGCCCTCACCGACCGCTTTGGAGGCAACCTCGCCTCTCTCGTGCAGATTAGCCCGATCGATCAGACGATCGGCGCAAGTTCCTACGGCGAGAATATTGAGGTCGAAGAACGAATCGGGGTGCGCATCCCGCTCATCCCACCGCTCGGGGAAGCCGCAGTGGCATGGGACGAGACTCAGATTGACCAGTGGATCTCCCGAATCTGGCCGCAGGACGAAGCTGTGCTGCAGTCCTACCGTGATGATGCTGCACAGATCCGAGAGCAGGGCTACGCGATCTCCCGCTACGACACCACCGGCGACACACGCGATCAGTACGAGAAGCTCGCCGGCGCCCTCAATGAGTACGGTCTCGGTGAGCTCACGCCGGCTCGCGATCGCGCCGTTCGGGGTGTAATCGCGGAGAGCCGCGAATGCTTCGGCGGTACGATCGCCGAAGGCGAGACCGACATCAACCTCGCGAGCATCGTGGTGCCGGTGTTTGCGCCCGAAGCGGATGGTCCGAGCAATTCCGGCCTCGTGCTGCGCATGGGCAATATTCCGCAATCGCTATCGTCCGCGGAAGTATTCGAGCGCATCCAGGCCCTTCACGAGGCGGCCGCTGAGGTCACCGAGGCGCTGCGCACCACCGTCCAGCGCGACTACAACCGCTACGTGAACCAGGGACTGCGCATCGGATAGTGCCGACCGACACCGCAGATAGGGGGCGAGTTCCGATCGGAACTCGCCCCCTATCTGCTCGTCGCGCTAACGCGCGCAGACCACGCGATCGTTAATGCACACGAGATCCATTGATTGCCATGCCATCAACGATCTGACGCAACGATCCCAGTGATTCGACGGACTGGATCGCATCGTGAATCGCCTCGCTTGCCTCGGTCGACACGCCACCCCACGCCATCGCGCGGTCGTACTTCTCGCGAAGTCGCGCCTCACCCTGCGGAGAAAAGTGGATGTCACCGAGGCCCCGCTCGGCTCGTACACGATAAATTTCGCCGCCGGCTGTCACCACCTCGACCTCTGCAGTACTGGGTTCATTCGCGGAAATCGTGTCTCGAATGTCGATGCGCGAGATCATCTCTTGCAATGGTGTACTGCGCATGTACTCCTCGGTCATGTGATCGAGGAGTACGGAGCCCGCGAGAAGCGCGGTGGCGACCCCGAACCGGATACTGAACGCCGCGGACACCTCTGGGGATTCCCCCACCACGAACTCCTGGCCGACAAATCCAGATTTGACGCGCGGATGAACGTGCACTCGAACCTCTCGAATATCGGCGGGTTCGACCCCCTGGGTTGCCACGAGATCAACGGCAGCCGTGATCGAAGGCTGGCTCGCTCGACACGACGGCCACGGCTTGAGGACAGCATCGGCAAAGTATTCCTGACCCAGATCAGCGCTCAGCGCATCCGGATTCGGCTCATCCGACCACTGCGCGAGGAAGCCGAACCGACCACCGATTGGATCCTGCGGTCCTCCGAACCCGACGGCCGCAAACCCTGCGGACTGCACTGCGTTGCGTGCCGAGAACGCGATCGGCATTTTGAACGCGAGCGTCTTGTCGTTGATGTTGTCAATAGTTCCACCGACCTGATTGATAGCGATGCCAATCGTGCGGCGAAGCTGCTCGCGATCGAATCCATAGAGTAGTCCCGCGACGACCGCCCCACCGACCACGTTGATCGTGCCGGTGTTATCGCCGCCCCCGTAAACGTCAAATCCGACGGCGTGACCGAGACGTGCCGCGATGTCATCGCCAACGATGAGTGCCTTTAGCACCTCCTGCCCACTCGCGCCGACCGCTTCACCAACCGCGAGCGCCACAGAGACGGTCGTGCCCGTAATGTGCGCGGGAATCTGCTTGCCGTCGCTGCGGTCAGCCCCCACCGGCTCGAAGTCGTATGAGCGCATCAGGACGGCATTCGACATTGCGGCGGCGAACGCCGGCACGCGAGTCGGGGTCGTGATCACCGTTGAATCGGCCCTGCCGCCCCATGACACGACGAGGTCGCGGAATTCGGAACTGCCTTGAGCGCGGGTACCCGCCACGATGAGCCCGCATGCGTCCAAGAGTCGAGCTTTTGCTCTGGAAACCGCCGCGGGCGGCAGCGACGCAAAGGTCACTGCCGCCGCGTGGTCAACTATGACATCTGTGAGACTTGGTCCCATTCGACGTTTCCTTCCGAAACACGGTCAGATTGCTCGAGGAACTCCTTGAGCTGTCCACCTTCCCCCTTACGCTGCGCCTTCATGTGTTCGAGAATGCGTGCGCGGCCTATGCTCCCGAGGTAGAAACGCTCGTAGAGATCGATGCGCGACCCGAGTGCCGAGCCCGCGAAATCCCAAGCGGTACGGAATATCTGTGCGCGCTCCGGCGCCGAGATGTCTTTCGCACCTGGAAGGTAACGTTCGAGCAGGGGTCCGAGCCGCGGGTCTTCGAAAGCCGACTGAGTCGGCGTGGCCAGCAGATTATGGGAACCGATGGTCTTGATGATCTCGTTGACCCGGGTCATCCACTCCGGCATTACCGTGCGCAGCACACCGATGTCGTCATGGATGAAGAACGCCCCACCGCCCCAATCGTGTGCCCGGGTCTCTGCGGAATGGATGACGGCCTTCGCAATCCGGAAGTAACCGTGCACCTCACCGAGCATCGTGGCGATATCGGGACGGGAACCAGCGCCCATCGTGTCAGCCATCTTGGCGAGCAGGTCGTACGCGAATTCCAGTTTTACGGCAGCACGGATCGAAGTCTGGTGCTGGGTTCCCCCCGTTGCCGTGCCCTGGTTCACCGCATTGTAAAGGTCGAGTTCTCCGTCGATGAAGATGCGGTCGTTCGGTATAAACACGTTGTCGAAGATGACCACGCCATCTTGCTCATCGAAGCGCGACGAGAACGGTCGATCTTCTACCGGCTGATCGACGCCATAGTGGTCTCGGCAAACCACAACAACGCCCGGCGCATTCATTGGGGTGGCGAACGAAATCGCGTATTGCTCATAGCCGGGTTTGATGGGGGTTGCCGGGTACACATAGCACTCGTCAGCAATTGGACCCAGCGTGGCGAGCAGTTTCGCGCCACGAACAATGACGCCATCTTCCCTACGGTCAACAACTTGCAGTGTCAGGTCCGCATTGGCACCATCGAGTTCGCCGATTGATTTATCAATATTTGCGTGGACTATGGTGTGAGTAAGCGCCAGGTCGTTTTCGGCGACGTACTTCTGATATTGAGAGATGCGCTCGTAGTACTTGAGATCGCTGGCCTGTTCCCATAGGTCGACCCGAGATACGTGTCCGGCAAGAACGACGTTCACGTAGTCAGGCGTACGCCCCAGCATGCCCATCGAATAGCGAGCAAATCGGTCAAAAGCCCGATGGCGGCGCCGGATGTCTTCGTCATTCCTTGGTCGGAGATGCGAGACGCTGATCTTTTCGCCGCTAGAAGGGCTGTTGAATAGGCAATCGTCCTCGTGCTGCCACTGGTAATCAAAATACGCGGCCATACCCTCGACCGACCCCTTGAACCGCGGATCGGTCGCGACATTGATCCGTTCACTTCCGTACCAGACCTCACGATCATCGTTCAGCCCAGCAATGTATTGGTCTCCGCGCCTTGCGCCCATCGGATGCTCCTGTTCCACAACGCTGTGAATCCTGCCGTTCGTACAGCTCTTACACTAATAGTACATTTTCTCTCAAATAATGCAATATTTGTGGATTGCTGTATTTTTGGCAGTGAGTTTGAGCAAAGCATCTCCCGGCTTGTCCGGCGCTAATCCAGCAGCAGCGCCGGCTCCTCTACGATCCGCGCGACGTCGGCGAGGAACCGTGACGCAACGTCACCATCCACCAGGCGGTGGTCGAATGAGGCGGCAAGCGTGGTGATTTGGCGCACGTGCACCTCGTCGTTGACGACCCACGGCTTGGGGCGGACCGTACCGAAGGCAACAATCCCCACTTCACCGGGCATCAGCACGGGCGTACCGGAATCCATCCCAAACACACCGATATTGGTAATCGTGAACGTACCGTTCTGCTGATCCGCCGGCGGGGTCTTCCCGTCACGCGCCGTGATCGTGAGCTGCTCGAGCGCACCGGCGAGCTCCCGCATGCTGAGCGACTGCGCATCCTTGATATTCGGCACCAGCAGACCGCGCGGTGTCGCCGCGGCGATCCCGAGGTTCACGTAGTGCTTGATCGTGTATTCCTCGTCGGTCCAGGTTGCATTCACCGTCGGGTTCCGGCGAATTGCCCAGATGACCGCCTTCGCGACCAGCAGCAGCGGCGAAATCTTGACTCCCGCGAAGTCGGGTGAGGCTTTGAGGCGCTTGACGTACTCCATCGTGCGTGTGGCATCCACATCCACGAATAGCGACACGTGCGGCGCGGTGAACATCGACTTCACCATGTTCTGCGCGATCTGCTTGCGCACGCCCTTCACGGGGTGCTTTTCTTCTCGCACCGGGTTCCAGCCCGGGGTTTCGAGGTTCGTGAAGAGCTTCGCCTGCTCCGCGTGACGGATCACGTCTTCGCGGGTGATCTCGCCCGCGAGGCCGGTGGCCTGCACCTCCGCAAGATCCACTTCGAGATCTCGCGCAAGCTTTCGAATCGGCGGCTTTGCGACAGTCGGGTAGGCGGATGCGGCGGGGACGGATGCGGGTCGGGCCGGCCGGTTTTGTGCCCCATGATCCTGCGCCGCGGCCTGTGCCTGCTCGCGTTCCGAGTCGGTTGCGGGCTTGGTTCGTTCGGCCACTTTTCGACGTCGACCCGAACGGCGAGATTGCGCCGAAGGGGCGGTCCCATAGCCAACCAGGTTGGCGCCGCCCTCGGAATCTACCGTGCTGGCCGCATCCCGTTCGGCTTCGGCGAACTCTTCCGACGTCAGGCCGGGGTGGCCGTCTCCGTCAGGATCATCAGGGTCTGCAATCACTGCCGACCCGGGAGAATCTGCGGTTTCAACGGTGAGCAAGGCCTTGCCTACCTCGACGGTCTCGCCCTCGCCCGCCAGCAGTTCACCGATCGTGCCCTCAAAGGGGCTCGGCAGTTCAACGAGTGACTTTGCGGTTTCAATCTCGACGAGCACATCGTTGATCGCGACAGTGTCACCAACTTTGACTCGCCATTCGACGATCTCTGCCTCGGTAAGCCCCTCGCCAACGTCGGGGAGTTCAAACTCAATGGCCATCGGTACTCCTAGTAATCGAGCGTGCGGTCAATCGCGTCAAGCACGCGATCCACGTCGGGTAGATAGTGTTTTTCGAGCCGCGGGGGCGGGAAGGGGACATCGTACGCACTCGCACGAAGCACCGGCGCTTCGAGGCTGTAGAAGCAGCGTTCAGCGATGGTTGCCGCAATTTCACTGCCCACCGAGACATTCCCGGGGGCTTCTTGAGCGATCACCGCACGACCCGTTTTGCGTACCGAGTCGAACAGCGGATCCCAATCGATCGGTGATACCCCGCGTAGGTCGAGGACCTCGACGGAGACTCCCTCATCGGCCGCGATCTGCGCTGCCTGCAGGTTCATCGTGGTTTGTGCGCCAAAGCCAATCAGCGTGACATCCTCACCCTCGCGGGCAACACGCGTCTGCCCCATTTCAGCGCTCGGCGCGGAAAAGTCCACGTCCGCCTTGGGCCAGTACCGGCTCTTCGGTTCGAGGAACACGACCGGGTCATTGGACTCAATGGCCTGCTGAATCATCCAGTACGCATCATTCGGCGTCGACGGCGCGACCACTCGAATTCCCGGTGTATGCGCGAAATAGGTTTCGGGGCTCTCCATGTGGTGCTCGATTGCGCCAACGTGTCCCCCGTAGGGGATGCGGATGACGATCGGCAGCGTCACCGCACCGCTGGTTCGAGCGTGGAATTTCGCGAGTTGCGAGGTGATCTGGTCGAATCCCGGATACACAAATCCGTCGAACTGAATCTCGCACACCGGCCGATAGCCGCGCATGGCGAGGCCGATGGCGGTGCCGATAATGCCGGACTCCGCGAGGGGGGTATCGAAGACGCGGTGCTTGCCAAAGTCGCGCTGCAAGTGCTCGGTAATGCGGAACACGCCGCCGAGGGTGCCGATGTCCTCACCCATGAGCAGGACTTTCTCGTCGTTTTCCAGAGCAGCGCGAAGGCCTGCGTTGAGTGCCTTCGCGAGTGGGAGGGATTCGCGGTCCGTCATGCGTCCTCCTCGAGTGACGTTTCGAAGTCCAGGAAGGCCATTTGCTGGCGTTCGATCTCCAGATTGTGGTCCGCATACGCGTGCGCGAACATTCCGAGCGGCTCGGGCTCCGGCAGTGCGAGCGTGCGTGCGCGGATGTCGGCCGCGTAATCCTTCGTTTCCTCGTCGATCTGCGCAAAGAACGTTTCGGCTTCGCCTTCGGCACGAAGGTACTTCTCGAGCCGGTCGATCGGATCGCGATCGCGCCAGTACTGCTCTTCTTCGGATGTGCGGTACTTCGTCGGGTCATCGCTCGTGGTGTGGGCGCCCATTCGGTAGGTGAGGGCCTCGATGAAGAACGGGCCCTGACCGGAGCGTGCGCTATCGAGCGCGTGGCCGGCGACCGCCCAGTTCGCCATCACGTCGTTGCCGTCGACTTGGACGGTGGGGATGCCGAATCCGTCGGCTCGCCGGTAGAGCGGCACAGTCGACTGGACCTCAACGGGGACCGAAATTGCCCAGTGATTGTTCTGCAAGAAGAACACCTGCGGGGCGTTATAGCTGCGGGCAAACACGAGCGCTTCGTTGAGGTCGCCCTGGCTTGTTGAGCCGTCGCCGAAGTACACGATCGTCGCTTCATCTTCCTCAAGATTGCCGGTGCCGACTTTGCCATCGAAGGTCTGGCCCATCGCGTAACCGGTCGCGTGCAGCGTTTGGGATGCGATCACGAGCACGTAGTTGCGGAAGTTTTGTTCCTCTTCGGGATCCCAACCGGCGTTCGTGACGCCTCGTAAGAGGGCGAGAATTTTGACGAGGTCAAGGCCTCGCACGAGCCCGACGCCGTGTTCTCGGTAGGAGGGGAACAGCGCATCCTGTGGCCGCGCCGCAAGACCGGAACCGATTTGCGCCGCTTCCTGACCTTCGGCGGGAACATACAGTGCGAGCTGCCCTTGGCGCTGCAGGTTCGTGCCTTCCCGGTCGAACGCACGTACGAGTCGCATTTGCCGATACGCCGTGCGCCAAAGGTCATCATCGGCTTGCTTGAGCCGATCGAGGTACGGCTCGAAAGCCGGTGTCGGAGCGATTCGTCCCTCGGGGGAGAGAACGGACGCAAATTCAGGGGCTGCACTCACTCGGTCGAAACCTTCCAGCTGATAGATACAACTTCGCCAGTCTAGAGCCTGCACGACTCAGAAACTCACGACTGCTGCCAATGAAATGGCGGATGTGTTGGCGTCACTCCACAATTTCATCGGCGACGAGCTACTCGGCAGGCGATTCCTCTGCCCGGAGATAGGGGTAGCGTTCGATGGCTCGCCAGCAGGCAGCCAGCAGCGGAGTGACCGATTCTTCCTCCGCAATCGAGACGCGAATTCCGTCGCCAGGGAATGCCCTCGCAATGATCCCGCCTTCGCGGAGAATGGCGTCGACCCCTTCCACCTGTTCACCACAGGGGAGCCAAATGAAGTTGGCCTGCGACTCGGGAACCGGCCAGCCCTGATCAAGCAGCGCACGACGAACCTCATCGCGTCGTGCGGTAATTTCGTTCACTCGCGCGCGGATTGCTTCGGGCTCGCCCATGACCGCGAGCGCCGCAGCCTGCGCTTGCGCCGAGATCAGGAAGGGAATCGCGGTCGTTGCAAAGGCCTGCATGACGCTCGGGTGGCCAAGCATGTAGCCAACACGGAGTCCGGCAAGGCCGTAGGCCTTCGAGAAGGTGCGCGCGATCACGAGGTTGGGGTGATCCGCGAGGATGCGCGTGGCATTGAGCGCGTTCGGGTCGGTGACGAATTCGATATAGGCCTCGTCGGCGATGACAAGGAGATCCTCCGGCACCTTTTCGAGGAACTGCTCAAACTCCCGTTGGCCGACCGCGGGTCCGGTGGGGTTGTTCGGAGTGCAGACAATGATGAGCCGGGCGCGCTCGGTGATCGCATCCGCGACCGCATCTAGATCGGTGGTCCCGTCGCGACGCAGGGGCACCTCGACACTCTTGGCGCCGGTCAAAGTAACCATGCCGGGATATGCCTCGAAGGAACGCCACGGATAGATCACCTCATCGCCGACCGATGCTGCCGCCTGCACGGCCTGATAGAGGAGCGACACCGATCCGGCGCCGACGATCACGTTATCCACACCAACGCCGTAGTGCTCAGCAAGGGTCTCGCGCACCAATCCAGCCGAGGCATCGGGGTAGCGATTCATCGCGCTGAAGTCCTTGGCCGCACCTCGAACGCTGTCGAGCGGTGGGAAGTGCACCTCATTCGAAGAAAGTTTGAACGAGTTTGCCGGTGCCGGTTTGCCCTGTTTGTATGCCCGCTGCGCGAGAATCTCGGCGCGAAGCTTCACTGGTACGTCTGACATGAGCAAAGTCTACGGTGCCTTTCATCCGGACAAGTCAGAATGGGGTCCATGCGACTTATCGCCACAATCGTCCTGAACGCAATCGCCCTCTGGCTCACCACCTTGATCCTGTCGGGCGGTCTCACGGTCACCGCCTACGAAGAAACCCAACTCGCGCTCGTGGTCACCTACCTCTTGCTCGCATTGGTGTGGGGTTTGGTGAACTCCATCATTGGCAAAATCGTTCGCATCGTGTCGCTGCCGCTGTATTGCCTCACGCTCGGGCTGTTTGCCATTGTGGTGAACGGTTTCTTGTTCTGGCTCGTCGCCTGGTTGAGTGACCTCGCGGGCTTCGGACTGTCGATAGAGAACTTCTGGTGGGCCATGGGTGGCGCGCTATTGATGGGCTTGTTCTCCGCAATCCTCAATGGCATCTTCACGAACCAGGATCGTCGCGAACGTGAGTCTCGCAGTAACGCTGTCGGCGACTGACCGCCACGAGGCCGCCACTGCAAGTCGTCGTTAATTCTCGAGAAAACCGGGGCGGCACATGATCTTCGAATGGTTAGCGATACTCTTCGCGCTCGGGCTGCTCTTCGTGCTGCAGGCAATTTTTCCGAGGGCCGGCTTCCAACTGGCTCGGCTCTGGGTGCGATCGGAGGATGGTTCAAGCGACATCGCCCCGACTCGGCTTTATGTTGTGTGGACACGAGTCGCAGCCATTGTGTGCGCGCTCGCACTGTTCGCGGTTGCGGGTGCCTTGATCGTGAAGGATCGCGCCGAGACGCAGGACAAGTCGGACTGCGTAGATCTGCTCTCCACCGTGCATCAGCGGATTTTTGTCGACGGCGAGTTCTTTGGCGATGAAGTCGACGCAATAGGCAGTGAATTGGGTGTTCGGCTCGAGACTACCTACGGGGTGCTTGACGACGAGTTTTACGCTTCAGTCACGGTGCACCACGAAGACTTTAGGGCCCATCTGCAGGAAGATACCGACATTGTTGCGTACTGCGAGCGGCTTGCCTGAGTGCCAAGCGTCGCCTCAATCACTCATCAGTGGATTCAGGCTAGATCCCCGGCTTCGGTGCCACCGGTCGGAAACCAATGGGCATGTCCGGCGCCGTTGACTCAAGCCCGACTGCATCCTGAAGATTCGGGATCGCAACCGGATCAAGCGGAACGTCGAGTGGCACTTGAAACTGCTCGCCCGCATAATCACTGAGCTCTTCCAGGACCGATTCGACGCCGTTTCCCACACTCGACGGTGCGTTCTGGGTCGGTTGGTCCTGATGCTGCGCATCGGGATATTCCCGCTCGAGATGAAAGTCGTGCGTCGCGACCGGGGTAGCGTCGACGAGCGGGTTCAGGACCGCATCACGATTCGTATTGGCGGCGACGTCTCCATGCGAGTCATAAAGATCGGCCGTCTCGACGTAGGTCTTGAGCATGTGTGGCCCGAGGATGCCCTGGTCCTGCGGCACTCCCGATGGATAGGGGTTGCGGTGGACGACCGCGACTTCCCCGGCAGCAGGTGCGGTAATGCCCTGCAGTCCGGTGATGAGATCACCGCTGTGTTCTAGCTGCACCACGGGGATATCGCCACCAATGGCGTTGCCGTGAATCGGGGATCCGGCCAGCAGCACGGATGCGGTATTCCACTCCTCCGATGCCGCCAGTTCAGCCACAACAAGCGCACCTTGTGAATAGCCGGAGAACACAACGGTGTCTCCCGGAACGATCCCGGCTTGCTCCATGGCGTCAATAGTCGCACCAATGGTTTCATCGTCTTGCCCCGCATAGGCGGCAAGGTTGGAGAGATTGTCCATCGGATCCGCACCACCGAACCCGGTTGCGCTCGTCCCCGCGACACTCACCACATAGACGGTCGAGCCGTCCGCAGCGAGGTACTCACTCACGGTGATGTGTGTGCCTTCCGGATCGGTTGTGGGAATGGTGCGCATCAGATCGCCGATCGATTCGGGAGCGGCGAGAGGCTCTCGCTCAGTGTGATCGAACTTGTATTGGTGATTGCCACGCGCATGTTGAATGACATCGGCAATATTGCCGGCGGCGGACTGCGGTGAAGTGATCCCCTGTCGGATGAGCGTCTTCGCAAGCGCTCCGCCCAGCGGCCCGAAGAGCACGAGCCCAGCCGCCCCGCCCGCATCTCCCGCCACCTCGGCAATGAGTTCGTCGCCGCCTGAGGTCAGTGTGCGAACGATCATCACCATCGTGGGGTTGGCAAGCACATGCTGGTTTTCTGCGAACCAGGCCGCAAGATCTTCGCCGCCGGGAACCAACCCCGCCTGATCAAGCCCGTGATACGCAACGGCGCCAGTGAGTAGCAGCGAGATTCCGGCGGGACCCATCAGTGCCCCGACGAGGGCACCGGTCCCCAACGCCGCAACATCAACGATGCCGAGTACCAGTGCCGTGGTGACCTGGTCAGAGAGGGTCGCGAAGGACTCAACTATTTGCGCATCCGCCTGCTCGTACCACTGCTGGGCCTGCAGGAGGTGACCGGCAAGGCCGTGCGCCGTGGCAGCGATCCCGGAGAGTCCCCACAGCAATAGACTCGCTTCACCCGAGGCTTGCAGTGCCTTGAAGGTTGCCGCGGTGCGCCAGGCATCCGCGGGGTTCCACGTATGGTCACGAAGGTGCGACTCAAGCGTCGCGATACCCTCACCCACCGCGGTGAGCCGCTCACTCGCTGGGCCGAACTGCGCGGTATCCACTTGCAGCTGTGTCGAGCTCATGCGAACTCCAATGCAATCTGCTGATCGAGCAACCACACCGCATCGTCATAGTGCGAGGCGACGTACTCACACCCGAGTGCCGCGGCGTAGAGCGTGCCCGACAGCAGGCTGCGCCCCAGGTCGTATGTCAGCCTCGCGGTCGACACCCAGTCTGCGATCTCCGCCTGCTGCAGCGCAGTGGTGAGATCACCGTTAATGTCCGACATTGCACCCCGCAACACCGAGGCGAGGTCAATGCAGTCTTGCCGCACCCGTTCAATGACGTCTCGCTCAATGTTTGTGATCAATCCGGTCGTCTGACCATCCCCCACGTCGCACTCCTCGATCGAATCTGCCGAATGCCAAGAGGATGCCCGGATGCGCCACGTTTCGCTTGCTTGAGCCACTCGACTGTGCATAACCGCGCATCCACAGACTCAGCGCACGACGGGAAAGTACGAGTCTCAGCCGAAATTTGCTTGAGCCTAAACGAAGTGCGAGACAATACGGCCATGGCGACGAATGGACCTCAGCCCGTATTCCGAATTTGTTTCGTGTGTACCGGCAACATCTGTCGCTCCCCCATGGCAGAAGTAATCATGCGTGAGTTCGTGCGGAAGCGCGGATTGAGCGATGCGCTGCACCTCACCTCTGCCGGAACTGGCGAATGGCACGTCGGTGAGAAGGCCGATCCCCGCACGCGCGCTGCCCTCGAACGTGCTGGATATTCCGGCGACGGTCACCGCGCGAAGCAGTTCGAACCCGCCAAATTCAGCAATTTTGATCTCATCCTGACCTTTGATCGCGGTCAGCAGCGAATTCTGCGAACCTGGGCCGAGAACGACCAGGATCGCACGCTCATCCAACCGCTTTTGAGCTTTGATCCCTCGCGCGGGAACAACCTCGAGGTTCCAGATCCCTACTATGGGACTGACGAATTATTTGACGAGGTGCGCGACACGATCGAGCAGGCCTGTGAACAGCTACTCATTCAGATTGAGCCAGCGGTGCGGGCGGCCCGAGACTCTGCGCCCTCTCGATGAACGGAGCGCCATGAGCCCCCTGCCCCCGCAATCCCTCAGCCCCCTCGACAATCGGTACTTCCCCGTCGTTGCGCCGATTGGCGAGCATCTCAGCGAGGCTGCCCTGAACCGTGCGCGCGTCGCGGTTGAGATTGAGTGGCTCATTTATCTCACGAACCGACAGGTCTTCGGCGCCGAACCAATCTCGGCCGAGAACCAGGCGAAGCTGCGCGCGGTTGTTGAGCAGTTCGATCAGGATGCGATTGATCAGCTTGCGGAAATTGAGGCGCGTA
This sequence comes from Gulosibacter sp., assembly GCF_052090685.1. Taxonomy (NCBI): domain Bacteria; kingdom Bacillati; phylum Actinomycetota; class Actinomycetes; order Micrococcales; family Microbacteriaceae; genus Gulosibacter; species Gulosibacter sp. The sequence continues at coordinate 95,714 of NZ_JBQDBE010000006.1, read as the reverse complement.
CTCGACACGATGTGAAGGCGGTCGAGTACTACGTGCGCGGAAAGCTTGGCAAACTCGGGCTGTCCGCGATCGAAGAATTGACCCACTTCGGTTGCACCTCGGAGGACATCAACAACACCTCGTATGCGATCACCATTCGCGACGCGGTCACCAAGGTGTGGCTCCCCGCTGCGACCGTAGTCACCGACGCGATTGCCGAGCTCGCGGTCGCACAGCGCGACCAGCCGCTACTCTCACTCACCCACGGCCAGCCCGCAACCCCCACAACGCTCGGCAAAGAGCTTGCGGTCGTGGCACACCGTCTGCGCCGAGTGCTGCGTCGAATCGAGCAGCAAGAATACCTCGGCAAGTGGGCGGGAGCGACGGGTAACTTCGCTGCGCACGTCGCGGTCGCACCCGAACTTGATTGGGAGACCATTGCCGATGAGTTCACCGCCCAGCTTGGTCTCACCTGGAATCCGCTCACCACGCAGATTGAGTCCCACGACTGGCAAGCGGAGCTGTACTCCGACATCAGCCACTTCAACCGCATCCTGCACAACTTCGCGAGCGATATTTGGTTCTACATCTCCCGCGGCGTGTTCAAGCAGATCCCTCAGCCCGGCGCGACCGGCTCTTCCACCATGCCGCACAAGATCAACCCGATCCGCTTCGAGAACGCCGAGTCAAACCTCGAACTCTCCTGCGCCATTCTTGACTCACTCGCACAGACGCTCGTCACCTCACGCTTGCAGCGTGACCTCACCGACTCTTCCTCGCAGCGAAACATCGGCGTCGGCTTCGGCCACTCCCTGCTTGCCATCGACAACGTTCGCCGTGGCCTCGGCGAACTCGATGTCAACGCCGACAAGCTGCACGAAGAACTCGACGGCAACTGGGAGGTACTCGCTGAGGCGATCCAGACCGTCATTCGTGCCGAAATCATCGCTGGACGGTCGAAGATTGAAGATCCCTACGCGGTCCTCAAGGACCTCACTCGCGGGCACTCGGTCGGTCACGCCGAACTCATCGAGTTCGTCAACGGCCTTGATATCGGTGAGGATGCGAAGGCTCACCTCCGCGAGCTCACGCCCCACACGTACGTGGGTCGTTCCTCGGCTCTGGTCGATCGTTTGCAGTAGGCGGGCCGCACCGACCACCGCGAAATCTTAGCGGTTGTTGTCCTCGTCCTCGGTTGCCTCGTCCTTGGTGATCTCAGTCGTATCGGCTTGGTCACCTTGGGCGGGGTTATTGCTCTGTGCGGCGCGTTCACCCTGTGCTGGCGTCGGTTCGTCTTCGGTGTCCTCGTCTTCTTCCCGAGGCAACTGCTCGTCGTAAGACTCCACGACACGGAGGGCCGCATCCTGGGCTCCCGGTTCCTTGGAGTCATAGAGCTGACGATCGAGGTAGACCGGAACATCCGGGTTTGGCTTGTAGCTGAGTAGGAGCAGCGCAAGCACCAGCAACACCACGACGATGCTGATGCCGGCGAAAATCAGTCCGAGGAGCCAGTCCTGCACGGTGAGCATGACGACGCCAAATACGAAGATCCCGCAGGCCAAAGCAATTGCGACGACTTCGAACGGCTTCATGAGCGCTCGTTGCGCCGACCGGTTCTTCTTTGACGATGACTTCGCCACTAATTCTCCTTCTTGTCTGCGGTATCGGCTGCTCGCTCGGCATTGCGGCGTCGGAGGGCGGCACGAAGCGTGAACGCTTCAATGATGAGCAGCACACCGAGCACCGCAAAATAGGCGCCTACGAAACCAATGGCTTGGACGTCTGCCGTGAGTGAACCCTGGACATTCTCCAGTCCGCCATACTCCACGTCCAGTTCGGGAGGCACAAACGCCACAATGATGCCGAGCAGCATTGTGATGGCACCGGACAACATAATTTCATTGCGATAGACCGTTTCGCGGCGGTATACGAGCGCTGCGATAAGTTCGATAGCACCGGTAACAAGTGCCCAAATTGATACCGTCCAAATGAAGTTACGGACATTTGCCCAGTCGTGGCCGCCGGTGGCCATAAAGATCGAGAATCCACCGACGATGGCGCCGAGGATGGAACGGGCGAACACAAATGCTCGCAGCGGGTGACCCTTAATACCGACGGCTTCGAAACCAACGATGATCCCAGACCAGAGGGCTACTGTGCCGAATACGGCGAAACCGAAGCGTGCGTTGTGTTCTTGGGTGAACGTAATCACAATCGCACCGATGATTACCGGAACTGCCCGAAAGAGCATGGATTTCCAGAGCGAATCGGGGAGGAACTGATCCGGGTCCTTGCGCGCGACCGCGTTTCCTGTCGTGTTCATCGACGAGCTTCCTTTCGGAGCGATGTCCTCGGTCCCGACCGAGACGAGATCCGACCAAATGGCGGTGCTGAGGCAACCGCTCACGAGGACTAGTCTACTCACTCGTACGACTGTGGTCTGACACCGCCAGATCAAGAGGCGGGCCCCGCAGGAACTGCGGTGGCCGCCTCAAAAACAGCGTGGCTGGTTAATCTTCTGGGAGGATTAGCTCAAATTCGGTCTCATCAATGAGGGCCTCAAGGTCCTCCTGCGTCGCCTCTTCGTCCATGCAGCTCAGCGAGAAGGAGAGTCCGTCACCCGAGTCCGAGAACGGGTGCACCGCAACGACCATCGAGTACGTGCCGTAGGTCTCTTCGACGTTGACCGAATACACCGCGAACTCCACCGACTCACCGTTGATGTCCGATACCGAGATCGTGCCGAGTTGCTCGGCATCCACCTCGTCGCCAAGTGATTCGAGGCTCTCTTCGAAGGACTCTTCGAGGCTTCCTTCGATGTCATCAGCGTCCACATCCGAGAACCCATAGGTGCTGAATACCGGTGAATAGTTGCAGCTGCTGTCGTCATTCATATACGTGTCGTAGCCGGAGTCTTCCCAGTCCCCGACGTAATCGATCTCGACGTCGTCGACGACCTCATCCGAGTTCAGCGCGTAACTTCCGCCGCCGCTAAAGATTGCGATCGCGCCCCAAATGAGCCCGCCGAGGAGCAAGACTCCCACCACGGCAATGACGATCCACATCCACGGTGCGAACTGCTTCTTACCGCCGGAAGGCCCTGCGCCCATCGGCCCTGAAGGCTGGCCTGCCGCACCATAGGTGCCCTGGTTGTACCCGCCGGACTGGGGCTGCTGACCGTAGCCCGCACCGTAACCCTGCTGGTCTTGACCGTACTGATTTGAAGCACCATACGTTGGCTGCGAGGGCTGGTTCCCGCCGGGCTGATTCGCACCCTGTTGGTGACCACCGGGCTGCTGGCCGTAGGAGCCGTATCCGGATTGACCCGCCTGTGCCGATTGATCCTGATTGCCAAAGTTCCCGTAACCCTGCTGCGCCTGATGACCGGGCTGAGCCTGCTGACCGGTCTGACCCTGCTGACCGAATCCCGACTGACCCTGGTCGCTACTGGGCTGCTGGCCGCCGTAAGAGTTGTAGCCCTGCTGGTTCGACTGTGGTTGGTAACCCTGGTAGCCACCCGCGGACGCTGAGTATCCGCTCGCGCCAGAGTTCCCTGCGTCACCAAAGTTCACGCCGGGGTTGTGCTGGCTCGGGTTCTGCTGGTCAGGATGCTGTTGACCGGGATTCTGCTGACCGGGCTGCGAGTTACCCGAATTCTGCGAGCCATCGGACGGTTGGTTGCCACCGTCTGCCGGAGGGAACTGATTCGACATTGGAGTCCTCACTGTGTTTGGGTCATTCCTTGCAATCCGCGCACGCTGTCGGCCCGAATCTCATAGGGGTACGGCACTCATCCTGCTATACCCGCCTCGTGTTGGCGACACGAGGCGTGCTTTTTGCGTATTGCGGATGACAGTTCGGTACGAAGAAGAGATGAGGCGACTAGTCACGCACGTCGAGCTCAAGCTCTACACCGAAGAGTGTTTCTTGCAAGATCTCTTGATCAAGCTCCCCGGTACGTTCGCACCTCATGGTGAACAGCAAGTAATCATCGGACCCCGCAAAGGTCCGTGCCGCCACCATGGTGTCAAGCCCCGAATGCAGTTCGGAGTGCACCACCATCAGTTCAATTGACTGTCCAGACTGGCTGACGACGCGCACAACATTATTCGGGTCCCCGTCAAAACCGGCGGCGTCGAGCAACGCCATCGTCGCCGCGGCGTCGGACTCCGAGCCGGTCATTTCGGAATCCTCAGCCATACCCGTTTGCCACGAGAAGACACACATTGCCTCAATCGAACCGTCGACGTTCCCGAACTCCGGCCCGGTGCCGGAAACGGTATCTGCGGGACGAACCATCGTCCAGCCCTGCGACTCGGCGTTAAACGCGACTTGCGGTGTGTCTTCCAAAGCCGTGGTGTTGGTGATCAGCAGATCGGCACGCATCCGCTCGAAACCCAGCGAGAACGCGAGCCACACCAGGAGCGAAAACACCACGACACCGGCAGCGATTGCCGCGCCGACACCAAATTTGCGGCGGCGGGGACTGCGCATAGCCCGCCGAATTTCCGCCTCGGCCTGCGAGGTCTCCGGGCCTTCGGAATTGGCGGATGCGTCGGTCATGCCTCTAGGTTAGACCGACACCACGCTTGCGAGAGTCGCCGGGGTACCTTCGAAACCGGAGAGCGCATCCAACCGGAATGCACTTTCCCGGACTCCAGAAACGACGCGATAAATATCCAGTGCTAGCGAGTCGGTGCGAACCCGTGTCACGGAACCTTCAGTGTGAAGGCCCACGAGAGTTGCCTGCGGAGCTCGCTGCTGTTCGCCCGTTCCCTGCACCGCAACAGATACAGGGAGAGCCGTGTCTTGACCGTCGACGAAGACGTCTACTTGGGTTTGTCCAGACATGATTGCGGCCACGAATGCGGCCACCGCGACGGGATCGGCCGCGGCGTCGTACACCCAGCGGTGACCGAGCACCGAGTGCTCGAGTTCGGTGACGAGAAACCGTCCGGCGTCCGCCATGGCACTCCCGCGATAGCTCAGTGGCACCTGATAGATCGTGCCGGATGCGCCCTTCACAATGTGTGTTTCGATGCCCACCTGTCCGTTCGGGTCGTCGAATCGAAAGGCGCCGAGGATCTCAATCGCGCCGGATTGTTCCTGAAACCACGGTTGCGTTGGCAGCCAGGCGGCAATCAAATCGGGCTTCGAGGGAACTAACTTTGCGTTATAGACAATCGCCATGGCCCCACGCTATCCCGCCGATGCGGCGTCCGGCTGCGAATCGGCCGAAGCCTTCTTTTTGCTGCCCTTCTTCCGTCCGCGGCGCAGGTCCGGTTCGGAAGAGATGAGCAGGTTCACCCACCGCGCGTTTGGATTCGCGTCAACAAGAACCGCCTTAACGAGCAGGGTTGCGGGTAGCGCAAGCAGGGCCCCGACCGGGCCGAGCGCAAATGCCCAGACCAGCAGTGAGAGGAATGACACGGTGGGCGTCACGCCCACCGCCTCGCCCGCGAACTTGGGCTGGATGAGCGACTGGATCACGAAGTTGATGATCGACCACAGCGCAAGCACGATGAGTGCGTTCACCCAGCCGTTGGCGAGGAGTGCCATGAGCACCGGCGGGATCATCCCGATGATGAATCCGATGTTGGGGATGTAGTTCGTCAGGAAGGAGAACACTCCCCAGACCAGCGCGAGGGGCACACCGAGGAATTCAAGGGCAACGACGTCCACCACCGCGACGATGAGACCGAAGATTGTGGTGACGATCCAGTAGCGGCTGACGCCGGTCGAAAAGGAATCGAAGGCTTTGCCGATGGTGGGACGCTCATCCCGCACCTGCTCCATGCGGGGTTCGAAGGTAATGGCATCGAAAAAGAGGAAGAAGATGACAACTGCGAGGGTCGCGAACAGTGACATCACGCTGCCGAAGTTGCCGAGGAAGCTTTGCAGGAGCGACACAATTGAACTCGGGTTCAGCATCCCCTGCAGTTGCGAAACCAACACGTCCTGCGAGACGCCAAAGCCCGAGAGCCACTCCAGCAATTGCTGATAGAGGTCGTTGAATTGACTGCCATATTTGGGCAGTTCCTGGATCAGCACGACGACCGACCAGATGAGCAGTCCGACAAAGAGGAATAGCAGCGCATAGACGGTGAGCCCGGCGATCACCCCCGCGAGGATTTTGGGCACGCGCTTGCGCATCATCCAGTGGAAGAAGGGAGCGATTGCGAGCACCAGATTGAGCCCGAGGAATACCGGGGTGACAAAGCTCGCAACTTGCTGCAGCGCGATGAGCCCAACAATTGCCAGTACCACGCCCGCAAGAATCACGAGCGGGCGCGGGTAGTTCGGTGCCGACCACGCGGCGTGTGCGCCCCGACCGCTGCCGTTCTCGTTCACCCGACCATCGCCTCGGTCCTGCTCAGCGGGCTCAGCGTGCATTCGATCGATCCCTCTCCGACGAAGCCATGATCTGCCAATGTACGGGAGACCGACCGAGGGTTGGTGTCCCGTCTACGCTGATTCTGTCAGATTCAGAGACATTGTCGCTTATGGCGAGGGGTTTCCGCCGTTGACGTTGAGGGTCTCACCGAGTACGTAACTCGACTCGGATGAGGTGAGGAACACATAGGCCGGAGCGAGTTCGGTGGGTTGACCGGCTCGGCCAATCGGGGTGTTCTTCCCGAACTTGGGCAGTTTCTCCTTGGGCTGACCATCCGATACCTGCAGCGGTGTCCAAATTGGTCCGGGAGCCACCGCGTTAACCCGAATACCCTTGGGCGCGAGCTGCTGCGCAAGACCCTTGGTGAAGTTGTTAATTGCAGCCTTAGTGGATGCGTAGTCGAGTAGTGGCGGCGAGGGGCTGTAGGCCTGAATCGATGTTGAGTTCACGATCGTTGAGCCCGCGGGCATGTGCTTCAGCGCTGCCTTCGTAATGCGGTAGATCGCGTGGATATTGGTGTCGAAGGTGTGGGTCCACTGTTCGTCACTGAGATCGGCAATGTCCTCGATGGCAATCTGACGGCCCGCGTTATTCACCAGCGCATCCAAGCCGCCGAGGGCTTCTGCTGCCCGATCAACCAGTTCGGCACAAAACTCTTGATCGGAAATATCACCAGGGAAGAGGAAGGCTTGACGGCCTGCATCCTCGATAATCGCCTTGATTTCCTGCGCGTCTGCCTCCTCTTCGGGCAAATACGAGAGCGCAATATCGGCACCCTCGCGCGCGAAACCGATGGCAACGGCCGCGCCAATGCCAGAGTCGGCGCCGGTGATAAGCGCTTTTCGGCCTTCGAGACGACCCGTGCCGCGATAAGAATGCTCACCGCGATCGGTCTGTGGGATCAGCTCTTGATCGAGACCGGGTTCGGGCTGGTGCTGTTTGGGCGGTGAGATGGATGGGAAGCGGGTCACGGGGTCTTGGAAAGTCAGCTGATCAGTGTGCTTCGCCGTGGCTTGTGCGTCAGTCATGAGTCATGTCTTTCTTGTCGTCAGTTCGGAACGGCGCGTTCACGCGCGCGTGCGATTTCGGTTGGCAACTGTTGTCTTCATCTGTCTTCACTGTCGCGAGTGTTCGATGCGGACGTATTCGTCAAGCAGTTGGAGTGCGTGTGTGTTGCCGTCCGCTTCGAGTTCGAGTGCGGACCGCATGGATTCAGCGGCGCTTTTGCCGTGCGGTAACGGCGGCAAGAGGGGTACGTCCGGGTCAGTTATCGCCTCGATCACAACCGGACGGTCTGCTGAAAAGGCAGCGTCGAGCGCTTCGGGCAGGTCGGTGGCATCGGTAATTCGGTGCCCTTGCAGGCCGAGTAGCGCCGCGTACTTTGAAAAATCGAACCGCGGAATTTTCTGTGACGCCTCGAAGCGCGGTTCTGACTCCATTTCCCGTTGTTCCCAGCTCACTTCGGCGAGATCATGATTGTGCAGGACGAGCAGCACGAAGCGCGGGTCCTGCCAGGTGCGCCAGCGCTCGGCAACGGTGACGAGCTCATTGATGCCGAGCATCAGCATAGCGCCGTCACCGGCAACTGCCACGACTGGCTGCTGCGGTGCGCATTCCTTGGCGGCAATACCGTAAGGCACCGCACACCCCATACTCGCGAGCGTGCTCGACAAGTGAGCCGAAACCGATGTCGGCAAATTGATTTGGCGCACGTAGTGATAGACGCTACTGCCGACGTCAATAGCGAGGTTTGCTGAACTGGGGATGCGCTCACCAAAACTCCGTACGACCAGTTCCGGGTTCAACGGACGCGCGGTGACTTCCGATCGCGCTCGGGAAATTGCGTGCCAGGTTTCTATTGCGCCTTGCACTTCCGCTTGCCAGGCAGAATCTGGACGTGCGTCAACAAGCTGCCGAAGCGCATCCAATGTCGGAGCGCTGTCGCCGACTACGCCGACTTCCACCGGGTACCGGTTGCCGAGGACAGCAGGATCAATGTCGATCTGTACCGCCCGAGCTTGACCCGGAGCCGGGTAATACTCACTCCAGGGATCATTGGACCCAACAATGAGCAAAGTATCGCACTCTTGCAGCACGTGTGCCGACGCGGTCGTGCCGAGGTGGCCCATCGTGCCCGCAACGAGAGGATGCGATTCATCCACGTAGGGCTTCCCGAGAAGACTCATCGTTATACCGGCTCCGAGGTGTTCCGCGAGGGCGATGAGCTCAGTCTGCGCGTGTTTCATACCCTGACCCGCGAGTATTGCGGTTTTCTCACCTGCGTTAATCACGCTGGCGGCTGCCTCAAGGTCCTCAGCGCGGGGCATAACCCGACCGGTCGACCAGAGTGGCGCTGATACCACCTCACCGTGTTCTTGGCCCAGGTCGGGGGCGAGTTCTTGCTGCACATCGTGCGGCAAGATGACAACCGCCGGTTTCGAATTCGTAAGCGCTGAGCGGAACGCTCGATCGAGCACTAGTGGCACTTGCTCAGGAGAAGACACCTGCTGCACGAACGGTGACGCGACGTCATGAAAAAGGGTTTGCAAATCGATCTCTTGCTGATAGTCAGAGCCGAGCACAGTGGTGTGTTGCTGCGCGACAAGTGCGACGACCGGCGCACTATCGAGTTTGGCGTCATAGAGCCCGTTCAAGATGTGCACGGCACCGGGACCCTGCGTGGACGTGACCACGCCCACTGTGCCGCCGTACTTCGCCTCGCCCACCGCCATGAAAGCGGCACCCTCCTCGTGCTTTGCTTGGATGAACTCGGGTGCGTTGTCTGCTCGACGCAGAGCGCCGAGCAGCGGATTATTGCCGTCTCCCGAGTACCCGTAGAGGCGCCTCACTTCCCAGCGGTTGAGCCGCTCGATGATGAGGTCGGAAGTGCGTTGCTGCGGTATGGATTGTGCGTCGGTCATAGTTCATGTCCTTCGTATCGTCGCCGTTTGCATACGAGCGAATGGCCGCCCGGAGCAAAGCGTGGTGGGATTGGACATTGCGGGAACGCAACATTCCACATCTACCAAACCTTCTCCCAAAAGCCATGACAGATCATCGGTAACTCCTGGCAATTTCGGCGCCAGCTCGAGTGATGACAAATGCTCATCGCGAGGAGGGTTTGACGCCCTGCGGCTTCACCAGTGTGCCGACCTGGGTGCGCACCCAGTACGCGCCGGTCTCGCGCCGCTCCGCTCGAGTCGCGTAGCGATACTCGAAAACCCGTACGCGGATGAGTGCGGGTGGCTCGCCATCAAAAGGATCCACGCGCAGGAGTCGCAGGATGCTCGGTTCGGCTCGCAGAAGCCGGTCAAGAAAGCGAGCGAACCATTTCTCACGATAGGCGCCGAGCGCGGCGAACCACATCAGCCAGTCGAGCCGCAAATGATAGGGCGCAAACTGACGCGGTGTTCGCATCACGTCCCCGGGCTTGCCGGGGAATTCATATGCACGCCAGTCCTCGTCGCGAGGCTCGAGGGCGAGGGTCCCTTCAATCACGAACTCCCGACGCTCCTTGGTCATCGAACCGAAAGCGCCGTAGGCATTCGCGAGGTGGAGCCGATTGAAACTCGCATTCATCCGCTGCTTCTTCGCCCAAAACAAATTATGGAGCGCCGGCCAACTCAAGGACACTAAGAGCAGGAACACCGCCGCGGTGATCACGTGCCACCACAGCGGTGAAATCGGCACGACTGTCGCATCCGCCGCTGCCATCGCGAAAACTTCCCAGCCCCATCCCGGCCACGGACCGCCAACCAGCCAGCGCAAGAACGAGTCGCTCACCCCAGAGAATGCAAGGATGATGGTCAGCCAGTTCAGCCAGGCGTAGTTGCCGGTGATGACCAGGATGAGTTGGCTCAGGATGATGGCGCCGGCGGCAAAGGATGCGATGGGTTGCGGGAAGAAGAGGAGCCACGGCATCCCGAGTTGGATGATGTGACTGCCGAGGGTTTCGGATTTATGCCACCATTCGGGCTTTTGGTGTGCCCAGCGGCTCACGGGGTTCGGCATGGGCTGCGTTTGATGATGGAAGTGCATCGCGGTGAGATTGCGCCAGGCCGAATCGCCACGCATCTTGATCATGCCCGCACCAAATTCGAGTCGGAACATGAGCCACCGCAAATACAACAGGATGAGCAACGGCGGGGCCACGGCATTCGTCCCGAGAAACCCCACAATGAATCCGGCCTCGAGCAGCATTGTCTCCCAGCCAAAACCGTAGAACCGTTGGCCGACATTGACGATCGACAAATAGAACAGCCACATCACCAGAAATACTGGAATCGTCAACCAGCCCGGTCCGAGCTGAGGCAGGCCCGCGACCACTGCGAGCGCGAGGGCCATGCCAATGACGCACAGAATGCGCAATAAGCGGTCACTATAGGGCGTCAGCCGCCAGCGAAATAGGGTGAGGATGTCTTTCCCGCTCGTGCGTTCGATGAAACGCTTTGCGGGCAGTAACCCTCGCTCCCCGAGGAGCGCCGGGAACTGTCGAAACGTGGAAAGGAAGGCGAGGAAGTAAATCGCCGCGACGCCGCGGAGAATCACTTCGCGCGCGATGGTGTAGTCGTGCGCGTCGAGGAACGAAAACCACGACATCCAATCCATCCGGATCACCCCTTGATTCGACCGCTCTCAATAATCTTCGCCAGTTTTGACAGTTTCGGGAATAGTTTGAGACACTTCCAACGTTACTTGAGTCATACACACTCAACTTTCCTGTTGGAGGTCAACTAATGCCCGCTTTCTTTGGTCCTGCCGGTTCCCAAGACGGTTCATTCGATGAGTTCCTGGCCCGCTACCTGCGAGGTCAGCAATCCAGCCGCTCCGGCCGCTCGATCGATATGACGCGTTTGCTGAGCAAGCGCACCCACGAGATCGTCAATAGTGCCGTGAGCTATGCAGTCGAACACGGTCACACCGATGTCGACGCGCTCCACCTCTTGCGTGCCTCGCTCGTCACCGAGCCAATCGCGAGCCACCTCAAGCACCTCGGAGCCGATCCCGAGGCGATCACGCACGCCATCGACGAGCGTCTTCCCGAGGCAACCGACAAGCGCGCCGAGGGTGCTCACTCGCTGACGGGTTCCGCCCAGCGCGTGCTGCTTGATAGCTATCAGGTGGCGCGGGCCTTCGGGTCGACCTACGTTGACCCCGAGCACCTGTTCTTTGCCTTTGTGTTGAACCAGGACTCGACGGTCGGGCAGCTGCTCGCGAAGTCGGGCATCACCCAGGAGTCATTGCAGGCTGGTGCACAGTCAGCCGAGGGCCAGCAGTTCGACGCTGCCGCAGGTCCCGAAGGTGGCGAGGCAGCGAAGGGCTCGATACTCGAGCAGTTCGGGCTCGACCTCACGGCTGAGGCTCGCGCGGGCAAGCTCGATCCGGTGATCGGTCGCGCTCGCGAAATCGAGCAGACCATAGAGATCCTCGCGCGTCGCACCAAGAACAACCCGGTGCTGATTGGCGAGGCGGGTGTCGGTAAGACGGCGATCGCGGAGGGCCTCGCACAGGCCGTTGCTGCCGATGATGTGCCCGCGCAGCTCAAGGGCAAGCGGGTAATTTCGCTCGACCTTGCCGGAATGATCTCCGGTACCCGCTATCGCGGTGACTTCGAAGAGCGCCTCACCGGCGCCATGGATGAGATTGCCGCCGACGGTGGCAACACGATCGTGTTCATCGACGAGCTACACACTGTGGTCGGTGCCGGTGGCTCGGGTGAGTCGGGCTCGATGGATGCTGGAAACATCCTGAAGCCGCGCCTTGCTCGCGGCGACCTACACATGGTCGGCGCGACCACGCTCAACGAGTTCCGCAAGATTGAGAAGGATGCGGCCCTCGCACGCCGCTTCCAGCCGGTCACCGTTGGCGAGCCGAACGTGGAAGACGCCGTGAGCATCCTCACCGGATTGCAAGACCGCTACGCGGAACACCACGGCGTGACCTACACGCCGGAGGCAATTCGCGCAGCCGTCGAGCTTTCGGACCGTTATATCAGCGACCGTTTCCTCCCCGACAAGGCGATCGACCTGATCGACCAGGCCGGTGCACGAATATCGCTGCAAGCGGGACCTGTCGTAGACCTCGAGGCACTTCGCACCCGACTTGGCGAGCTCGAAGCAGACAAGCGCGCCGCAATCGAGGCCGAGAACTTCGAGCGCGCGGGCGAAGTCCGCGACCAAATTCGTGCGGTGACCGAGGAGTTTGAGGCTGCAACCGCATCCTCAAACTCCGAGGCTGCAGTTGCGAAAAACCGCGTGGTCGACGAGCAGCAAATCGCCGAAGTGGTCTCGCGCGCGACCGGAATCCCGGCCACGTCGATGACCGAGTCGGAGAAATCACGTCTCGCGCGGCTCGAAGAGCAGCTCCACGAGCGGGTGGTCGGACAGGATGAGGCCGTCACCGCAGTTGCCAAGGCCGTGCGTCGCAATCGCACCGGCATGGGCGACCCCGCCCGGCCCGTTGGCAGCTTCCTCTTCCTCGGACCCACTGGTGTCGGGAAGACCGAGCTCGCGAAGGCTCTCGCTGAGTCGCTCTTTGATGATGAGACCGCCATGGTCCGCTTCGACATGAGTGAGTTCGGTGAGCGCCACACGGTTTCACGACTGGTCGGGGCCCCTCCGGGATACCTCGGCTACGACGAGGCGGGCCAGCTCACCGAGCAGGTGCGTCGTCGGCCATACTCGGTTGTGCTGCTCGATGAGATCGAGAAGGCGCACCCGGACGTGTTCAACTTGCTGCTGCAGGTGCTTGACGACGGTCGTCTCACCGACGGTCAGGGCCGCACGGTGGACTTCCGCAACACGGTGGTCATCATGACCTCGAACCTTGGTTCGGAGTTCATCGCGGCCAAGGGTGCACCCCTCGGGTTCGCCTCCGGGCGCGTCGAAGATGCTGACCGCGATATGCGCCAGAAGGTGATGGGCAAGCTGCGCGAGTCGATGCGTCCAGAGTTCCTCAACCGCATTGATGAAACGGTACTCTTCCGCAAGCTCGAACCAGAGCAGTTGCGCGATATTGCACAACTGCAGCTCGGCAAGTCGATTGCTCGCCTCGCCACGCAGGGCATCACGCTGCAAGTGGCGGATGCGGCGGTCGCGTGGATCGCGGATGCTGGCTATGAGCCCGAGTTCGGGGCGCGCCCGCTGCGCCGTGTGATTCAGCGCGAACTCGATGACCGGATCGCCGACCTGCTGGTGGGCGAAGAGGTCACCGAAGGCGGTACCATCTCGGTGACCGTGGATGCGCAGGGTCAGCTGCAAGTGGCCGCCGCTCGGGAAGAAATTACCGCCTAGCGACCCCGCGCCGGAGCACAGAAAATCCCGATTGGGGTCTCCGACGGAGACATGTCCCCTAACTTGGCGACATCGACCCGTTGCAGGCCCCAATCGGGATTTTTCCAGCCGCGAAAGTGGAGTTGTGCCCCCACTGACCTGACCCTTAGCCCGGCCCCATATCCGGCGCGGGGGCCATGCCCGGCGCATAGTCCACGAACTTCGAGAGGTGGCCCTGGAAGAGCACGGTAATCGTGTCGGTGGGGCCGTTACGGTGCTTCGCGACAATGAAGTCGGCTTCTGAGGCGCGCGGGTGGTCCTTCTCGTAGGCACCTTCGCGGTGCAGCAGGATGACCATGTCAGCATCCTGCTCAAGCGAACCCGATTCACGCAGGTCACTGATTGCCGGTTTCTTGTCGGAACGCTGCTCAGAGTTACGGTTCAGCTGCGAGAGTGCGATCACCGGCACCTCGAGCTCTTTCGCAAGCAGCTTCAACGCACGCGAGAACTCGGAGACCTCTTGCTGGCGGGACTCGACGCGCTTACCCGAAGTCATGAGCTGGAGGTAGTCGATGACGATGAGTTTCAAGCCGTATTTTTGCTTGAGTCGTCGGCACTTGGCGCGAATCTCAACAAGGGTCATATTGGGTGAGTCATCAATGAACAGTGGCGCTTCCGAGATGTCACCCTGGGTGCGCATGATCCTCGCCATATCGTCATCCGAGACCTTGCCGGTACGCATGTGCTGCAGCTTGACGTTCGCTTCCGCGGAAAGTAGACGCATTGCGATCTCGGCACGACTCATTTCGAGCGAGAAGAAAATTGACGGCTCATTGGCGTGCACGGATGCGTTGCGGCATAGGTCGAGTGCGAACGTCGACTTACCGAGACCCGGGCGAGCAGCGATGATGATGAGCTGCCCGGAGTGCAATCCGTTCGTCAGTGCGTCGAGGTCGCGGAAGCCGGTCGGGACACCGGTCATCGTCCCGTCGCGGTTCTGGGCCGCATCGATCTCGGCCTGTGCGGCGTTAAGCGCATCGCTGAGGGGGACGTAGTCCTCCGTCTCTACGCCACCGGTGACCCCGTAGATTTCGGCCTGTGCCTGGTTGACGAGCTCCACAACTTCGCCCTCGGCGCCGTAGCCCATCTGCACGATTCGCGTGCCCGCTTCGACCAGGCGACGCAATACGGCACGCTCAGCGACGATGCTGGCGTAGAACCCGGCGTTTGCGGCCGTGGGCACAATTCCCGCGAGGGTGTGCAGGTACTCGGCGCCACCGGCGCGCTGCAGGTCGCCCGTCTTGGTGAGTTGGTCGGTGACGGCAATAACGTCCGTGGGCTCGCCAGCGGCATAGAGCGTCTGCAGCGCATCAAAGATGATCTCGTGTTTGGGGATATAGAAGTCCGGGCCGCGGACCTCCTCGACGACGTCGGCCACGGCATCCTTCGACAGGAGCATGCCACCCAGCGCCGACTGCTCAGCGAGCAGATCATGCGGCGGGGTGCGAGGGCCGTCCTGCGCGTCCCTCGAGCGCTCGCGAGTTTCTGCCCCCAGATGCGTGATCGTCATCAACGTCCTTTCTCTGCGCTAATCCAGTACGGAATACTTCTACCGCGACCCTCCGACATGGGCGGAAAAAGAAGCGCTTCGTCACCATAGCGGCCAATCTCTCCACAAAAACCACGCCCTGTGGATAACTTGTGGAATCACCGTGGACGGACCTGGGGAGGGTTGTGCACTCAGTGTGTATAACTGTGGACAAGTGAACTGGCAAGCACAATTAATCCCTGCGTAATCAGGTATTTCCGAGTCCACAGTCGAAAATCTCAAACTGTGTAAAGTTCAACTTTAGACTTTCACCTGTCTGTGACTTAGCTGTGGATAAGTTGTCTCAGGCACACAAAAAAAAGTTGGTCAAGCATCCAACGAAGGATGCTTGACCAACTTTTGTGGAAGAGGTCCACACCGCCTAGCGGGCGGCGATCACCTGAACCTGGAAGACTGCGACAATGTCTTCGTGCAAACGCACGGTTGCCTCGTGGTTACCGGTCGACTTGATCGGGTTGGGGAATACAACCTTACGCTGGTCGATTTCGCCGATTCCCTGCGCCTTGATCGCTTCAGCCACAGCCGCGGGGCGGACGGAACCGAAGAGACGGCCTTCCTTACCAGCCTTGACGGTGACCTTGACGATTGCGGCCTCAAGCGACTGCTTGAGTGCCTGGGCGTCTTCGATGGAGTGGAGTTCACGAGCAGTGCGAGCCTGCTGGATCTGTTCGACCTGCTTCTCGCCGCCACGGGTCCAGTTCACTGCCAGGCCCTGTGGGACCAGGTAGTTACGCGCGAAACCGTTGCGTACTTCGAGAACGTCGCCTGCCGAGCCGAGCCCGGAGACCTCGTTAGTGAGAATTACCTTTGCCATGATGTGGTGGTCCTTTCTTCCTAGCGGCCTGAACCGGCGTACGGAAGGAGGGCCATTTCGCGGGCGTTCTTCACGGCGCGAGCGATGAGTCGCTGCTCCTGAACCGAAACGCCGGTGATGCGACGGGCGCGGATCTTGCCACGCTCCGACACAAACTTGCGAAGGGTGTTGACGTCCTTGTAGTCAATGACGCCAACCTTAATGCTTTTTGCGGGTGCTACGGGCTTGTCTTTGCCGCGCCCCATAGTGCGGCGCTTGCCGCTGGACTTACCAGCCATGCTGATGTGCTTCTTTCTTCGAAATTAGGAATCTGTGTTGAGACGCCAACCGTTAGAACGGTGGCTCGTCGTCAAATCCACCCGAGGGACCCGCGCCTGGAGCCGCCCAACCACCAGAGCCGTAGCCACCGCCGCCACCAGACTGCTGGCCGCCCCACGGCTCTTCGGCCTGTGGGCGCTGCTGCTGGACGGGCTGTGACTGCTGCTGGGGCTGACGCTGCTGGCCTCCGCCAACGGCGCCGCCACCCCCACCCGCGGAACTGCGGGTGACCTGTGCGGTCGAGTAGCGAAGCGCCGGACCGATCTCATCGACATCGAGTTCGAACGCGGTGCGCTTCTCGCCCTCGCGGGATTCGTAGGAACGCTGCTTGAGCTTGCCCTGTGCGATGACGCGCTGACCCTTGGTCAACGTTGCCGCCACATTTTCAGCGTGCTCGCGCCAGACAGATGCACGAAGGAACAGTGCCTCGCCATCCTTCCACTCGTTCGCCTGACGGTCGAACGTGCGGGGGGTGGATGCGATTGTAAAGTTCGCTACCGCGAACCCGTTCGGGGTGTATCGGAGTTCGGGGTCGGCGGTGAGATTTCCCACCACTGTGATGATCGTGTCGCCTGCCATGTCGCGCTCCCTACTTAGTGGACTTGTAGTTACTCAGTCTCGGACTTGGAAGAGGCTGCAACCTTGGCGGCCTCTGCTGCGTTCGACTTTACGTACTCAGCCTTCTTAGCTGACTCAGCCTTTGCAGCGGCAACGCGAGCGATCGCTTCTTCGGCACGCAGCACCTTGGTGCGCATGATTGCCTCAGACAGGCGAAGCTGACGGTCGAGCTCCTTCGCAGTGTCTGCGTCAGAGGTGAAGTTGACGACGGCGTAAACGCCTTCCGACTTCTTCTGGATTTCGTAAGCAAGCTTGCGGCGTCCCCAGATGTCGATGTTCTCGATGGTGCCGCCACCCTTGGTGACGACGGCGAGGAACTTATCGAGGCTCGGGGCGATGGTGCGCTCGTCGATCTCTGGATCGATGATCACCATGAGCTCATACTGATGCACGATAAACCCACCTCCTTTGGTCTTGAACGGCTGCGGACGTTCCGCAGCAGGAGGGTCATTGCATCGCATCCCCTACGGTTAATTGAGCGGATGCCATTGCCCGGCACGATTGCGACGGGACAACTTCATAAGTTTAGACCGTCAACTGCTACGACGCCAGTAGAAATATCCGTCTTTGTGTAGAGAAAAATCCCTCCGCCGCTGGATCGACTCGTTCGGGTTCGAGTGATGAGATGGTTGTATCCGAGATTAGAGGAGCAGCTATGACATCCGCGCCCCCTCCGTACCCCAACGGACACGGGTACCCGCCGCAACAGCCACCGCCTCAACCTCAGCCGGCCCCGCCAAGCTCCGGGCTGAATGGCTTTGGACTTACCGGTCTCATCATTGGCGTGGTGGGCCTTGCGGTGTGCTGGATTCCCTTCATCGGGTTCGCGGGAATCTTTATCGGCTTCGTCGGGCTCGTCTTCGGCGTGCTCGGCCTCGCGCTGGATAAGTATCGAGGTCGGCGACTCTTGGCAATCATCGGCACGATCGTGAGCGCAATTGCGGTCGGACTCTCAATGTTCTTGCCGTTTATCACCGGCGCGTGGTGGACCTGGAACCAACTGGACGAATCCGGCGTATTTGATGAGTTGGAAGAGGAACTTAAAGAGTCCTTCGAAACCTCTAACCCTGACTACGGAACGGATTCGGAAACCGACGACCCCACGGACCTGGACTCGCCTGGCCCCGCACCGAGTGACTTCCCGGAGGAGACTGGGGTGCCGGAGACACCCGGATCGGTTCGCCCCTAAGACACGGCGAATCGTAACGAGATTCCCCGCATCCCCAGCAGTACTGAGTAGAGGAGTGATGATGACGTTCAACTCGGACCCACAGTCAACATCGGGCGAGAGTCAGCCGAGCTTCGAGCCGCAGCCTTATGATCCGGAGCAGGTCAAGCAGTCACCCTATGGGACTGGGCAGAGTGCGATTGAGCCGGCGCCACAGCCCAACGACTACCAGCAGTCGGCCTACGGTCAGGCTCCAGGACAGGTTGCACCGTACAGCGGGCCGCAGTCAAACGGGCCGCAGTACGGCGCGCCCCAATACAGCGGGCCGCAATACAACGGGCCGCAGTACGGCGGAACCCCGTACTCGGTTTCGCAGTACGGCGCACCTCAGTACGCGCCCAATCCCTATCCCACGCAGAATGTCGAAAACAGCACGAACATTCCGGGACTGTGGTCGCTCATCCTGGCATTGTCAACGTGGGTGATTGCGTTCATCCCCATTCTCGGAGTCTTCGCATTCCTCACACCGTTCGCGGGCATCGTGACGGGCATCATCGGCTTGGCAATGGAAAAGTACCGTGGCAAACGCGCTCTGGCGGGATGGGGACTGGGCCTGAACATCGCGACCATCATCGTCGTGCCGCTACTCATCATCCTCTTCGTCGCGTCAGTGATCCCATTCGCAATCCTGCAAAGTGAGACCTCCTACTAGCAGCGCGGAGCGCCGTTTAGGCGCGGTTCGCCCACCACTCAAGCAACCGCTTCGTCGCCTCTTCTTCAACAAGCGGCCCCTCGTCGAGTCGCAGATCGAGTAGGAACTTCCGTGCCTCACCCACCTCGCGACCGGGTTTGAGGTCGAGGATGCGCATAATCTGATCCCCATCGAGGTCCGGTCGCATGGACTCCATTTCTTCGCGTTCGCGGAGTTCAGCCAGTCGGTGCTCGAGGTCATTGATGCCGAATTGGAGTCGCTCGGACTTCCGCCGGTTCCGCGTGGTGATATCGGCCCGAATGAGCAGCAGTAGCTGCTCGAGACGCTCGCCAGCATCCCGTGCGAAGCGGCGCACGGCCGAGTCGGTCCAGCCAGCATTGCCGTAGTTGTACATCCGCATGTGGAGTTCCACGAGGCGGGCAATTTGCTTCACGGTGTCGTTGTCGAAGCGCAGCGTGCTGAGCCGCTTTTTCGTCATCTTCGCACCGACCCAGTCGTGGCCGTGGAAGGTGACCTGACCATTCGGGCCAAATTCACGCGTGCGGGGTTTGCCGATATCGTGCAGCAGCGCGGCAATCCGCAACACCACATCGGGAGCAGGCATGTCCCCACCCTGCTCGACAATCCCGGCCGCCGCCTCTTTTTCGAGCGCAATTGCGTTTTCGAGCACCTGAATCGAGTGCTCGTACACATCCTTGTGCTGGTGTGCCGAATCGCGTTCGAGCTGCAGGGCGGGAAGCTCCGGCAAGATAATCTCGGCCAGACCGGTTTCGACCATAAGCTCGATGCCGGCGCGCGGTGAATCGGTGGCCATGAGCTTGATGAACTCATCGCGCACGCGTTCCGCCGAAATATCGCGGATGCGTTCGGTCAGTTCTTGAATCGCCGCAAAGGAATCGCCGTCCAGGTGAAAACCGAGCTGGGAGGTGAATCGCACCGCCCGCAGCATCCGCAGCGGGTCGTCGCCGAAAGACACTTCAGGCTCAATTGGCGTGCGTAAGACCCCGTCGATGAGGTCTTGGAACCCACCCGTGGGGTCGACGAGTTCGAGCTTGGGTAGCGACAACGCAAGCGCGTTGACCGTGAAGTCACGGCGATGCAAATCGCCTTCGATCGAATCACCGAAGGCAACGACTGGCTTTCGCGACTGGCCATCATAGGTATCGGCGCGATACGTGGTGATCTCAACCTGTTCGCCGTCAATTCGGGCGCCAATGGTGCCAAATTCCCGACCAATATCCCAGTGCGCCTGCGCGATCGGTTTCACTATCTCAAGGATGCGTTCAGGTCGCGCATCCGTCGCAAAGTCAAGATCGTGGACCCCGCGGCCGAGGAAGGCGTCACGTACCGGCCCGCCTACGAGGGCGAGCTGCGCATCCGCGGCGGCGAAAGCCGTCGAGAGCTTGGCGACGGGTCCCGATTGGGCGAGTTCCGTCAGTCTCGCCATTGCTGTTTGCACGTGTTCCACCGAATCAGTCTACGAGTTTAGCCGGATATCGCGTTCCGTCGCGCGGACGAGGCGAACCAAGCCTCACCGCTCGTACACTGAAGGTCATGTCCGATGCACCGCATCCGCGAGCACCACGGCTGTGGCGACGGGTTGTCGCCGCAACAGCCGTGGTGCTTGGGCTCGGTGGAGCGGTTCCTTCGCTCGCAGCAGCCGCGCCCGCCACTGCACCGGACGCGGCAACTGCGCCCGCAGGCGGCGCCATTGGGGACGGTGTCGATGGCGAGTTATCCGCCGAAATCGTGTTGCTGGACGGCGGGGTGCTCACCGCCGACGAGGAAACGCGAGCCACCGTGGTCCTCATGAACCGGACCGAGGAGGTCGCCGACGCCAGCGAAATTGCGCTCCTGATCGACAGCAACACGATTGACACTCGCTACGAATTGAATCAGTGGACCGGCGAAGAAGATCCGGACGCCGACACTTCTTCTGGAACTGAGGTTTTCCGTGATGTCATCGGTGCGATCCAGCCGGGTGCCACCTTCGAAATCCCGGTAACGCTGAGCGCCGAGGCCACGGAATCGCTCAATGATGGACAGTTCGGTGCCCGTGGCATCACCCTGGAGTGGGAAACCAACGGGGAGGTTGTCGCACAGGACCGTGCCACGTTCGTCTGGAATGCCGAGTCGCTTGCTTCGCCTGTGAGCATCAGCCCCATCGTGCCGATTGTGAGCGACCTCGGTGAGGAGGAGCTGCTCAGCATTGCGGAGCTCGAGATCCTTACTGCGCCGCAGGGTGATCTCACGCTACTGGTGGATGCGGTGGCAGGCACGGACGCGACACTCGCCATTGACCCGCGACTGCTGGTCTCGATTCGGGCGCTCGGTGCGGATGCACCCGCAACGGCAGTGGCGTGGCTCGAGCGTCTTGAGCAGCTCGAAAACGAGAGCTTTCCGCTCGAGTTTGCGGATGCGAGCCTCACGCTCCAACAGCAGGCCGGACTCGAGCAGCCCCTGCAGCCCACAGGTTTCTCCTATGCGACGGCCGATCACGAATTTTTTACGGTCGTTGAGCCGGATGAAACTCCAACCCCGACACCCACCAATAGCGACCCGACCGCATCCGAAACAGTACCCCCAACACCGCCAGCCGACCCCACAGACCAACTCGAAGCAGAACCACAGCCCTCGGATCCCTCGTCCACTGAACCAGCTGGGACCGATCCCACGGCAACCGACCCAGAGGGCACCGTCGCCGAGGACGCTCCCGAGCCGACCCAGGAAGAAGAGGAGGTCCTCGAGCCTCGGCCGGCGCCGGATCTCGAAGAGCTCATGGCCTTCGACTACACCCGTCCCGAACTGGAATGGCCCGCGGCCGGCACCGTAAGCGACCTCGACGCGCTCAGCGACTGGGGCGCGGGCGCGATCGTCCTCAGTGGCGACCAGGTCACGCTCTCACCAGACCGCTACGCGACACCCAGCTCGCAGCACCAGGTCGCAGGCACTGAGGTGCTGGTGACCGACGCGGAGTTGGATGCCGCAATCGCGAGCACGGTGACCGCGACGGAAGAACTCGACTTCCGCGACGCATCCGCCGAGGTCGCCACCCTGCTTGCTGTGATTGCGCGCGAGCTCCCCAACGAAGCTCGCCAGATCGTGACCACGCTGCCGCGGGCCGCGCTCGAAGACCCCGAACTGCTCGCGCAACTGCTCGACGCAATGGCCGAGAACAGTTGGACCGAACTCGACTCGATTCCGGACCGTGCCGAGGATCCAACGGTACTCACGGAAACCGAACTGCTTCCCGGCTCGCACTCGGATGCGGCAATCGCCCAGTTTGAAGAGCTCGCGACTGCCAATGAGCGAGGTCTCGAGCTCACGGCACTCTATGCCGAGCCGCAGGCAGTCGCCGAAGAGCTTCGCGCCAAGCTGCTGTACTCGATTCGCCTGCCGATCATTGATACCGATGGCTGGACACCCGTTGCGCATGAGTTCATTGAGTTTGCCACCGCTGCCGCCGACCAGATTTCGGTCGCAGAAGGCAGCGAAATTCAACTGATCGGCCACGACAGTTCGCTTCCGATCTTTATCGAGAATCAGAGCGATCGTGAAGTGATCGTGGAAGTGCGCTTACGTGCCACCACCGGGCATCTCACCGTCACTGACACCAGCGTGATTACGATCCCCGCGGGAGGCGTTACCCGCGCAAGCATCCCCGTTCAGGCCATCGCGAACGGCGTCTCGAGTGTCGAAGCAACCCTGTGGACCGTCGAGAACACGCAGCTCAACAACTCTGCGGAACTCGTCGTCAACGTACACGCGAGTCTCGAAACCGTCGCCGTTTCCCTGCTAATTGGTGCTGGTGTGCTGCTGTTTGTCGTCGGTGTCTGGCGAACAATCCGCCGTCGAAAACGCGATCGAGCCGACGAAGTGGGAGAATCGACCGATGCAACCACCGCATCCACACCCGAAGCAGTGGAAAACACCGGCGAATCAGGAAGCAGTAGCGACACGTAGCAATGGCTAAATCTTTCGGACGTACGAGCCTCGTACTTGCCTCGGGCACACTCGTTTCGCGTGTCCTCGGGTTCATCAAGGCCATCGTCCTCGCGCAGACGATCGGTCTCGTGGGGTCGGCCTCCGCCGACGCCTTTGCGAATGCCAACTCTCTGCCGACCAATATCTACTCGCTGATCGCCGGTGGTCTGCTCAACGCGGTGCTCGTGCCGCAGATCGTCCGGGCCACGAAGCGACCCGACGGTGGTCGCGAGTATGTGAACCGACTCATCACACTCTCGATCGTGCTGCTCGGCGGACTCACGCTGATCGTCACGATCGGTGCACCCGTGCTGTCGTGGATTTACGGCATCACGCTCTCGGAAGAGCAACTCGGCCTGGTGATCGCGCTCGCGTACTGGTGTTTGCCGCAGATTTTCTTCTACGGCTTGTACGCGGTGGTGTCGGAGGTGCTCAACGCGCGCAGTATCTTCGCGCCATTCGCTTGGGCCCCGGCGCTCAACAACGTCATCGCGATCCTGATGCTCATCCTGTTCTCGGTCATCTTTGGCGCAGACCCCGCCGGATCGCGCGAAATCGCGGACTGGACGCCAACAATGATCGCCGTGATCGGTGGCGGTACCACCCTCGGTGTGGTCGCACAGGCGGTCGTACTCTTCTTCTTCCTGAAGAAGGCCGGACTGCAATACCGGCCCGATTTCCACTTCCGCGGCACCGGCCTCAGCCGCATCGGAAAGCTCGCGGGATGGTCGTTCGGTTTGCTCATCGTGGTGCAGATCACCGGCTGGCTTGAGACGGTCGCAGCGAACGTGGCTTTCGGTCAGGCCGCTTCGATTGCGGCGCGGCAAAACGCGTGGATGATCTTCATGCTGCCGCACTCAATCGTGACGGTGTCACTGACCACGACGATGTTTACCTCGCTGAGCGAGAAAGCTGCCGCCAAGGATACGAGATCGGTCATCGCCGATTTCTCGCGCGGTGCGCGATCGATCACGATGTTCATGATTTTCTCCGCCGTTGGCCTGATGGTGATTTCGCCCGCCTTCGCGAGAATTTTTGATGCGAGCGACGTCGGGCTCGAAGCGCTCGCGATCCTGATTTCCGGAGCGATGCTGAGCTTGCTCGCCTACTCGCTGCTCTACTACATCCAGCGCGTCTTCTACGCGTTTGAAGACACAAAGAGTGTCTTCCTGCTCTACGCCCTCACTTCACCCATACAGTTCGCCGGTATTTTGCTCATCGCAAACTTCGCGCCGGTGGAAGTGCTCGTATTGCAGCTCGTGCTCTTGCAGTCCGCAACGACCATTTTGCGCTTCCTGATCATGATCAACGTGCTGCGCAAGCGCCTCGGCAGAGTGGACGGGCGGAATCTTGTTCGTGCCACGGTGCGCTTCAGCGTGTTCATCATCCCCGCCGCGATCGTCGGGCTCTTGCTCATGTGGGTGCTCGGCGGATTTGAAGCGAGCGGCTGGGCGCGAATCAGCATTGTGAATGCGCTCATCGCCTGCCTGGTGGCTGGCGGTGCGATGGCAATCGTCTTCTTTGGTCTTGCCATTGCGACGCGCAGCCCCGAAATCGAGACCTTCGTTGGCCCGCTCATCAATCGCATCGTGGGGCGTCGCGGTCGTCACTCGGTCGAACTCGCCCGCCACTCAGCCGCCGCGGTGAATGCCGATAAATTTGCCGAAGAGCACAACTCACTCGTGCGCCAATACTCGCCCGATATGGGATCAGGCATTGGTTCCACCTCGCAGTCAAGCCCGGAAGGTGAAATGGCGGCGATGGCAAGCCAGGTCACCACTGAGATGCCGAGCCGGCGTGAAATGCGCGAATATGAACGTAAGAAGCAGCGAGAG
The DNA here is from genome assembly GCF_052090685.1 of Gulosibacter sp. Taxonomy (NCBI): domain Bacteria; kingdom Bacillati; phylum Actinomycetota; class Actinomycetes; order Micrococcales; family Microbacteriaceae; genus Gulosibacter; species Gulosibacter sp. The sequence continues at coordinate 71,012 of NZ_JBQDBE010000006.1, read as the reverse complement.
GCCTACGAAAAGCGCGTAGAACTCGATGATGAACCGCTCATCTGATCCCAAAGTCCATCCGCTCTACTGTGCGGAATACTCAAGCCACCTCTTCGGTTGCCCTCAATAGCAGTCGAAGTCAACCACCTGCATCCAGGAGTCGTCCCCATGCGAAATGTCGCCATCATTGGTTCCGGTCCCGCCGGCTATACCGCAGCAATCTACGTAGCCCGCGCCGGTCTCAAGCCGGTGCTGTTTACTTCCGCGGTCACCGTGGGTGGAGAGCTCATGAACACGACCGATGTGGAGAACTTTCCCGGTTTCCCGGATGGGATCCTCGGCCCGGATCTGATGCAGAAGTTCCAGGATCAGGCAGTCCGGTTCGGTACCGAACTCGTCTTCGACGATGTTGAATCGGTGGAACTCGAAGGCGACATCAAGCGCATCCACACCGCCTACGAGGGTGACTACGAAGCGCTCGCCGTGATTCTCGCAACCGGTTCGGCTTATCGCCGCCTCGGTGTTCCCGGTGAGGATCGACTCTCGGGCCGCGGTATTTCCTGGTGCGCCACCTGTGACGGTGCGTTCTTCCGCGAGCAGCACATTGCCGTGATCGGCGGCGGCGACTCGGCCATGGAAGAGGCGCTGTTCCTCACCCGCTTCGCCGACCGCGTTACGATCATCCACCGTTCAGCGAACTTCCGCGCCTCGCAGATCATGCTCGACCGTGCTCGCTCGAACGAGAAGATCGAATGGCTCACCGACGCGAAGGTGCTCGAGTACCTCGGCGAGACCAGTCTCGAAGGCCTTCGTCTCGAAAACACGCAGACCGGTGAGCAGTTTGATCGCGAATTCACCGGAACCTTCGTCGCAATCGGTCACGACCCTCGCACCGAACTTTTCAGCGACCAGCTCGACCTTACCGAGACCGGTGTTGTCGCAGTCGAGGGCCGCAGTTCACGCACCTCGCTGCCGGGCGTATTTGCCGCTGGCGACGTCCTCGACGACCAGTACCGTCAGGCAATCACGGCAGCGGGTTCTGGCACGGTTGCGGCACTTGATGTCGAGGAGTACCTCGGCACGCTCGATCGCGAGCTACTTGCACGAGTTGCGGAAGACGCATCCGGAACCACCGACGAAGCAACAACAGAGCCCGCATCCGAACCGGTCATCTCGCTCAACCCAATCGCGCTGAACCCGAGCAGTTTCGCCGATAAGTAGTTTTCATTTTGCAATGTTCAAGGAGATCTGAATATGTCCACGGTTATTGACGTCACAAATGCCAATTTCGAGGAGGAAGTCCTCAACGCTGAAGGCAGCGTCATCGTCGACTTCTGGGCAACCTGGTGTGGCCCTTGCCGCCAGGTATCGCCCATTCTCGACAAGATCGCGGACGAGCACCCCAACGTCAAGGTGGTCAAGGTCGACGTTGATCAAGAAATGGATCTCGCAATGAAATACCAGGTCACGAGCATTCCCGCGATCAAGCTCTTTGAGGGTGGCGAGATCCGCAAGGAAGTGATCGGCGCGCAGTCCAAGGGTGCCTTCGAGAAGAGTTTCGCGGGTTACCTCGACTAGTCCACGCCGCTGGTCAAACGCCAGTCTTCGTCCGCACGGGCGTAGACTGGCGTTTCGTCTATTACGCGAAGGATGCCCGTGTCATCGCCAGATCCAGCTACTCAACCCGGGGGAAGAAACCTTGACCCCTGGTACGACAACTATGCGAGCCGTACTTCCGGCCTGACCGTAAGTGAGGTGCGAGCGCTGTTTGCGGTGGCGTCACGCCCCGAAGTTGTGTCGCTCGCGGGCGGCTCGCCGTTCGTCGCCGCGCTTCCGGATTCGCTTGTTCGCAGCGCCTTCGACCGGATGATGCGCGAACACGGCCCCGAAGCCCTGCAATACGGTGGGGGTCAAGGAATCCCGCAGCTGCGCGAACGCATCCTGGAGCTCATGGCGCTCGAAGGCATTACCGGTGCCTCGGCCGACGATGTGGTCACGACCACCGGCTCGCAGCACGCGATCGACCTGGTGACGAAGCTCTTCATCAATCCCGGCGATGTGATTCTGCTCGAAACCCCGAGCTACGTCGGGGCGCTTGGCACCTTCAAGTCCTATGAGGCGGATGTTCGCCACGTAGATATGGACGACGAGGGGCTCAATATGGAGTCGCTTGCCGAAAATATTCGCAAGGTCAGGGCCGAAGGTAAGGAAGTCAAGTTTCTGTACACGGTGCCGAACTTCAATAACCCCACCGGGGTGACCATGTCGGCAACGCGTCGGCAGGAGGTCCTTGATCTGTGCATCCGCGAAGGTGTGCTCATTGTCGAGGACAACCCGTATGGGCTGCTCTACTTTGACGAGAAGGCACCGAACGCAATCCGGTCGCTTGATGCCGACCACGTGCTTTACCTCGGGTCATTCTCGAAGATTCTCTCTCCGGGGGTGCGCGTCGGTTATGTTCTCGCGCCGCACGGCATTCGCGAGAAGCTTATTCTTGCGGTGGAGTCGTCCATCCTGTCACCCTCCTCGCTGAATCAGTGGCTCGTGACCGAGTATCTCGAGGGCAGCGACTGGCGAGCTCAGATCGACACCTTCCGGCACACTTATCGTGAGCGGCGGGATGCGATGCTTGCTGCAATGCAGGAATACCTGCCGCAGTTGAGTTGGACGATCCCCAATGGCGGTTTCTTCATGTGGGTGCAGCTTCCCGACACTCTCGATTCAAAGCAAATGTTGCCGCGAGCGACCAAGGAGCTCGTTGCCTACACGCCCGGCACCGGTTTTTACGCGGATGGTCGTGGGCACGACAAGATTCGACTTTCCTATTCGCTGCCCGAGCCCGAACGCATCCGACTGGGAGTGCGTCGACTCGCGAACGTCATCAATGACGAGCTCGACCTCATCGAAACCTTTGGCACCTTCAGCAACCGATCCGATGATGACAACCGTTTCCCCTCGGCTCCGCCGAACATCAACTGATTTCAGCCCGACATACTCACGCGAATCTAGGAGCAGTTTTTATGACGATCGAAGGACGTCACGTAGTCATACTTTCGGGCGGAATCTCACATGAGCGGGATGTGTCGCTGCGTTCGGGTCGGCGGGTTTCGGATGCGCTGATCAAGGCAGGCGCTCGGGTCACGGTGCGTGAGCCCGATGAGACGCTCTTGCCCTGGCTCGAGGAGAACTTCGAGGATGTCGACGTCGTTTGGCCGGTGTTGCACGGAGTTTCTGGCGAGAACGGTTCGCTGTACTCGCTCCTACGTGCGCTCGAGGTGCCGTATGTCGGTTCCCGCCCCACGGCGGCGAAGCTCGCCTGGGATAAGGCTTCGGCGAAGGCACTCGTGAAGCGTGCGGGTCTCAGAACACCACAATCGATTGTTCTCCCGCAGGATACGTTCCGCGAATTGGGTGCCGCGAGCGTAATTCATGCGATTTCCAAGGGCATTGATTTCCCTGCGGTGGTAAAGCCCGTCGAAGGTGGATCTTCGCAGGGTGTGTCATTCGTCGAGGAGACCTTGCAGTTCTCACGTGCGCTCGTCACTGCGTTCACCTATGACGAGGGAGTCTTGATCGAGCGGAAAGTCACCGGCACCGAAGTCATGGTGGGGGTGCTGGATCTCGGTGACGGCCCGTTTGCGGTGCCTCCGGTGGAGGTTGTTCCGACGAGTGGTGTTTACGACTACGCCGCGCGCTACAACGCCGGTGAGACGACGTTCTTTGCGCCGGCCCGGCTGGCGCCTGAGCTTATCGCCAAGGTCTCTGAGCTCGCCATCACCGCCTATAACGTCATCGGAATGGCGGACATGGCTCGCGTTGATTTCATTATTGATGACGAGGGAATTCCGTGGTTCATTGAGGCCGACCCGATTCCCGGAATGACCGAGACCTCACTCTTGCCGCTCGGGATCGACGCCGCGGGGCTCGAGTTGTCCGAGGTCTACGCAAAGCTCGCCGAACGCGCTGCAGATCGCGGACCCCGAAACACACCAACGCATACTGATTTCGTGGTCTAGCACCTGACTGAGTGCGGGATGCGGTGGTCAGCTTCATAGCCGACTACCGCATCCCGACGTCACTTTCGAATGCCTTCGTGAACGCTATGCCTCGGTGGATTCGCCGATCGCTTCGAGGATTCGATTCAGGTCTGCAACTGACGCAAAGTCGATGCTGATCTGGCCTTTTGTCTTTCGCAGTACGACTTTTACACGGGTATTGAGTCGGTCACCGAGGCGCTCGCCGACGGTAGACAGGTGGGCATTGAGTGAGTCACTACCAACTTGGCTCTGCCGCGAGGGATTCTTTTCAGTTCGAATGCCCATAGTGGATGCCGCGAGTTCCGCTTCACGTACCGAAAGGTTCTCGTTGATGATTTTGTCGGAGAGTTGCGCCATCGCGGCTGGTTCGTGCACCGAGAGTACAGCTCGTGCGTGACCGGCGCTGAGGACACCAGCGGCAACCTTTCGTTGGACATCAACCGGCAACTTGAGCAGCCGCAGCGTGTTTGAAATTCGCGGTCTGGAGCGACCGATTCGATCCGAGAGTTCTTGTTGCGAGCATCCGAAGTCATCAAGCAACTGTTGATACGCGGATGCTTCTTCCAGCGGGTTGAGTTCAGCGCGATGGAGGTTCTCGAGGAGCGCATCCCGAAGCATGTCTTCATCATCGGTGTGACGAATAATGGCAGGAATGGAGTCACGGCCGGAGGCCTTGGTCGCGCGCAAACGACGCTCACCCATAATGAGTTCGTAGTCGGCATCGCCACGACGCGGATCATCACTATTAAGTGGACGCACCACGATGGGCTGGAAGACACCAAATTCACGGATCGAGAGTGTCAGCTCGTCGAGCGCCTCTTCATCGAATTCGCTTCGAGGCTGACGCGTGTTCGCCACAATTCGATAGGGATCAAGGTTTCCAAGCTGCGCTCCAGGGACCGGAAGTAGTCCCTCAGCTGGTTCTACCGCCGCATCTTCATTTCCATGATTAAGCATTGGCAGGTCTTGTGCAGAAGTTGTGGATAACTTGTGGACGCTATCCGCTACTCGATCTTCATTCTGGAACTGACGAGCAGCGATGTCGTCGTGCCCATTCTCGATGGAGGAGCCATTCTTTGATGCGGCAAGTGCCGCACGCACGTCGGCCTCTATTTCAGCGTCGAGCTCGGCATTTTTGTCGCTCTCTGTCTGGACAGACTCGGTGTTTCCCGTGAAACGTGAGGAATTTGAGGGTTCCTGGGAGCCATCAGCCGGCTTCTGGGTACCTTTATCCGGGTTAAAATCTTCGCCCGCAGGAACCGTTTGGGCGTTCTGGTTTTCTTCCTTGGCAATTTTTGATGGTTCTTGTCGGCCACTGGGTGCCGAACCGTTAAAGAACACATCAATTGCGCGATCGTCCTGAATTGGGGCTTGGGGAATGAGGGCGCTCAGCCCTCGGCCAAGACCGGCACGCTTCTTAGTTGCCATTGCTCGTCACTCCTTGTTTTGCCATTTCGAGTGCAGCTTCTTTATAGGCGACTGCACCGACGCCTTCGGGGTCATAGGTGAGGACTGTTTTGTTGAAACTCGGTGCCTCAGAAATCCGTACGGAGCGGGGAATGACAGTGTCAAGTAGCTCACTTGGGAAGTGGCGACGCACTTCATCGGCAACATCCTTCGAAAGATTCGTTCGTTTATCGAACATTGTCAGAAGGATGGTGCCGACCCTAAGAGCGGGGTTGAGGTATTCCCGAAGCCGTTCGATTGAGTCGAGGAGTTGCCCGAGTCCTTCAAGTGCGTAGTACTCGCTCTGAATCGGGATCAACACTTCCTGCGCTGCGGCGAAGGCGTTGATGGTGAGAAGCCCGAGCGAAGGAGGGCAATCGATGAAGACATAATCGATCCGCTCGCCATTCGCCTCTTGCTGCTCAAGGTAGTTGGTGATTGCCGTTTTGAGACGCGTTTCACGTGAAACCATGGGAACGAGTTCAATTTCTGCGCCTGCCAAGTCAAGAGTTGCCGGGCAGCAGTAGAGATTCTTGAGATCCGGACTGGGTTGCACAACATCTGCGAGGTTCGCACCATCGATGAGTACTTCGTAGGTGCCAGGCGTTTCACCTCGGTGCTCGATATTCAGTGCAGTCGAGGCGTTTCCCTGGGGGTCGTTGTCGATTACCAACACGCGCATTCCGAACGTGGAAAGTGCAGCCGCAAGATTCACCGTTGTGGTGGTTTTGCCCACACCACCCTTTTGGTTGGAGACCGTAATCACGCGAGTTTTCCCTGGTCGGGGGGCTGTTTTCGTCTTCAAAGTCTTCTTCTTTGCGTTCAGCTCGCTGATCTGACGGGCAATTGGCGAATCAAAAACGTCGCTCATGCTGGCAAACCCTTTCTCCCAAACCGTATTCAAGACTGATGGCGATCCGGGACTTCTATCTTCGTTTAGTTTCAGTATTGCGGCGCGAGGCTCGCGGCCGGTATCAAAGTACGTTTCACGTGAAACATGAGAGTTTGTGGTTCTGGTGGCTAAGAGCCGGCACCGTCGGTGACCTTTCCTGTCTAATTCCGGGACATGTACCAGGTTCTCATTGGCCACCGACATTTCATGTCAGCAATTCGTACTGCCATCCCTCCTTGGCTGTAGTAACTATCTCGCACTAACACCCCTACATCAGCGCTCTGCGCCTGACCTTCTCACCTCTGACACGTTCGTTCTTGCAGTTCTCGTTCCAAGGAACGAACATTAACCATCGCCGATCGGCACCTACACCCCGTTTCACGTGAAACGCCTCGACACAGCACACCACCAAATGCACTGACGACTCATGATGCGTCTCATCGAGAAATACCTGCCGGTAGCAGCCTCCCGGCCTCGATGTACTGCCCGTTTCACGTGAAACCTACACAGCGCCAATTTGATGGCTGCATCTATCGAGAACTGGTAGCCGATCCTTGGCCTGAGCCGGCCATCTCAGTCTGAATTGCTTCATCTCCGAGTCCGGCTAACCCTTCGATTTCGGGGCGTAATGAACATTCGATCACTCGCGTTTCGCGTGAAACAAGACCATCCAAAGCACACCGTTTCACGTGAAACCCTCCCTTCAGCGCACCAATTGACAAATACTCTCTTTGCTCTGAAGATCGGCTATCTGCAGGGCTGATTCGCCCTTAAATTGAGACACGTGCAGAGCATTCGGTCATTCCCGTTTCACGTGAAACTACAACACCGACTTTGTTGCATGAAGAACTCCCGTCTCAGGCGGAACTCTGATTTTCACTCGTGCAGCAATATTTCACGTGAAACGAGCTAATCCAAGCCGACCGTTTCACGTGAAACCGTCGGTTCCGCACACAAAGTATCTCTGGCCTTGTACGTCGCTAGAGAGGGATAACCGTGATGAACGCGGCTACTGTCAACACCACGGGTACCGACTCGGAACTATGCACCAGACCGCCATCACTGTTGACTTCGGTAGCCGGACCAAACGACCCCAAACCCGCAATTTGACGCGAGTCCAAAGAGAGCCGGTGCTGTTCGACAACGCATGAAGGGACAGACAAAGTCGCCACACAATTCTGACGGCGCTCCTATAGAGACGATTAGAGCATCTTTGCGGGAGCTCACCAGCTCATTCGTCACTCCAGTTCAAGAGAATGTTTCACGTGAAACTACACCTTGGACCGAAAACGCCATCGCCTACCGAAGAGAAGATGTTGAGTGGGGCGATATCCGTGAATCGGAAAGTCATTGAAAGATGCGGGATAGCGCAACTACACGCAAGCTCACCATTCAAAGCCACCTGCCCTACAGTTTCACTTCCTGAGTCTCTCGAAGAGTACTCGTCTTCAGCACACCTACTTGGCCGTAGGACCAATTGTCCATGGCGGCCGACCGTTTCACGTGAAACCTGGTCGAGAAGGTCGAAGTGGAGAGCGATGCAAACGAAACTGACTCACCACGCGATCACGCATTCCAGCTCTTCGAGCAGGGACTATGGCATTGTCCTCTGCAAATCGTCCGGCGGCAACCAGGAATGTTAACGGAATGGACTCTCACGCATCACGCAAATACGCGACTTCGAGAGGAGGCGACAGAGCAAGTAGAGACTGATGAACTCACCAAACTTCGAGCCTTATGCCTAACGGAGTGCTCATCGAGCTCATCCGACTGGGCAACTCGACCACAAGGAACGTTTCACGTGAGACGGCAAATCCGCAGTGCCTAGCAGAGACTCATGCGCGGGCCGCTCCTTCACTCCTCGACAAGAAGCAGACACTTACCCTGGGAGCAAGGGCTTAGGCTCGTCGGCAAGCGTTTCACGTGAAACGACGCCTCGTTATTAAGAACCAAATGTCTGAAGCAATACAGTTCGATACTCATCCAAGACAGCCCAACTCCGCATCCAATTGACTTCCGAAATGTAGCTCTGACGCACCCACGATTCCAGTTCTCGAATCGACGGAATCCGGCGCGCGCTAGAAGGCATCCGATCGAAAATGCGTGGAGGGACACTTGCCATTCTCCACACCCGACAACGCCGACAGCTAATCGCGTGAACTCGATTAGCTCAGATATTGGCCACCAACTGCAGACATCACGTGTCTCACGTTTCATGTGGAACGATCATCGGGAAAATTGCCCGGTCTTGACCGCTCAATCCGCGAACTCTGGTATCGAAGTGCCAATTTGTCTCCGCACTTACAGTTGATGGGATCAACTTCAAATCGAATGCTCGGGTCTCACTTCTCCACCCAACACAACGTCTCGCCGCGCTCGGCCTCTGGGCGTGGAGCGACCGCCCCGCCGACGAGGCTTGGCTGACCATCTTGCCCACTAGTTTCCACGTGAATCCCGTCTTCACTGGCTTGGAAGTAGAAGACAAAAATCGGTCCATGAAAATCCGCCCACCGTTTCACGTGAAACATGGACCAGCGGCAGCATTCAGCTATTGTTTCATTCGATTCCACACCAGGTTCCACACATGGAAACTCCGAGTGTGAGGAGTGGGAGTGCATACGTTTTCGATTGAAACGAACCCCTGCATTAAATGGAGCAGCAGACACATCACTTAGCGTTGATCAAGTTTCACGTGAAACATTCGCATCGTCGACTAGCCATCGAATTGCATTCGGCACCTATCACCGAGTGAGCATTGTTCCTTCGAGGGATGATGTCTTATCGAAGTGAAAAGGCTCAACTATTCAATAATGGAGACCGGCTGACGACCACTTGGATTCAATTACAAAGAGTCATGAGTCAGACTGTGATTTGTTTCACGTGAAACGGATCAGGCTCAATAAATGGACGGACGAATTTAACGTTCTACCACAGTCAGGACTCGTTGCGGTGAAGAAGCGGGGCGTGAAACTACTCGAATCAAGAAAACGAGTTTTCAGAAGAAATCCCTGATCAACCAACGATTATTCTGAATATCGATCCGATATTCACGCGTATGTAAATGCGCTACTGAACCGTTGCCCGCACCACGCGGGTCGGCTCCGTATCCAGTTCCACGCCGACTTCTTCCACTCGAATATCGGTGAGGTCGAACCGGCGAATGACCTTCGCCGCCTTGGTGATTTCGGCTTCGGCCGAGCGACCTTTGAGTAATACGATCTCGCCACCGTATTTCACGAGCGGAACCGTCCACGGCAACAGTTTTGAGAGCGCAGCTACGGCTCGAGCGGTCACCTGATCGAAGGCCACGTTCTCCGCAATCTCTTCCGCTCGTCCACGCAGTGCGGTTGCATTACTAAGCGCGAGCTCGTCTATTTGTTCGACTAGCCACGTGTGCCTGCGCTCCATGGGTTCGATCAGCGTGAACTTCACGTCCGGTCGTGCGATCGCAAGTGGAATTCCAGGAAGCCCTGCCCCCGATCCAACGTCACCCACCTCGCCGTGAAGCAGCGGCGCAATGAGCGCGGAATTAATGATGTGACGCGTCCACAATCGCGGATACTCAAGTGGACCAAGAAGCCCGAGGAGTTCGCCATCGCGGACGAGCGCGTTCGCATATGCCTGTGCAACCCCAATTCGATCACCAAAGATCTCGTCGGCAACTTCTGGTCGCGGTTCAACTTCGACCCGCTCACCGTCAATCTCCAACTCAAGGATTGGCTCGGGAATCTCGATCGCGTCACTCATGGTGTTCGACTCTATGCCGTTTGCGCGCGCAGCACAGTGTGGCGGTCCCGACCTTCGCCTTCACTCTCCGAGTGATAGCCTCGGTCGGCCGCGATGTCGTGAACGATCTTGCGTTCATAGGAAGACATTGGGGGAAGTGCCGCGCTTGCTGCGCCATCCACGATCCGCTCAACGGCGCGATCCACCAGCGCTTCCAATTCGCGTTTGCGTGCGTCTCGCGAACCGCCGACATCAAGAATCAAGCGGGAAAATTCGCCAGTTTCTGCCTGGACGGCGAGACGCGTGAGCTGCTGCAAAGCATCCACCACTTGACCCGAAGAGAGCTTGGACAGGTTCGAGTTCTCACCGGCAGTCACCGAGACGTAGGTACGTCCACCGGTGACATCAATCTCGAGGTCTCCGTCAACGTCAGCGATGTCGAGCAGTTCTTCAATGTAGTCAGCCGCGATATCACCTTCGTCGCGATCATCTTCGTCCGACTCATCCTCGTCAGACTCGGCGTCCTCGAGCTGATCATCCTCCGAGTCCTGCACAAGCTCACTCGCCGCAGACGCGTCAGCGGTGGCATCCGCGCCCGACGCATCCATAGAGCCCTGCTCCTCAGCAACATCGTCGTGACTCGTGTCGACACCGACCGTGTCTTCGTGAAGTTGGTCTTCTCTGGTACCGCTACTCATTCGCATCCCTTTCAGCGGGTGGCTCGTGACGCACCAAGTCCGTCACCTTGCAAAACTACTTCTTCTTTTTCTTCTTCTTCGCCCGTTGCTTCGAAATGGGCTGCTGCCGCTGACCCTGCGGCTTCTCTGGCTCGATCTCTTCGACGCCGTTCTTCTTCTTTTTCTGGTTCGCGGGATTATCTGGCGAAGTCTCCCACTTACCTTGACGGCGGAGGCGCTCTTCACGCTTCTTTGCCGCATCCGAACCAGGCGTTGGCATCGCCCGAATGGTCCACCACTGCTGACCCATGGTCCAGAAGTTCGACATCATCCAGTAGCTCATCACACCGATTGGGAACATGAGCCCCGATACCGCCATCACGAGCGGCAGCAGGTACATCATCATCTGCTGCTGCTTGAACATCGGCGACTCCTTGGCCGCCGGAGAGATGTTCTGCGAGGTGATCTGGAACTGCGTAAAGAACTGCGATCCGACCATCAGAATGATGATGACAATTGCGGTAAAGATAACCGCAAAATCCCCGTCCGAGTTCATCATGGTCGCACTGAGTGGCGCACCAAAGATTTCAGAGCTTGAGAATGACTGCGCCAGATCAATATCCATGAGACCAACGCCGGCCTCATTGTTGTTTGCCGTGTTCAGCACCCGGAAGAGTGCGAAAAAGATCGGCATCTGAATCAGCATCGGCCAGCAGCCGGAAAGTGGGCTAGAACCGTGCTCCTTATAGAGCGCCATCGTCTCTTGCTGCATGGCCTGCTGCGAGAACTGGTCCCGCTTGCCCTTGTACTTGTCCTGGATGCGCTTAAGTTCGGGCTGGAGCTCCATCATTCCGCGCATCGACTTCACTTGCCGAATCGTCAACGGGAACATCGCCGAACGGACGATCAGCACCAGCAGAAGAATGGAGAGGATCCACGTCCAGCCATCCAGATCGCCGAGTCCAACAGCCGACAATCCAGCATGACCACCGACCAGGATGAGCTCGATCACCCACCGAAGCGGCCAAAGGAGTGTGTCAATAAATTCCATAGCGGGTGCTTAGTCTTTCGGTTGGAGGGTTGATACGACAAAACCAATGGACGTGGTGCGCAGTGCGAACACACGTTTTGGTTCAGGTACCTCGTCAAAATCAGGCTTGGCCCAGGGGTGGCAGCGCAGTATTCGTCGTAGTGCCATCCAGCTTCCGCGAATGAGCCCGTATATCTGTACTGCCTCTAAACCATACGCGGAACAAGTGGGATAGTACCGGCATACATCACCGTAAATAGGAGAAATCACTTTCCGGTACCCGAGGAGCAACGCCACGCCAATGTTTCGTGGAATCAGGGCAAGATTGTGTAGCACTGGTTTCAAGTCAATCGACCACGTCGGAACATGAGCACTGCTCGGGGATCGCAGTTGCGCCAAGCTGATCGCCAGCATCCAACACGGCGCTGCGGACTCGTGTGCGAAGCTGCTGAAAATTCAGCTCAGCCGCATCTGGGAAAACACGGATGATGAACGCCGCACCGGTCGGTACCGCCACGAGCAATTCACGAGCGATGGCCTTTAGCCTTCGCCGAAGGTGGTTCCGGACAACAGCAACACCCACCCGCTTCGTGATGATAAATCCGAATTGGGTGGGTGCGGCAGCATCAGCTTGTAGCTCGGCGAACACGAGTAAACCTCGCGCGCCAACCCGAAGACCCTTGCGAGAGATTCGACGATAGTCCTCGCCTCGCGTGACTCGATTCGGGTGAGCAAGCACCGAGACTACGCCGAGAGAACCTTGCGGCCCTTGCCACGACGTGCCGAAAGGATCGCGCGGCCGGCGCGAGTCTGCATGCGGTGACGGAAACCGTGCTTCTTGGCACGCTTGCGGTTGTTCGGCTGGAAAGTACGCTTAGACATAAATTGACTCCGGGATTGTGACCCCGTCAACGGGGAACGACTCTTCGCCCTGACTACGGGCTCAACCGGAACAGACTACATCGCAGGACAATTGTGGGTCAAGTATTCATTGAGACTTGGTGACACTTACCACCCAAGGGTGGCACTTTTCGCGCGACGCGCCGAGGATTCGCCATTCGGTTGCGAGAACCCCAGGGGGAGGTCCTATGCTTGAGCGTCTACGACTAACATTATGCACAGGTTCCACAGTTATCCACAGGACCTGTGCATAACTTGATTAGTTAAGGCAACCACGGGCAAGATCAAGCGAGACACGCCTGAGCGATAGTCATCGCTTTGGAACACCACACACCGACCGGCAGTCGCAGAACGAGGAGCAGTACATGACCGAAGACGTCACCGTCATCTGGTCATCACTCCTGACTACGTTGAAAGCCGACAATTCTCTCCCCGCATCCATGCGAGGTTTTTTTTCGCTCGTCGAACCAAAAGGCGTGATCAGCGGCACAATTTATCTTGAAGTGCCAAATGATATGACCCGCACGATGATCGAACAACGCGGTCGCGCAGCACTCTTCGACGCGATCGGCACACTCGGATCAGAAGCGGGAATCGCAAATTTCGCGGTGGTCGTGAACCCCGATATCGAACCACTCCCGACACTCGATACCAAAGAGCACCAACTCGATGAGTCTCGACCAAGTGCGCTCGAGCAAGCGAGTTTGGCGCAGGCAGACGTGGTTGCTGAGGACTTATCCCCGAGTTATCCACAGGGGGGATCTTCCCCGTATGTCCTGCAGCAGGCTCCGTATCACGCGGAGGCTCCGACGGCGCCTCCGGAGCACGACTCCCGACTCAACCTGCGCTATACCTTCGAAAATTTCATCATCGGTGGTTCAAACCGATTTGCGCACGCTGCAGCAGTTGCGGTCGCGGAAGCACCCGCTCGAAGCTACAACCCACTGTTTATTTACGGTGACGCCGGGCTCGGGAAGACGCACCTGCTGCATGCCATCGGCAACTACGCGGAAAACATCTACCCCGGTATCCAGGTTCGCTACGTGTCGAGCGAGGAGTTCACGAACGACTTCATTAACTCCATCGGTGCGAACCGGGCACAAGAGTTCCATTCCCGGTACCGCAACAACGACATCCTGATGATCGACGACATCCAGTTCTTGCAGGGCAAGGACTCCACGATGGAAGCGTTCTTCCACACCTTTAACACCCTGCATGAGCACAACAAACAGGTGGTCATCACCTCCGATGTGCCACCAAAACAGCTCACCGGTTTTGAAGACCGGATGCGTTCCCGCTTTGAGTGGGGACTCATCACGGATGTGCAGTCTCCCGATCTCGAAACCCGCATCGCCATTCTTCGCAAGAAGGCGCAGGCTGACGACATCACGCTGCCCAAGGATGCAATCGAATTCATTGCGGTCCACGTCACCGGTTCCATTCGGGAACTCGAGGGCACACTCATCCGCGTCACCGCGTATGCGAACCTGAATCAGCAGGCGATTGATCTCAACCTCGTCAGCACCGTATTGAAAGACCTCATCACTGACGATGAGCCGAACATCATTGCGCCACAGGACATCATTCGCGAGACCGCAGACTACTTCCACCTCAGTGTCGAAGACCTCTATGGTTCAAGTCGCTCACAGGCGATCGCCACGAGCCGGCAGGTTGCGATGTACCTGTGCCGGGAGATGACGAACCTCTCGCTCCCCAAAATCGGTCAGCTCTTTGGCGGTCGCGACCACACAACCGTCATGTACGCGCACCGCAAGATCACCAAGCTGATTACCGAGGACCGGTCGGTCTACAACCAGGTCACCGAACTCACCTCGCGAATTCGCCAGTCGAGCAAAGATTCGCAGCGTCGGTCAAAGTCCGGATAGCTCCTCGATTCACGAATCACACTGCCATGCGGGCAACCGCGATGCTTGTCGATGCGTATCATCCGCCGTCTGCCACCCCGTAATTAACGCATTTTAGCGGAGTCATCCGTTTCGGACTCGGTTCCATAATCCACAGAAGCCGTACTTATCCACAGCTTCTGTGGATAACCCTGTGCAGAAACCCGTGGATAGACGGTGGAGGAAATTCTCGGCTCGAGTTTCCACAATCTGTGGATAACTCGGCGGAAATACACGAAACAATGTGGATAACTCCATCAAAGCTGTGCACAACGCCGTTTCCGTTCACATCGACGAAATTTTTTGTCACTTTCCATTCACCTTAAAACCACAACTTCCACCGATGTAGTTCCCTAGAGAAAACAAGCATCCACAGAGTTATCCACATTATCCACAGGTGTTAATAGTGCGGTTGCAGATCTATCAATTAATGAAAATTCGCTCGTGACATCTATCCGACCCGAAGTCGCATCCCAACTCCGCTCCGCCTAGCTCAAAGAACTTCACAAAAATCGGGAACTTGAGATTCGCAGCAACGCGGTCGCGCTAGCATGGGTTCTCATCCCAAATCGAGAGGACGCACCGTGAAGTTTGAGGTCAATCGCGACGTGTTCAGCGACGCAGTGTCATTCATTGTGAAACTGCTGCCGCAACGTCCAACACTGCCAATTCTGAGCGGTGTGGTCCTTGAAGCCGCCGAAAACGGTCTGTCGCTCTCCTCATTCGACTACGAGGTCTCAAGCCGCACTTCGATCGACGCAAAAATCGATGAAGACGGTGCCGTGCTCGTACAGGGTCGACTCCTCTCGGATATTGCCAACCGTTTGCCAGACGCGCCGGTCACAGTCGAACGCACCGATCAGGGCATTGCAATTACCTGCGGCCGTGCAAGTTTCTCGCTTCCGACAATGCCGATCGAAGAGTTTCCAACCCTTCCCGTTGTCGAAGGAACCACCGGCATTGTCTCAGGCGAAGACTTCTCTGAAGCAATCGGCCAGGTTTCGGTTGCCGCATCCAAAGAGGATGTTGCTCCCGTCATTACCGGTGTGCACCTCACCTTCTCGCCCACGGAACTCAACCTTGTCGCAACGGACCGCTACCGCGTCGCCGTTCGCACCATCAATTGGGAAAGTAATTTTGCGGAGGGCGATCAGGCACTCGTGCCAGCCCGAACGCTCAGTGAAGTGGGTAAGTCCTTCGGCAGCGCCGATGAAGTCACCGTAACGCTGGTGACCGAGGGCGAACGACAGCTCATCGCGTTCACCGCAGCTGGACGCACGGTCACTTCGCTCCTCATCAAGGGCAACTTCCCGGCAGTTTCACGTCTTTTCCCCGCACAGTCACCGCATTTTGCTGTGATTCAGGGCAGCGAAGTTGTGGATGCTGTCCGTCGTATGCAGCTCGTGCTCGAGCGCGAACAGGCACTGCGCTTTTCTTTCACCGAAGATGGGCTCAATTTGCAAGCCCATGGCGCGGAGCAAGCAGCCGGATCCGAAGAGCTCAGTGTCAACCTGCAGGGCAATGACATTGTCGTATCCCTCAAACCCCAGTTCCTCTTGGACGGGGTCAACGCCATTCATTCGGCATTCGTGAAAATTGCCTTCACCGCCACGGACAACCCCAATAAGCCGGGGCCAGTGCTGTTGAGCGGTCAGACCTCACTCGATGAACCTGCCGAGAACGACACCTTCCGCTACCTGCTGCAGCCCAATTTGCTCATGCGATAGCGGTGCACGTCACTCATCTCAGCCTGCGGAACTTTCGCAATTACGCATCCGCAGATCTTGACCTCACCCCCGGGGTACGAATCTTCGAGGGCATCAACGGTCAGGGAAAAACCAACCTCATCGAGGCGGTCGCCTATCTTTCAAGCCTTCAATCGCACCGGGTTTCGAGCGATGCGGCGCTGGTGAAGTTTGGTGAGGATGCGGCAATCATCCGTGCTGAGTTGGCGCACGGTCCGCGCCAACTCAGCATCGATGTGGAGATCACCAAGTCCGGTTCCAACAGGGCAAGAGTCAGTGGGCATCCCGTGAAGGCGAGGGAGCTCCCGCGGTTTTTCAACACCGTCGTGTTTGCACCGGAGGATCTCTCATTAGTTCGTGGTGAGCCGGCACAGCGGCGGTCCTTCATTGACTCGCTCTTGGCAACGCACGCACCGCGGTTGGCAGAAGTCATTGCAAACTACGAACGAGTGCTCAAGCAGCGAAACTCACTGCTTCGGTCGGCGAAGGCGCGGCGCGGCTCCGATGCATTGCTGAGCACCCTCGAGGTATGGGATGAGCAATTGCTCTCGCTCGGCACGGACATCATTGCGGCGCGGCTCGCGTTGATTACGCGGCTGCGGCCACACCTCGCGAACAGCTATCGTGCGTTGGTCGATGCGAATCACGGGGCCGGTATGACCATGCGCGTATCGGCACTGGCGGATGCGCGAAATCTCATGGACGAAGACGGCGCAGGTGGTGAGATCGATAGTGAGCTCACGGTCGAAGAGATTCGCGATCAGTTCACACAACGACTTGTGGATGCGCGAGCGCGGGAACTTGACCGCGGCACCACTCTGGTTGGTCCGCACCGTGACGACGTGACGTTCTGGCTCAATGAGTTACCCGCCCGAATTACCGCAAGCCAAGGAGAATCCTGGTCATTTGCGTTGTCATTGAAGCTTGCTGCAGCGCAGCTTGTGCGCGAAGTATCCCGCACGGGTGATCCCGTGCTGATTCTCGACGACGTGTTTGCAGAATTGGATGGCCAGCGCCGAAGCCGACTTGCCGCGGCGGTCGAGGGCTATGAACAGGTGCTCGTCACCTGTGCCGTACTCGAGGACCTTCCGGAAGAGCTGTGGACACGAACGATCCGGATTTCCGCGGGACAGATCATTGATCCTCCCACCGCGGTCGAAGAACCGCGAGAGGAGGTGGCGGACGCCGATGACCCAGCAGCATCCCAATAACCTGCCTGATCACCGTGATCATGACGCCACCCTTAGTGAAGCCTCGGAAGTCTGGCACCGATTCAAAGAGGTCTTTGGCGGCCGGACCACATCCTTTCACCGCCGGAAAAACCGGCGACAGCAAAAACAAGAAGCCACGGCCGAGGAACAATTCGCATTCGGCCCCCACCGTGACCCGGTTGGGGCCGATCACCTGCTTACCCAGCTCTTTCGGGAATACGATTGGCAGCGTCCGCTCGCGCAAGCGAAGGTAATCGATGACTGGGCTGAGCTCGCCGGTGAGCAGACCGCACAACACGCACAACCGCTCTATGTCAACGAAGGCAAGCTCATAGTGCAGTGTGATTCGACGGCGTGGGCCACGCAGCTTCGCTCGATTCGTTCCCGGATTCTTGGCACCATCGCTGAGCGTGTTCCCGATGCGGAAATTAATGAAATTCAGTTTCTCAATCCGGGAGCGCCGTCGTGGAAGCGAGGACCGAGGTCAATTCCTGGTCGCG
Organism: Gulosibacter sp.; assembly: GCF_052090685.1. NCBI lineage: Bacteria > Bacillati > Actinomycetota > Actinomycetes > Micrococcales > Microbacteriaceae > Gulosibacter > Gulosibacter sp. The sequence continues at coordinate 52,965 of NZ_JBQDBE010000006.1, read as the reverse complement.
GCCCTCGAGACACGTACGGCTAGGGATCCCGTACCAACCCACATGCGAGGGGGCAAAATCGTTTAGGGGCCATTCTGAGCCTAAATGACGGGGTTCTTGGTAGGATGGGATGTCGGCCTCAGCAGTGCCTGGGGCTTTATATTTTCTAACCCGCAAGGAGTCCGAATCGATGAGCGAGACCCACTCGAATCACCAGGTTCCCGGCAGCAATAAGGTCGAGAACACATACGGTGCCAGCGAAATTCAAGTGCTGGAGGGTCTGGAGGCGGTTCGTAAGCGGCCGGGCATGTACATCGGCTCCACCGGGCCCGACGGGTTGCACCACCTCGTGTATGAGATTGTCGATAACTCAGTGGATGAGTCGCTAGCGGGCTACTGTGACGACATCGTGGTCACGCTGCGCGCCGATGGTGGCGTCTCGGTGATCGACAACGGTCGCGGTATTCCGGTCGCCGAGCACCCCATCGAAGGGGTATCCACGCTTGAAGTGGTGCTCACGAAGCTGCACGCCGGCGGTAAGTTCGGTGGCGGCGGATACGCGGTCTCGGGTGGTCTGCACGGTGTGGGCTCTTCGGTGGTCAACGCGCTGTCGCACAAGCTCATCGCCGAGGTTCGCCGCGATGGCTACGAATGGACCCTGGAATTTGCCGATGGTGTCCCACAGCATGAAATCCGGCGCGGTGACGAGGCTGAGGAATCCGGGACCTGCATCACCTTCTATCCCAACTCGGAGATTTTCGAGACGGTTGAGTTCGACTACGAAACTCTCCGAGCTCGGTTCCAGCAGATGGCTTTCCTCAACCGCGGACTGCGCATCACGCTGATTGATGAGCGCAATCCCAACAAACTCAGCGCGAGCCTCACCACGGTCAGTGAGGTGCTCGAGACCGAAACGATCATCGGGGATGCACCCGAGACGGCCGACGACGTCGAAGACCTCGACGCTGCAGACGACGTTGAGACGGAAGAAGCGTGGGAGCCGCGCAAACAGGTCTTCAAATACGATCGCGGTCTCGTCGACTATGTCGAACACCTCGTCAAGCGCAAGAAGGTGGACCCGGTCCACGACGACGTGATCGAGATTGTGCAGGAAGATAAGGACGCGCAGATCTCGGTTGAGGTTGCCATGCAGTGGACCGAGTCTTACAACGAATCGGTGCACTCCTTCGCAAATACCATCAGTACCAAGGAGGGTGGTACCCACCTCGAGGGGTTCCGTTCCGCACTCACTTCGGTGATAAATCGCTACGCGCGCGAAAAGGGCCTGCTCAAAGACAAGGACGAAAACCTCACGGGTGAAGACGTCCGCGAAGGCCTCGCCGCAATCATTTCGGTGAAGCTCGGCGAACCGCAGTTCGAGGGGCAGACCAAAACCAAGCTCGGCAACACGGAGGCAAAATCCTACGTGCAGCGAATCATGTCTTCCTCGCTCGCGGAGTGGCTCGACCGCAACCCGACTCAGGCACGTGAGGTGATTCGAAAGGCGAGCCAAGCATCCCAGGCGCGCATCGCGGCCCGTAGGGCCCGCGAACAAACTCGACGCAAGGGCTTGCTTGAGTCGAGCGGGATGCCCGGCAAGCTTCGCGACTGCTCCTCGCGGAACCCGGATGAGTCAGAGATCTTCCTCGTGGAGGGTGACTCGGCCGGTGGGTCGGCCGTGCAGGGTCGAAACCCGCGCACCCAGGCCATTCTGCCGCTGCGAGGGAAGGTGCTGAACGTCGAGAAGGCGCGCATTGACCGTGCACTGCAAAATCTCGAAATCCAGTCGATGATTACCGCCTTCGGTACCGGCATCGGTGATGACTTTGACGCCGAGAAGGCGCGCTATCACAAGGTGATTCTGATGGCGGATGCGGATGTGGACGGGCAGCACATTACGACGCTGCTGCTCACGGTCCTGTTCCGCTTCATGCGGCCGCTCATTGAGGTGGGCTACGTGTATCTCGCTATGCCGCCGCTGTACCGACTCAAGTGGTCCAATGCCGCGCATGAGTACGCCTATTCCGATGAGGAGCGTGACGCGCTCATCGAACGTGGCCGCGCAGCGGGTCGCCGCCTGCCGAAAGATAACGCGATCCAGCGCTACAAGGGTCTCGGCGAGATGAACTACTCGGAGTTGTGGGACACCACCATGAACCCCGAAACACGAACGCTGCAGCAGGTCACGATGACCGATGCGGAAGCCGCTGACGAAGTGTTCGCAACGCTCATGGGCGAAGACGTCGAGTCTCGCCGCGCGTTCATTCAGCAGAACGCGCACGACGTGCGCTTCCTCGATATCTAGCGGCGGCCGAACCCGCGCATCCACGAATTTTTTGAACTCGACGAAACAAGGCTGAATACACATGGCTGATGAGAACGATCTCACGAACGAAGACGCACCGCAGCACGATCGCGTGCAGCAGGTTGACCTGCAACTAGAAATGCAGCGCTCCTACCTCGACTACGCCATGAGCGTGATCGTGGGACGAGCACTTCCCGAGGTGCGCGACGGGTTGAAGCCCGTGCACCGGCGCGTGATTTACGGGATGTATGACGGCGGCTACCGTCCGGATAAGTCATTCTCGAAGTGTGCTCGCGTCGTTGGGGACGTGATGGGTCAGTACCACCCGCACGGTGACTCGGCGATTTATGACACCCTGGTGCGGCTCGTCCAGCCGTGGTCGATGCGCTATCCACTTGCGCAGGGCCAGGGTAACTTCGGTTCGGCCGGTAATGATGGTGCTGCGGCACCGCGATATACGGAGACGAAGATGGCGCCGCTCGCGCTCGAGATGGTGCGCGACATTGAAGAAGACACCGTCGACTTCATGGACAACTACGACGGGCAAACTCAAGAGCCCACTGTGCTCCCGGCGCGTTACCCGAACCTGCTCGTGAACGGTTCGGAGGGTATCGCCGTGGGTATGGCGACGAAGATCCCGCCGCACAATCTTCGTGAGGTTGCGGACGGTGCGCTCTGGGCACTCGAGCACCCGGATGCGAGCCGGGAAGAGCTGCTCGATGCGCTCATGCAGCGCATCCCGGGCCCTGACTTCCCAACCGGCGCGCAGATCCTCGGGACCAAGGGCATCCAAGAAGCCTATCGAACCGGCCGCGGCTCGATCACAATGCGCGCCGTGGTTAATGTCGAAGAACTGGGTGGACGCACCTGCCTCGTCGTCACCGAACTGCCGTATCAGGTCAACCCAGACAACCTTTCAGATCGTATCGTGCAGATGGTCCGCGACGGCAAAATCAACGGTATCGCCGATATTCGCGATGAGACCAGTGGTCACACCGGTCAGCGCCTGGTCATTATTTTGAAGCGGGATGCCGTGGCGAAGGTGGTGCTCAACAACCTCTATAAGCACACGCAACTGCAGGACACCTTCGGCGCAAATATGCTTGCGATCGTTGATGGCGCACCGAAAACCCTCGCACTCGATGGCTTCATCTTCCACTGGCTCAACCACCAGGTTGAGGTCATTGTTCGCCGCACCCAGTACCGCCTTCGGAAGGCCGAAGAAGAGGTACACATCCTGCGCGGCTACCTCAAGGCGTTGGATGCGCTCGACGAAGTCATTGCACTCATCCGGGCTTCAGCCACGGTTGAAGTCGCCCGTGAGGGCCTCATGGATTTGCTCGGGGTCGATGAAATTCAGGCCTCGGCAATCCTCAACCTGCAGCTGCGTCGTCTGGCTGCGCTTGAACGTCAGAAAATTACCGACGAAGCCGACCGCCTCGAAGCCCTGATCCTCGAATACAAGGCGATCCTTGCATCCCCCGAGCGGCAGCGCGAAATCATCGCGGAAGAGCTGACCGAGATCGTGCGTCGTTTCGGCGACGACCGCCGTACCGAGATTCTCCACGGCTTCGATGGTGGGGTGAGCGATGAAGAGCTCATCCCGGTTGAGGAGCAGGTTGTCACCGTCACCCGTGCCGGGTACATCAAGCGCACCCGCAGCGACCAGTACCGCTCTTCGCACCGCGGCAGTAAGGGCGTGCGCGGTGCGACGCTCAAAGCCGACGATATTGTCGAGCACTTCTTCGTCACCACCACGCACCACTGGCTGCTGTTCTTCACCAACTTCGGTCGCGTGTACCGAGCCAAGTGCTATGAACTCGTCGAAGCGAGCCGGGACTCTAAGGGCCAGCACATTGCGAACCTGCTGCCACTACAGCCCGGTGAAGAGGTCGCCCAAATTCTCGACCTCGAGAATTACGAAGAGCAGGACTATCTCGTGCTTGCCACCCGCAATGGGTTGGTCAAGAAAACGAACCTGTCGCTTTATGACACCAACCGTCAGGCTGGCATCATCGCAATCAAACTACGCGAGGGCGATGAGCTCGTCTCCGCGATGGCAATTCGCGACGGCGACCACATCTTCCTCTTCTCGCACGCCGGCCAGTCCCTACACTTCATCGCCGATAACGAACAGTTGCGCCCGATGGGCCGCGATACTTCGGGTGTGAAGGGGATGAGCTTCCGCAATGGCGACTATCTGATCAACGCCGCGGTCGCGACCGACGAGAACCTCTTCGTCTTTACCGTGACCGAAGCCGGCTACGCCAAGCGCACCTCGGTGGGTGACTATCGCATCCAGGGTCGAGGTGGCCTCGGTATTAAGGTCATGAAGCAGTCCGATGATCGTGGCGAAATTGCCGGTGCAATTTTGGTGCACGAAGCGGATGAAGTGCTCGCGATCCTGAATTCGGGCAAGGTCGTGCGCTCCGACGTGTCAGAGGTCCCAGCAAAGGGTCGCGACACGATGGGCGTGGTGTTCGCACGGATGGATAAGAAGGACTCTGTGGTGGGTGTCGCGCGCAATACCGAGCGCGATCTCGGTGAAGAAGAGGCCGAGGATGAGGATGCGGAAACTACACCTGAGGTTGCAACTGTCGAAGTGAACTCCGAAGAACCGGCGTCGCCTGATGCCGCTGCGGAGGACGACCGGTAGGATCGGGCATCATGACATCAGTAGCGGATAAGCTCGCGAAGAAGACGGAGCGGCGTACTTCGAAGAAACAAGTGCGCCTCCGTCTGGTGCAAATCGATGTGTGGTCGGTAGTAAAGCTTGCCCTCCTGCTCGCGATTTGTATCGGCATCGTGATTGTGGTGGCCGCGGTCCTGCTGTGGATCGTGCTGGCCAATACGGGTGTCATGACCTCGCTCAACAACCTCCTCTCCGAGGTGATGGGCAACGACTCGATCACCGTGGAAACATTCATTAACTTCCAGGGTGTCTTGCTCTTCTCTGCGATCATTGCTGGCCTGCAGATCATCGTGACGACCGCACTGTCCGCAATTGCTGCGTTCTTGTACAACCTCACGGTGCGTCTGACCGGTGGCATCGTCTTTGGCTTCACCAACTCCTAGACTGGAACAATGCGAGAGATTTTCTCGCTTCGATTTTGTGTCGAGCGGAAACCTTGTGGTACTCTCGTTTCTTGTGCCGAAGACATCCAGACGGATGCGAGACACGGATGGGGCTATAGCTCAGGCGGTTAGAGCGCATCGCTGATAACGATGAGGTCCAAGGTTCAAGTCCTTGTAGCCCCACTCAATCCGCTAGGATTGAACATGTGGTAAAAATTGAATACCTACGGTGAAAACCGCACGGGGCCTTAGCTCAGTTGGTAGAGCGCCTGCTTTGCAAGCAGGATGTCAGGAGTTCGAGTCTCCTAGGCTCCACAAAGTAAAAATCCGCAGTCGAAGACAAACCGACTGCGGATTTTTCGTTGCCAGTCAACGTTTGCGTTCGCCTGCCACGATGAACCGGAACCGGAGGTCACCCATCATGAGCCCCAATACCGAACGCATCACTGTCGAGGCGAATTCCGAACAAGGCCGTCTCTTCGCATCGGTAGCTGCGGACCTGCGTGAACAGACGCAAGACCTTCTCAATGAATTCACGAAGATATCCCACACCTGGCGCGATGGTTACAAATTCGCGGTCGGATTCACGCCCTTCGTCTTGAGCGAGACGGCGGATGGCTACCGAGTACTCGTGCCGGACCTGGCCGCAGCAAAGCCAAGGGAGACGATGACCGAGGATATTTCGCTGCCTGTAGCGCTGCTCGATCAGCAGTTGAGAGTCACCCGTGCCGCAGGTCTCCCCTCCATGGCAGTGTGGTACGAGATGGGATTCCTCACCGCACCGGGTTGGGAGAACGCAGAAATTCTGAACCTTACGCGAAATCCCGAAACGGATCCGGAGTCTGCAATGACCGGCTGGATCGTGGAACCCTATCCGCCGACAGAGGAAGTCGATTGGGACGCACTGGAACCTGCCGTCGGCTGGCGTGTATTTCAGACGAATCCCGCAATTATCCAGGCATCGGCGGTGCCGGACGGTCACGTCGTCATCGTCGATAAAGGTGAAGTCATGCTGATCATGCGAACGGAAGACATGGAACCAGTCGCCCACGGTCCGCTCTGATCTCGAGGGTTGAATGATACCTTCCAAATGCGAAAGGCGGATTCTATGAGTGAGCCAAACTCCTTCATTGAGAGTTCTCGGGTCGGAGTGATGATTCTGTCGATTTTCGGCTTGGTGTGGGCGCTCGCTGCGGTGGGACTCTCAAACCTTCCACTCCTGCTTACCGTGTCAGCCGCAGTTATTGCAGCTCTTCTCACCATTGTGTTGAATCTTGTCGCTGCTTCACGTCAGTTCAATGCAACTGACGAGACGAAGGCCCTCGTCGGAACGCGACGTCGTCGCAAAGTGTTTATCGCGAGCAACATTGCCCAAGCCGTGCTCTTCTCCGTGCTGATCTCGGTATGCCTCGCCCTGAACCAATTGCCATACCTGGCGTTGATCGGATCAATTATTGTCGGCGCGCACCTGATCCCAATTGGAATTTCATTCGGGGAACGTCCGTTCATCGCCGGTGGCACATTGTTAGTGGTCACGGGATGCGCCGGGATTCTGGCTGTTGTCTTCGAGCTCGTTTCCGAGAGCACAGCTGCGGGTGTCGTCAGCCTGGTGAACGCGGCAGTGCTGCTGATACTGGCCGGGTTGCAGATCGCGCTATATGGGCGCCGTCGAGCGGGATGAGAGCGGGGATGTCGGTGGCTCTGGGTAGTCTGCGAACGCAATAACCCCGGAGACTTGCTCTCGCAGAGGCCTTCCGGGGTCTTCGTGATCCAAACTATCACAGGGGGCGCACGTTGGCCGTAAGCAGCGCAGAAGCAGCTCGAGTCGCGGCCGCACTTTCCATCGACCGATTGGGGCCCTACCTCCGGAGCGCAGATGGTGATATCGGCAAGGCAGTGTGTCTCTACGAATGGAACCTCGCGGTCTCCGGGGCGTTCTATGAGGCGCTTGGGATCCTCGAGGTGGTCCTCCGCAATGCGTTAAGTGAGCAACTCATTGCGCGTCACGGTTCTCGCCGGGGACACTGGTACGACGATCCGTTTCGCGTACTTTCAGACCAGGCTCATGCGGATATTGCTGCCGCTCGCGAGCGAATCGCGAAGCTGGGACGCGTGGAGCTTCCGGGCCGCGTCATCGCCGAGCTGAACTTTGGGTTCTGGAAGTTCTTGCTCGCGAAGCGCTATGAAGCCACAATGTGGACTAGCCACCTCCGCCACGCTTTCCCCAACCTGCAGCCACAGAGCCGCGCTGTTGTCTATCGGGCGGTGGATCAGTTGCACACGCTCCGAAATCGTGTCGCCCACCACGAACCGATTCACGAACGGGACTTGGCCAATGACATGCTCGTACTGTTCCGCGTGCTTGATTGGATCGACGCCGACATCCGGTCCTGGGCCATCGATCACTCCCGGTTACGGCCGCTCATCGCCGGTCGACCGCGCTGAGGCATTCGTCGCTCACCGAAGCGCACGATGTCGACAAGAACTTCCGCGATGCGTGTGCTCTGAGGGATCAAAGCGAGATAGCTTCGGCTTGGATGCGTTGCAGCGCTGGACTTGATCCACGGTCGGATACGACGTCTACGGGCGTTCCCAAGAGTTCTTCAATTTCTGCCATGAAGCCGGCCAAATCGAATACCGAAGCATTCGGTTTCGGGTGCACGAGCAGGTCTATATCTGAACCGGCAGCGGCCGTGCCGCGGGCGACTGAGCCGAACACACGGATATTGCTGAGATGGCGGCGATTCGCGACTTCGAGAATTGCGTTTCGGGATGCGCGCAAACGCTGCAGGGATGGAACGCGCAAAACGGATCGCACAGCAAGTTGTCGTTGCGTCTTTCCTGCTTCCAAGCGCTGACTGCGAAGGCTCCCACCAATGGTGTTTTCGCGCATACTCCAATGATAGCGACCAGCTATCAACTCTCGAGTCTGATGCACAACATCGCTATTGCGGTCCGAATCATTCAAACTTAGGCTTACCTTATTTATTACCTAAAACTAACTGGAGGAGGGCGCTGTGGTGCGGATCGGCGGCCGCCCTCGACGGCTCGAAACCGGGAACACCATGCGAGTCAGACGCGGCAATCGTGCTGTGCTCGGCTGTTGCCGCAGTCGTCATCGGCAATGCGGCGACTGAAGATATTTAGCGCAATCACGCGATGACCGAGATGCTCGCCGAAGACGAACTCGGCGAGGCACAACGTGGTTTGCCGGACGTGGATGCGGATGAATACGTCCGAATGTGGCTCGGGGCCGCAATTCGCGGATTTGTCATGGCCGCTCCACAGGGACGACCCGTCGCAGAAATCAGAGCGGCGCTCCACGCTGCTGGAAGGGACACCGATGGCTAAACGTGGATTCACCGGAGTCATGATGCGCAGCTACGGTGCGCGCGACCACGTGGCGACCGTCACCGGTATCGAAACGCTTGCGTCGCACTTCATTCGGGTGCGGATGCATTCCGACACACTCATGGAAGATGTGGTCCCCGAACCGACGGGGTTCTTGCGCTTCTGGTTTCCCGATCCGGATGAGCCCGAATCGGAGCAGCAGCGCGCCTACACGCTGACCGAGCTTGATCACGACACGGGTAATTTTGCGGTGGATGTCGTACTCCACGAGCCGGCGGGCCCCGCATCCGCCTGGATGAGCGCTGCCAAGCCGGGGGATGCGATTTCGGTGACCACGCTCGGTTCCACCCGCTTCGAAATCCCGGAAGAACTTCCCGCGGGCTACCTTCTCATTGCGGATTCGGCGTCGATCCCCGCGGTCAACGACATCCTCGAGATTGTTCCGGCGGAAGTGCCCATTGAGCTCTATCTCGAGGAGCACGACCCGAATGATCGAAGCATCCCGCTTGTCACGCATCCGCGCGTACGGATTCACTGGGTTCCACGTCAGGGTGAAACCTCGCTCGCCGCCGCAATCGAAAACCGGGACTGGTCGAACTGGTTTGCGTGGGCGGCTCCCGAATCGGGGAGCCTCAAGCACCTTCGGAAGCTGCTCAAGGATGAGTTCGGGTTCCCGAAATCAGAGCTGCACGCGCAGGCGTATTGGTTCTATGGGCGCGCGTTCGGGAAGAAGCGACCGAAGGATCTTCCGGAGGAGCAGGTGCGCATCGAGGGATTCCCGGCCGAAGAGACTGCAACTGCACCTTCTGAAGCAGCCGAACTTTCCGAAACAGCCACTGACGCCACATCATCCAGCGCAGCCCCACCACTGCGCGCCAGCTGGCGCTCCCAAGCCGGCGGCCGCCTCCTCGCACCGCTCAAGCCGACGTTCATTGCCGCGGGCATCGCGCAGGGCATCATCACACTGGTCGAGCTCGCACCCTTCGTGCTGCTTGTCGAGCTCGCGCGACTGCTGCTTGCGGGGGCCGATATCGCGCGCTTGTGGACGCTCGGAATCTGGGTCGTGGCGCTCATGGCCGCGGGCGTTGTACTCTCGGCGGCGCTCTTGCTGTGGCTCCATACCGTGGATGCGCGATTCTCCCGCGATCTTCGCCAGCGGCTGCTCGGCAAACTCGCTCGGGTTCCACTCGGTTGGTTTGACGCTCGGAGCTCGGGGCAGGTCAAACAGATCGTGCAGGACGACACCCTGTCGCTGCACTATCTCGTGACCCACGCGGTACCGGATGCGGTGGCCGCCGTGGTTGCACCAGTAGCGGTGCTCGTCTATCTCTTCATTGTGGACTGGCGCATCGCGCTGCTGCTGTTATTGCCGGTGCTCGTGTACCTGGTCGCCATGGTGATCATGGCCATCCAGTCCGCGCCCCGAACGGTCCAAGCGACCCGCTGGGCCGAACGGATGAACGTTGAAGCGGGAGCCTACCTCGAGGGGCAGCCCGTGATTCGGGTGTTCGGTGGCGCCGCGGCTTCGACTTTCCGCGCACGGCTTGGTGAGTACATCACCTTCTTCAACGACTGGCAGCGGCCACTGAGCGGGCAGAAAGCGTTCCTCGATCTCGTGACCCGGCCCGCGACCTTCCTGCTGCTCATCTGTGCGCTCGGAACGACGCTGATCGTGGCCGATGCGATGGATCCGGTCGCGATTCTGCCATTCCTCTTCCTCGGAACAACCTTCGGCGCCCGACTCCTCGGCGTCGGCTACGGCCTATCGGGTCTGCGGACCGGGCTCCTTGCCGCGAAGCGCATCCAGGTGACGCTCGACGAACCGGAATTGGCGACCGAGGCACGATCCGGATCCTCAGCAGCAGCGCCGGTCGGTCGCGTAGAGTTCGAGGGTGTCGGGTTCTCCTACCGCCCGGGCATCCCCGTGCTCGAAGACATCTCGCTAACTCTCGAACCCGGCACGGTCACCGCGCTTGTGGGCCCTTCCGGGTCGGGAAAATCCACGCTCGCGGCACTGCTCGCCCGCTTCCACGACGTCGACACGGGCGCAATTCGAATTGGCGCTCAAGACATCCGTGTGCTCACACCTGATGAGCTTTACGCGCGCGTCGGATTCGTGTTCCAGCAAACCCAGTTGGTCCACGGCACGGTCCGCGAGAATCTCGCGCTCGCGGTGCCAGACGCGACGGATGCACAGGTCGAGTCGGCCGCCCGGGCCGCGCAACTGCATGACCGCATCCTCGAGCTGCCGCAAGGCTACGACACGGTCCTCGGACCGGATGCGCAACTCTCGGGTGGCGAGCGCCAGCGGCTCACTATTGCGCGCGCGATCCTTGCGGACACCCCGGTGCTCGTGCTCGATGAAGCAACCGCCTTCGCCGATCCCGAATCCGAGTATCTCGTGCAGCGCGCGCTCGATCGCCTCACCGCGGGACGCACCGTGCTGGTCATCGCGCACCGACTCCACACGATCACCGGGGTGGATCGCATCGTGGTGCTCGATCAGGGCCGGGTTGCCGCAACGGGGACGCACGAAGAGCTGCTCGCCCAGCGCGGACGCTATCGGCAGTTATGGAATGCGGCAACCGGTCCCGTGACCGCGAACGCGCACTCGACTGGAGAGGATGCACGATCATGATTCGCACTATGTTGACGCTGATCGGGCCGGGCCGCGGCCGCCTGATCGCAGGCCACCTCGTGTTCTCCGCGGTAGGGCTGATATTCCGAGCCGCCGGGATTGTGCTGCTTGTGCCGTTGGTCGCCGCACTCTTCAGCGATGACCGCGCGGCGGCCTGGCCGTGGTTGGGCTTCCTCGCACTCGCGACGGTGCTCGGGTGGTTCGCGGATGCCGCCGTCACTCGGCGGGCTTACGACCTCGGCTTCGGACTGCTCGACACGGGTCAGCGCACCGCAGCGGAACGGATCACCCGCATCCGTCTCGGCTGGTTCACTGCCGAAAATACCGCGACCACGCGACAAGCTATCGCGGCCAGCGGCCCGGATCTCGTGGGGGTCATCGTCTACCTCGTCACCCCGATGCTCGGCGCCGTCGTGCTGCCGGTACTCATTGGCATCGCACTGCTGCCGATCGCCTGGCCGCTTGGGCTGGTGGCGTTACTCGGTGTGCCACTGCTGCTCGGCGCCTATTGGGCCGCGGGGGCGATCGGCCGAAACGCGGACCGGATTGCTGCCGCCGCGAATACGACGCTGACCGAGCGAATCGTGGAGTTTGCCCGCACCCAGCAGGCACTTCGTGCCGCCCGCCGAGTCGAACACGAACGAAGCCTCACTGGAGCCGCACTTGATGCGCAGCACGGTGCGACTGTGCGAATGCTGCTCTTGCAAGTGCCCGGCCAGATCATTTTTGGCATCGCGAGCCAGATCATGTTGCTGCTCTCGGCTGGCACCACGGTCGTGCTCACCGCGCGCGGGCAACTCGGGGTTCCCGAAGCGATTGCGCTCATCGTCGTGATCGTCCGCTATCTCGAGTCCTTCACGATGCTTGCCGAGCTCTCACCCGGTGTGGAAACCACCACCGGTGCGCTGCGAAGAATGCGTGAGGTGCTTGAAGCTCCAGTGCTTGACGAAGGTGAGCAGCACCTTGACCAGGACGGTGCGCCCCGGGTCGCGTTCCGGGATGTTCGATTCGGCTACGAGGAAGACGCCGATCGGCCAGTGCTTGAGCACTTCAACCTTGTGTTCGAACCCGGCAGCACCACCGCGATCGTCGGACCATCCGGCTCCGGCAAGTCCACGGTGCTCGCGCTCTTGGCAGGATTGCACGAGCCGAGTGACGGGCGGATCGAAATCGACTGTACCGACCTCGCCACGCTCGATGCCGATTCTCGCCGTTCGCTCGCAAGCATGGTCTTCCAGCATCCCTACCTCTTTGACGGCAGCATTCGCGAGAACATCCTTGCGGGGAATCCGGATGCGGATGAAACGGCATTGTCACAAGCAACCAGTCTCGCGCGGGTGGATTCGCTCGTGGGGCGCCTACCGGCGGGGTTGGATGCGCGGGTCGGCGAAGCGGGTTCGACGCTCTCCGGGGGTGAGCGGCAGCGGGTGTCGATTGCTCGAGCGCTTTTGAAACCCGCACCGATACTTCTGGTGGATGAAGCGACCAGTGCGCTCGACAGCGAGAACGAAGTGGCCGTGGCCGCTGCGCTCGCGGACGACCCAACTCCGCGCACGCGCGTAATCGTCGCGCACCGACTCAGCTCAATTCGGGCTGCGGACCGCGTGCTCTTCCTCGACTCGGGTCGTGTGGTCGAGGACGGGACAATCGCGGAGTTGCTTGCCGCGGGCGGCCGCTTCGCCGACTTCTGGAATCAGCAGCATGCCGCGGGCGCTTGGCGCCTTGGGGATGCCGAGAGCGGTGCCAGTGAGAGTGGGGCCACAGAGAGCGGGGCCACAAAATAGGGCACCTTGCCAACCTGCGAGCGTATCGTCACGGACATGAGCAGCGTATTTGATTCCATTCGTAAAATTCGATTCCGCCGCGGCCCGCAACGAGTTTTCGGTGGTATCGCGGGTGGCCTTGCCGAAACATCCGGACTGAACGTCTGGCTCGTTCGGCTACTCGTGCTGATTTCCTTCTTATTGCCGGTCCTCGGGGTTGGCGCCTACCTCGTGGTGTGGGTGCTCACGCCGTGGACTGACGGCAGTATCCCGGTTGAGCGCCTGTTTGGCGGCCGAAAGAATTAGCTGCTGGGTGTCCCTCGCCGACCCTGCGCCGACCCTGCGCCGAGACGCTGCCAGATTTGGCGTGCGGGAGCGCATATGAGGGCATATACCCTCAAAGCGGCACGGGTACGCCAAATATTTCAGCCCCGCGCCGAAAGTTCAGGCCGCGGCGGGAGTTCAGTCCGCGGCGAAAGTTCAGCCCCGGCCAGAAAATCAGGCGGCTGGGCCGGAGGTTGGCCCGGAAACTGGAATAACCCGGTCCCCGTCGAGCAATTCGCATAGGGGATCCGCTCGAAGCGCCGCACGTATAGCCCCGCGGTGCACTTCACGCATTGGCGGCAACGCCGAGGCCTGCCACCAGCGCGCATCCGCAGCCTCGTCATCACCGGCGCCGGGCGTCCCGGCCACATACCCGCAGCGAAACACCAGCCCGGTGTACTGCGCGATATCGCCGTTCGGGTGGGTGACCGGAGCCGTGACGTGCACCTGCGCCATCCGCTCAATTTCACACTCGACCAGGGTTTCTTCGAAGGCTTCGCGCACCGCGGCAACGGCAGGATGCTCGCCCGGGTCAACGATTCCGGTCACCGGGGCCCAGAGCCCATCGTCGCTGCGACGAACGAGCAGTACGTCTTCCGACCCCGTATCCGATTCAAATCCGGCACCCGATTCCACCGCCGACCATGGTTCGAGGTCTACCAGCGACCGGTTGGATCCCACCATCGGCGCGCTCGCAGCGCGCATACTCGAGCTTTGCGCAGCGGCGGCGAGAGCATCCTCGCGACCAAGCGCATCCGGCCGATGCGGCCTGACGACGACCGCCGTGCAGCCGATCAGCCAAAGCGGATCGTGACCGATTTTTTCGCGCAAACGCAGGATGAATTCGGGAGTGGGCATGCCGCGAGGCTAGCGACCCGAAGTGACGCACGTTCGACATTCCGCACCGTACGCCGAAGGCACAACGGGTACCGCGGGCGCCGATCACACGGTAAAGTGGTTCCCTAACCGTGCGCGGATGGGCTGTGCCCGTCCGCGTGTTTCATTACGTCCGAGTGCGACACCTGGTGCGTCTACAGTGCACCAATGAGCACAGACCTGACCGATGGATCCCCTTTCGAATGACAGCTAGCCAGCGACACGCATAAACCGGTATGAATCACCTCGTCCCGTCGAATCCCTTTCACACTGCAGCACTCCGGCTCTCCGACGCCCCCGCGGTGCGTGCGGAGGGTGAAGGTCGTGTCCACGGCAAGGTAATTCTTATTGGCGAGCATTCCGTCGTCTACGGGCAACCGGCGATCGCGCTGCCGGTAAATAGCGTCGAAGCGAGTGTCACCTTGCGGCTGTTTGACCGCGCGCGAATTGACAGCGATCTCTATGTCGGGCTCTCCGACGTGGCACCGGAAGAAGTGGCCCCGGTGCTCGCGGCCGTGCAGGCCGTGACCGAGGCTGCCGGGTTTGACAAGGGCCGGGTTGGTGTCACCATTCGCAGTTCGGTACCAGTGGGTCGCGGCCTTGGGTCCTCCGCGGCAGTGGCGGGTGCGATCGTGAATGCCGCGGCAAGTGTCGCGGGACTGCCGTGGACCATGGATGAGCGCTACGAACTCATCCAGGCCGCGGAACGCGTCGCGCACGGCACCCCGAGCGGACTCGACGCGCGCACCGTAATTTCCGAGCATCCGGTGTATTTTCAGCGTGGTGAAGCGAGCGGCATCGAAGTGGGCGCACCCTTCGGCTTCGTGATCGCCGACACCGGCCTGCCGAGCTTTACGGCGCAGGCGCTCGCCGGAGTCCGGGCCCTCCACGAACTCGATCGCGAGATGGCAACCACGGCCGTCCAGCGACTCGGAGAACTCACCGAAGCATCCCGTGTCGCACTGGCCGATGGCGACACGGAAGCCCTCGGCGCACTCTTAAATGAAGCCCACGGCCTCCTCACGGAAATCGACGTGAGTTCGCCCGAACTCAATGACCTCGTGACCGCCGCCCGCGACGCGGGTGCCGCGGGGGCTAAACTGACGGGCGGCGGGCTTGGCGGTTGCATCATTGCACTCGCGGCATCGCCAGAAGCAACCGAAGATCTCGCTGCGGCAATGCGCACAGCGGGTGCGGCTGACGTCTGGACCATGACCCTGGAGGCAACTCGATGACCACGGCCACGGCTCGCGCGTATCCCAATATCGCACTCGTGAAGTACTGGGGAAAGCGCGATTCGACGCTCATGCTGCCTTTGACCGGCAGCATGTCGATGACCCTCGATGACTTCCCGACCACCACGACGGTAGAACGGATGCCGGCGGCCGAGGCTGATACCTTCCAGCTCAACGAGGAAGCCGCAACTGGCGAGTCGCTGCGCCGCGTCCAGAAATTTCTCGACATCGTTCGCGAACGCTCCGGCAGCACCGATTTCGCCGCCGTACGCTCACGCAACGAGGTCCCCACGGCCGCGGGCCTTGCATCCTCCGCCTCAGGATTCGCCGCGCTGGCGCTGGCCGCGTCCATGGCCTACGGACTGCCGTTGGATCCCGCCGAGGTAAGCCGACTCGCGCGCCGCGGCTCCGGCTCGGCAACGCGCTCGGTCATTCCGCACTTTGCCGTCTGGCGCGCGGGCGATGATGTGACCTCGGTAGCGGAACCGATTGACGCACCCGATATGCGCATGATCGTTGTGGTGGTGGATGCGGGGGGCAAGGAGATCTCCAGCCGGGAAGCGATGAAACGCACCGTACTCACCTCGCCGTTTCACGACGCCTGGGTGACCTCAACGGAACTCGCGCTTGACTCGATGATCAGCGCCTGCGCCGATCAAGACTTCACCCGAATCGGTCGGATCACCGAAACGAACGCGCTCCGGATGCACGCGACAATTCAGGCCTGCGACCCGCCAATTCGCTACCTCGCGCCGCAAAGCGTCGCCATTTTCGACCGCATTCGCGAGCTCCGAGACGCAGGCCTAGAGACCTACGGTACGGCGGATGCGGGCCCCAACGTCGTCGCAATCGCACGCCCCGAAGACGCGGATGCGGTGGCTCAGTCACTTGCCGAGTTCGGCACCGTGCGGGTCATGGCACCGGGGCCGGGTGCGGCGTTACTTTCGGATAGTGACGCCCTGTGATCGAGACCAAGGCTCCCGGAAAGCTCTATATCGCTGGCGAATACGCGGTCGTCGAACCTGGCGAACCCTCCGTCATCGTTGCGGTGGATCGCGTCCTCACGGTCAAGCTCACGCCGAGCGATGACGTGGGCCGTGTGTTCTCGAGCGAGTACGGACGAATGCCGGTGGTGTGGCGCCGGGATGATGACGACAGCATCCAGCTCGAGCACCGACCCTTCGACTACGTCATGGCGGCAATTGCGCTCACCGAGCGACTGCGCAGCGAACGCGGTCACGAACCGCTCTACTTCGACCTGCATATCGAGAGCGAACTCGACGACTCGAGCGGTCGAAAGTTTGGACTCGGTTCCTCGGCCGCCGTTGTCGTCGCGACAATTGCTGCGATCAACGAGTTCTACGGGCTCGGTCTCACGCCCACGGACCGTTTCAAACTCGCACTTTTGTCCACGGCGCGGGTCTCACCGCGCTCTTCGGGCGGGGACCTGGCCGCAAGCACTTTCGGTGGCTGGATTCGCTATACCTCGCCGGATCGGGACCGGCTCCTCCAGGATCTTGAGCGCAATGACACGGTGTGCGAGAGCCTGGATTCATCCGGGTGGGCGACCTTTAGTGTCACCCAACTCCCGGAACCAGAAACTCTCGAATTGCTCGTAGGCTGGACCGGGTCGCCCGCATCCACCGAGCGACTCGTGAACGGGGTCGAGAAGCAGACCCCCGCGTCCTCCACGAGTCACGAGAATTTTCTCGAGGAGAGCCGCGGGATTGTGGATGCGCTGGTGTCGGCCATGCAGGAGCACAATGAGTCGCGCACGCTCGAGCTTGTTCGTGCCGCGCGGCTGCTCTTGCAGCGTCTCGGGACGAACACCGGGATTCAGATTGAGACCGAAAAGCTGCGTGCCCTGTGCGAGATCGCGGAATCACACGGCGCCGCGGCAAAACCTTCGGGCGCTGGCGGCGGGGACTGTGGGATCGTGTTTGCCGGTCCGGACTCCGACAATGACGCGATCTTGAGCGAATGGGATGCTGCCGGCATCCGTCGACTCCGTCTCGGGGTCTATCCGGCCGTTGGCGAATCGGGCGGAGCTGTTGCGAATGGTTAGCGAAGACGCGCAAGCACACTCAAGCGCAGCGGCACGGAAGGAAGACCATATCCGACTCGCCGCCGATCAGCGTCGCGAAACTCCCGGTCGCAACGAATTTGATGACCTCGAATTTCTGCATCACGCACTGGACGGCATCGATGTGGCCGCCGTCAATTTGGCGACCCGGGTTGGTGAGTGGTCCTGGCCGGTGCCGATCTACATCAACGGGATGACCGGCGGAGCCGATACCGCCATGCGCGTCAATCGCTCCCTGGCGATCGCGGCCCAAGTAACCGGCCTACCCATGGCATCCGGTTCGGTGGGGATCGCCCTCGACGACCCTTCGACCGCCGCGAGCTTCCGCGTCATTCGTGAGGAAAACCCCGAGGGCTTTGTGATGGCAAACGTCGGCGCAGGCCGGCCGGCAGATCACGGCCAGCGCGCGGTCGACCTGCTCGAGGCGAACGCGCTGCAGCTGCATCTCAACGTCGTGCAAGAGACCGTGATGCCCGAGGGCAGCCGGGAGTTCTCGAGCTGGTTGCGGGGCGTGGAGGCGACCGTGGCCGCGACCGAGGTGCCGGTGATTGTCAAAGAAGTGGGCTTCGGCCTGAGCCGCCGCACCCTCACGCAGCTCCGCGAGGTTGGCGTGCAGATTGCGGATGTTTCCGGATCGGGCGGCACAAACTTTGCCCGTATCGAGAGCGCGCGGGGCGGGGATGCGTTTGGTTATCTCGGCAGTTTCGGCCAGTCCGCGGTCGCCTGCCTGCTGGATGCCCCGGCAGACTTCCCGAACCTGCTCGCCTCCGGTGGGATCCGGCATCCCCTCGACGTGCTGAAGGCACTCGCGCTCGGTGCCCGCGCTGTCGGGATCGCCGGGCCCTTCCTGCTTCCCGCACTCGAAGGCACGGCCGAGTCGCTCACGGCGGAAATCCAACGCTGGGTCGAGCAGCTGCGGCAGCTGCACGCCATGGTCGGCGCCGCGACACCGGCCGAACTCGCCACGACAGACCTGCTCGTGCGCGGCGGCGCGCGCGAATTCGCCACCCTGCGTGGCATCGACATTGCCGGGATCGCGCGCCGCAGCGAGGTTCGTGGCTTGCCGGACCGGAGTGCCGGTGGCCCGCTTAATCAGGAGGAACGATGAGCAAGCACGACCAATTCGTGACCGGTATTCCCTCGAGCTGGGTCGGACCGCTGCGCATCAGCGGCAACGCGATCAATGAGGAAATCAAGGTGCCCCTCGCGACCTATGAGACACCACTGTGGCCCTCGGTCGGTCGTGGTGCCCGAATCTCGCGTCTCGTTGAAGGCGGCATCCGCGCCACCGTCGTCGACGAACGGATGACTCGCTCCTCCCTCTTTACCGCGCGCGATGCGGCGCACGCCTATGAGGCGATGGCGAGCATCCGCGAACGAGTGGCCGAGTTGCACGAGGTCGTCAGCGCCCAGAGCCGCTTCGCGAAGCTCATCGAGGTGCACGAGGAAATCGTCGGGAACCTGCTGTTCATTCGGTTCGCATTCACCACCGGTGACGCCTCGGGCCACAATATGGTGACCCAGGCTGCCGACTCGCTCATGAACCTCATCCTGTCTTGGGATCTCGGGCTCGAATACGGCTCGGTCTCCGGCAACTTCTGCTCCGACAAGAAAGCCACCGCGGTCAACGGCGTGCTCGGCCGTGGCAAGCGCGTAGTCGCTGAAATCCTCATCCCACACGACATCGTCGAATCGAAACTGCGCAGCACCGCCCAGCAAATCACTGACATCGTGGTGCGTAAGAACCTCGTGGGATCCACCATCGCGGGGGCATTGCGCTCCGCGAATGCGCACTTCGCGAATATGCTGCTCGCGTTCTATCTCGCGACCGGGCAGGATGCGGCGAATATCGTCGAGGGCTCGCAGGGCATCGTGTACGCCGAGAACCGCGAAGATGGGCTCTATTTCTCGTGCTCGCTCCCGCACCTGATCGTCGGCACGGTCGGGAATGGGAAGCACCTCGATCACGTTAACGAAGCATTGGACAAGTTGGGTTGCCGCGAGGAGCGTGAACCCGGCGCTAATGCACGCAGGCTCGCGGCCATGATTGCCGCGACCGTGCTTTGTGGGGAGCTGTCATTGCTCGCCGCGCAGACGAATCCCGGCGAGCTGATGCGGTCACACGTGCAGCTCGAGCGCGGTGAAAGGAAATAACTATGACTGGCATTGGTATTCACGACATCGAGCTCGTGACCACGCACGACGTGCTCGATCTGGCAGCACTGGCCGAAGTCCGCGGGGTTGATCCCGCGAAGTACGAGATCGGCCTCGGCCAGACTCGCATGAGCGTTCCCGCGGCGGATGAAGATGTCGTCACCATGGGTGCCACCGCGGCCGCGCGATTGCTCGAACGGACCGGGACCGAAGGCATCCGCTCGCTGCTGTTCGCGACCGAAACCGGTGTCGACCAGTCGAAGTCGGGTGGGATGTTCATCCACGGCCTGCTGGGGCTGCCCTCTGCCATGCGGGTGGCCGAGGTGAAGCAGGCTTGCTACGCGGGTACCGTCGCGCTGCAGTCGGCGCTCGGCGTGATTGCTCGCAATCCCGAGGCGAAGGTGCTCGTGGTGATGAGCGATATCGCGAAGTACGAGCTAGGCGGCTCGGGCGAACCCACGCAGGGCGCCGGTGCAATTGCGATGCTCGTTTCAGCGAACCCCGCACTGGTCGAGATTGAGCCTGAGACGGGGATGTTCAGCGCGGATGTCGACGACTTTTGGCGCCCGAATGACTCCACCACCGCAGTTGTTGATGGCGCGCTTTCGCTCAAGGCCTACCTGGACGCGCTGACCGGATCCTGGGATGACTACCTCGCCAACGGTGGCCACGCCATCGAGGAGATCGACCGCTTCCTCTACCACCAGCCCTTCACAAAAATGGCGCGCAAGGGCCACCGCGAGCTGGCCAAGTACGCGGGCACCGCGCTTTCGGAAGACACCCTCGAGCCGAGCTTCATCTACAACCGTGAACTCGGGAACACCTACGGGGCCTCGATCTACTCAGCGCTGACCTCGCTGCTGCACCACGACGAGGAGCTCGCGGGCAAGCGCATCGGCTTCTTCAGCTACGGCTCCGGCAGCACCGGCGAGTACTTCACCGGAGTAGTGCGCGCGGACTATCGCGAGCACATCTACGTCGAGCCGATTCAGACTGAGCTGGCGGCGCGCAACACGATCACCTTCGAGGAATACGCGGAACTGCACGAAACCGTGCTGCCGAGCTCGGAGGATGTTGAGACCCCTCGCGTGACTAAGGCACCGTATCGTTTCGCTGGCATTAGGGGCGGGGCGCGGCAGTACGAGGCTACCGCGTAATCTCCCGCAGCATCCGGCAGTGCTCGCGGTAGTTTTCGATCGGCGTGATGTCTTGGCCCGCGCGAATGCGCTCGCCGAGGGTCTCCCAGCTCGTGTGCCAGGTCGTGATCGCTAAATCGGTGATCAACAGCGTCGTTGATCGCCGGAGCGATGGGCAGTGTTCGAGGAGCACTGCCTGCAGGGCCTTGGAAACTCGCTGCAATTGGGCCGCTGCCGCCTCCAGGAGTGCTGGCTCGGCCGCAAACAAGCGAGCGACACGTCTGGAGTCATCGTTTCGCTCGGCTGCGGTGAGGATCTCTTCCTCGAACACTGCCTCGATCTGTTGCAGGAGGCTGTTGGGTGACCCCTCGGACGGCACAAAGGCTGTGATTCGCTTCCGCAGGCTCTCTTGGCCGGGTATCCCTGCGTGTTCCTTGTTATCGAAATAGCGGAAGAACGTGCGCGAAGAGATACCGGCTTCCGCAGCAATTTCGGCGACCGTGGTCGCATCCACCCCCTGCTGTTCAAAGAGGGTCAGCGCGGCAAGGTGAATCTCGACGCGAGTTTGATCGCGGCGTCGCTCGACTAGTGAGCGTGCCTCGTTGGTCATGGCGGCCATTATTTCACGGTCCGTTTCCAAGAATTTCGAGAAATTGCTAATGGCAGCTTACGCCAACATGGCACAGTGTGCCATAGTAGATCGTTCGCAAATTTTGAAAGAGGAAAACTTCCATGACCCAGACCGAGAACACTTCGGTTTACTCACCGGGCAGACTCGTTGCCATCATTGGCACCCTCGCTGTCGCCGCCTTCGTGATGATCCTGAACGAAACCGTGCTCACGGTTGCGTTGCCATCGCTCATGGTCGACTTCTCGATTACCGCCGCAACCGCGGGTTGGTTTACGACCGGGTTCCTGCTCACGATGGCCATCTGTATCCCACTGACCGGCTATCTCATGCAGCGATTCAGCACGCGCAACCTACTGCTCGCCGCGCTCCTACTATTCGCCGTGGGCTCGCTCATCGCAGCGCTCTCCACCAACTTCTTGGCAATGCTCATCGCTCGTGTCGTGCAGGCATTCGGCACGGCGATCATCATGCCGCTGCTCATGACCACGACGCTGCGACTTGTCCCTGCGCAACACCGAGGCTCGATCATGGGGCTCAACGCAGTCGTGATCTCGGTGGGACCCGCGATCGGACCGACTGTCGCCGGCATCATCATCAACGCATTCTCGTGGCACACCCTGTTCTGGGGCATGCTCGTGTTCGCGGTGCTCGCATTCTTCGTCGCGCTTGCCGCAATTCCGAGTGGTAAGGGACGGCCCGCTGGTGGGCTCGACGCCGTCTCGATCCTGCTCTCCGTCATCGGTTTCGGTGGGTTCGTCTATGGAATCTCGACGATTTCCGAAATCGGCGCGGGCAATTACCTGCCCGTTATCGGACTCGTGGTCGGCGTTATTGCACTCGCGATCTTCGTTATTCGACAAAACTCGCTCGCGCGTTCCGGTGGCGCACCGCTGCTCAACCTCGCACCGTTCAAGAACGGCACCTTCAGCCGCAGCCTGATCGTGATCGCGATCGCCTTCGCGACGATGCTCGGTTCAGTTGTCGTGCTGCCCGTGTATCTCGAAAACGGTCTCGGCCTCAACCCCGCGACCGTGGGCCTCGCGCTGCTGCCGGGTGGTCTCATCCAGGCCATCATCGCGCCGATCGCAGGTCGCATTTATGACCGGGTTGGTCCGCGTCCGCTGGTGATTCCCGGCGGATTCCTCCTCGCAATTGGGCAGTGGGGACTCGCGACCTCCGGCGCCGATACCGCCGTGTGGATGGTCATCACCTTCCACACCGTCTTTGGTGCGGGCATGGCGCTGGTGATGTCATCCCTTATGACGCACTCGCTCGGGTCACTCTCGCGCGAAATGTACGGCCACGGCTCCGCGATCGTAAACACACTGCAGCAACTCGCGGGCGCAATCGGTACCGCGCTGTTCCTCACCGCGTTTGGAATTGGCCAGTCGGTGTTCGGCACGGTTGAGGATGCGGTGCGCTTCCCGTTCGTCGCCGGCGGCATTCTGACCTTGGTCGCGCTCGTGTTGGTGTTCACGATCGGCGCGCACAAGCGGGACCCGGATGCGGTCGTCGTTTCAGAGCCTGCAGCTCGGTCCGACACCGATACCCGCGGGATTTCTGTCGGAGTTTAGGTTGAGAGTGACGCGCCCTGCCGCTACACGAACGCATCCGGATAGAGCTCAAACTCGGGAACGCCGGGCGAGTATTTCGACAGGTCGGTCACGCCTTCGCCCGCGAGGACGTCTTCACACAGCAGCGTCTGACCGGCCATTGCCGCTGGTGACCCGGTCAGTAGCACGTGCGCCGCATCCGCGTAGATCTCCGGCGAGCGCGACCGACGAAATACCTCGTCACCCCCGAGCACGTTCTGGACCGCCGCAGTCTGAATCGTGGTCCGTGGCCAGAGGCACGCGGCCGGAATACCCGTCTCGGCGCCAATCCCGAGAGTTGCGAGCGTCATTCCGTATTTCGCGAGCATGTACGCGGGGTACGCGCCGAGCCATTTCTCTTCGAGATTGAGCGGCGGCGAGAGGCTCAGGATGCGCGGGTCGGCAGACTCTCGCAGGTGCGGCAGCGCGGTGCGGGTCAGAAGGAAGGTGCCGCGCGTATTGATCTGATGCATCAGGTCGTAGCGCTTCATGTCGATCTCGGCGGACGAAGTGAGATTGATCGCGGAGGCATTGTTGATAACCACATCGATGCCGCCGAACTCGGAGACGGTCTGCGCCACCGCATCCCGGATGCTCGCTTCATCCCTTACGTCGCCAACGATCGGCAGCGCCTTGCCGCCGGCATCCTCGATTGCCTCCGCGGCGGTGTACACCGTGCCCTCGAGGGTCGGATGTGGTTCCGCAGTTTTTGCGAGAACCGCCACGTTCGCGCCGTCGGCAGCGGCGCGCAGTGCGATCGACAGACCGATGCCTCGACTGCCGCCGGAGATGAGCAGGGTTCGTCCTTGAAGAGCTGCGGATTGCGTCGACATCTGGCGAATGTTACGCGGTGTGAATCAGAATTCGTGTGAGTTCCCTCATAATCTCTAGGCTCGTACGTGTATGACGCCAATATGACGCGCGTCGAATTATTGAGAGGAACCTCACCATGGCACGCATTACGAAGGTGCTGGCGACCGCCGGTGCACTTGCGCTTGTCGGAAGCCTCGCGGCTTGCTCGAGCGGCTCCGATGACACCGTCACGCTCGGCGTCGTTGGCGCATCCGAACCCTACTGGGAGACATTCGAAGCCGCCGTCGAGGCCGAGGGCATTGACCTCGAGATCGTGGACTTCGGCGACTACAACCAGCCGAACCCCGCCCTCAGCGCCGGCGAGCTCGACATCAACCAGTTCCAGCACGTCATTTACCTGGCCGAGCACAACAACGCTTCCGGCGATACCCTGACGACGATCGGTTCGACAGCGATCTACCCGCTCGGGCTCTACTCCGACAAGCACGATTCGGTGGATGCAATCCCCGATGGCGGCGTAGTCGGCGTCCCGAATGACACCACAAACCTCGCCCGCGGTCTGCTCGTATTGCAGTCCGCCGGTCTGATCGCGCTCGAAGACGGCGGCAGCCCGTACTCCACCGTGGACGACATCATCGCGGAAGAATCGCGCGTGACCGTTGAGGTATTCAACGCCGACCTGATTCCCGCCTCGCTGCCCGACCTCGATGCTGGCATCATCAACAACGACTTCGTCACCGACGCGGGCCTCACCGCCGAGGACGCGATTGCGCAGGACGACCCGAGCGACCCCGCGGCACTCGGCTACGTCAACGTCTTCGCCGTTCGCGACGAGGACAAGGACAACGAGACGCTGCTGCAGATCGTTGAGATCTACCAGAACAACGAAGAGGTCCAGCAGGGCGTAATCGCGTCCTCTGGCGGCACGGCAGAGATGCTCGTGATCCCCGCTGAAGATCTTGCCGCTCAGTTGCAAGAGATTCAGGAAGCCCAAAACGCGGGTTAATCCGCAGAACCAGGAATAATGGACACGCACCCGGCGCCGATCGGCTACCGGGTGCGTGTCCGTTATTGACGAGGGCCCGTCACGGAAAGGAATGCCAATGGCAATGATCTCAATGCGCGACGTGGTGAAGGAATACCCGTCCGTGAAGCGAGGTGGCGAACCGATCCGTGCGGTCGACGGCGTCTCACTCGACATCGAGCAGGGCGGCGTCTTTGGCGTCATTGGCTACTCGGGTGCGGGGAAATCCACACTCGTTCGCCTCATCAATGCCCTGGAGCCCGCAACCTCTGGCGTGATCGAGGTGGATGGCACCGACATCACGCAGCTTCCCGAAACGAAACTGCAGCGGGTACGTACCGACATTGGCATGATCTTCCAGCAGTTCAACCTCTTCAACTCCCGCAACGTCGCGGGCAACGTCGAGTTCCCGCTCAATGTTGCGAATTATCCGAAAGAGGATCGGGCAGCACGCGTCGCGGAACTGCTCGAGTTCGTGGGTCTTGCCGATAAGGCACGTGCCTACCCCGACCAGCTCTCGGGCGGCCAGAAGCAGCGCGTCGGCATTGCCCGGGCGCTGTCGACTTCCCCGAAAATTCTGCTCGCCGATGAATCCACCAGCGCGCTCGATCCCCAAACCACCTCGGATGTCCTCGATCTCTTGCAGCGAGTCAATCGCGAGCTGGGCATCACGATCGTGGTGATCACCCACGAGATGGATGTGATCAAGCGCATCGCCTCGCACGTCGCGGTCATGGAAAAGGGCCGGGTCGTCGAACAGGGCGAGGTCTTCAATATCTTTGCAACCCCGCAGCATCCGGCCACGCAGCGTTTCGTCTCCACGATCATCCCCGGAATTCCGGGCGAGCGCGAACTTGCCGACCTGCGCATCCGACACCGCGGCACCCTCGCGACGGTCACGGTGAATGACGAGCAGACTGCGCAGCACGAGGTGCTTCGCCGGCTCCTCGCCCCCGGCACGAACGCACAGCTCGTGTACGGCGGCATGAACGAGGTCTCGGGTCGCGCATTCGGGCACCTCACTTTTGAACTCATCGGTGAGGATGCGCAGGTCCGCGAGTCGATCGCGCAGGTTTCGCAGATCGCCAAGGTTACGACGCTCGAGGAGGCGAATCACTAATGGAAGAGCAAATCGACCGTCTTATCGACCTCTTGCCGCAACTGCCGGGAGAGCTCGCCACCACGCTCATGCTGGTCGCAATGGCGATGCTACTCGGCGGCATCCTCGGCCTCGTGCTTGGCGTCGCGCTCTACGCGACGCGTGCCGGGAACATCCTCGAGAACAAGTTCGTGTTCAACGTGCTCAATGTGATCGTGAACGTCTTCAGACCGATCCCGTTCATTATTCTGCTGGCCGCCCTACAGCCCTTCGCCCGCGCGATCATCGGTATCGGTATCGGTAACCAGATGGCGATCTTCGCGATGACCTTTGCTGCGACCTTCGGGATTTCCCGGCTCGTGGAGCAAGCGCTCGTGACCGTCCCCGCGGGTGTGGTTGAGGCTGCGCGTGCGAGCGGGGCTGGACGGTTCCGCACGCTTGTGACCGTGGTCATCCCCGAGGGTCTCGGACCGCTCATCCTTGGCTACACCTACGCCTTCGTCGCGGTGATCGACATGTCGGCGGTCGCCGGTTATGTCGGTGGCGAGGGTCTTGGAAACTTCGCGATCCAATACGGTTATCGCCAGTTCAACCCCTGGGTGACCTGGGCGGCCGTGATCATCATCATCATCGTGGTGCAGCTCGTGCAGTTCTTAGGGAACTGGCTGGCGCGCAAGGCAATGCGCAGGTAGTCCCGGCGTACACTAGAGCAATTGTCCACCCGTCCGTTCCCCGAAAGGAGTCGAAGTGCGATTCCGTGTCGGTGCTTACGGGGTGATCGTGCGCGACAAGCAGATTCTGCTCGCGCACTGGAACGCTCGCGGCCGATCCGGCTGGACGCTTCCGGGCGGCGGTGTCGAGGCGGGTGAAGACCCCTACGATGCGGCGATCCGTGAAATTCACGAAGAAACCGGCTACGAAGCGTCGATCGATCAGATGCTCGGCGTGGACTCGATTGTGGTCAATGCCCGCAACCGACGTCGTGCGGGAAAGCCGGGGGAGGCGCCGCTACAGAACGTGCGCATTGTCTACCTCGCGAGCGTCACGGGGGGAGAGCTTCGCAGTGAGGTTGATGGCACGACCGACGAAGCGAAGTGGTTTGACCTCGCAGAAGTGAAGACACTGCAGACGGTGTCGCTGGTGAAAGTCGCAATGCGGCTGTACCACGAGCGGCCGCGTAATGGTCACCTCGAGAAGCTCAGCAAGCGCCGGGGCTAATCGCGCCCGCGCAAAAAGGATGCGTACTCCGAGAACCGGGGCACGCATCCTTTTGACTCGGCACGGTGCCGAGCGGTGCGACTAGCTGTTGTGGGTAACCGTCTCGACGGGAGCGTCGAGCTCTTCGTCAGCGATCCACAGGTCGTCATCGGCGCGGAAGGTCTGCCACAGGGCGTAACCCACGGCTGCGAGTGCGGCAACGCCCGCACCGATCGCGAACCAGCCACCGACGCCGGGGCCCGACTTCTGCTTCTTCTTCTGTTCCTTCGCGAGCTGCTTCTGCAGCTTCTCAACGCGCTTGGATGCTTCCTTCGCGAACTCGTTCCCGCGCGACTGGACCTGCTGGACGGTCTTATTTGAGTCCATGAACTCGCGCACAGCGCCGGTGACGTTGCCGCCAGCTCCGGCAATTGCAGGAATCACGTTGCGCTGCAGGTTCTTCTCGACCGTGTGGAGCGCGTGGCGACCCGATTCGACACCGCGCTCGAAAGCGGGGCGCACGTTCGTGTCGACCGTCTTACGCACAGCGGGGATCACCTCGGCGTCCGCGTAGTCACGAGCCGATTCGCCCGCCCGGCTCGAAAGCTCACGAGCCTTTGCGAACACGGTCTGCTGCTCTGCCCAAAGCTTGTCCGCGTCTCGACGGAGACGGTTGAGCTTGCGCTTGTTCTTCCTTGAAAGTCCCATTGCTACCTCCGGCGACTACTAAAAATGATGTCCAGGGTTACAGCTAGCGATCCTCTCACGAAGCTTTGCACGAATCCTGAAACTCGCCTGCAGTGAACTACCGGGGAAGATGCGCCCAGCTGTGAAAGGATATCCAGCATGAGTAACGCGACGGCAGTCATGACACTGCACACCAATAAAGGCGACATCAAACTCAATCTCTTCGGTAACCACGCACCGAACACCGTGAAGATCATCACTGGTCTCGCGACCGGTGAACTCGAGTGGACCGACCCCGAGACCGGCGCGAAGAAGCAGGAGCCCTTCTACTCGGGTGTGATCTTCCACCGCATCATCAGCGACTTCATGCTGCAGGGTGGCGACCGCACCGGTACCGGCAGCGGCGGTCCGGGCTTTGTGTTTGACGATGAGATTCACCCCGAACTGAACTTCAACGAGCCCTACGTTCTGGCAATGGCCAACGCGGGCAAGATGGCGGGTCGCGGCACCAACGGTTCGCAGTTCTTCATCACCACGGCTGCAACCTCCTGGTTGCAGGGCAAGCACACCATCTTCGGAGAGGTTGCTGACGAGGACTCGAAGCGCGTTGTCGACGCGATCGAAGGCGTTGAGAAGGATGGCCGTGACCGTCCGCTTGATGACGTCATCATTGAGTCGGTGGACGTAGCGTTCAACGACGAAGAATCGAACTAAGGCACCCGCAACACACATGACAACCCCGACCGGCCCGGTCCACGATTCGAACAACTACTGCTACCGCCACCGGGATCGACAGAGTTTTGTACTCTGCCAACGATGTGGCCGCACGATTTGTCCGGACTGCCAGACACAGGCGCCGGTCGGGGTTATCTGTCCCGAATGCATGGCCGAGGGCCGCGCTCGGGTAAAAAGCCAGCGACCCAAGCGCACACTGAAGTCGCGATTCGTTGGCAATGACTCCCCAGTCACCTACACGCTGATCGGCATTATCGCCGTGATGGGGGTGCTGCAGTGGCTCACTCGCTCGGCGGGGATGCCCGTCTTCGACGAACTGTTTACGTACTCACCGCAGTACACCGACATGCAGCATCACCTGCCGAGTGGCGCGATTGCATTTGAGCCTTGGCGGATGCTCACCTCGGCATTCCTGCACGGCTCACTCATGCATTTCCTGATGAATGCGCTCACCCTCTGGATCTTCGGCCGGGCACTCGAACCGCTCCTCGGCTCCGGCAGGTTCTTGCTGCTGTGGATCGTGTCCGCGCTCGGCGGCTCCCTCGCCGTAGCGCTCATCTCGCCCGATACCGCGGTCGTCGGCGCATCCGGAGCGGTATTTGGCCTCTTCGGTGCCTGGTTCATTGTACTTCGCCAGCAACGGCAAGACATGACACCGATGTTTGTGTTGATCGGTATCAACGTGGTCATGGCGTTCATCAACCCAGGAATCTCGTGGGAAGCACACCTCGGCGGCCTCGTCATCGGTGCCCTCTGCGGCTGGCTTACCCTGACCGACCTCGGCAAAGCAAGAAAGCGGACCGCGGGAATCTGGTTGCAGATTCTCGTAGGAGTGCTCTGCGTGGCGATTCCGCCGGCAGTGGGCGCGCTCCTGTAGTTCTCAGCGCTGTTGACTGCGCATAAAAATAACCCTGTGGAAAGTTATCCACAGGGTTATTCACACCTG
Organism: Gulosibacter sp.; assembly: GCF_052090685.1. Lineage (NCBI taxonomy): Bacteria > Bacillati > Actinomycetota > Actinomycetes > Micrococcales > Microbacteriaceae > Gulosibacter > Gulosibacter sp. Next base: position 23,322 of record NZ_JBQDBE010000006.1, on the reverse strand, counting down.
GGGAGAACTACACGCGTGTAATTCGACCCGGATGCGCGGTGTCGGATGCGCGGTGCCGGCTATTTCCAGTTCGTCATCATTAAGAATCCAACCAGCGCGATTCCGAAGCCGACGAGGATGTTCCAGTCACCGAGGGTGCGCACCGGCAAGAAACCGCTGGACAGGTAGTAGACAATGATCCACAAGAAGCCGAGGATCAGGAAGCCGAACATGATCGGCTTGAACCACACCGGGTTCGCATCCGAAGGGCGCTTCTTGGTTCCGGATGCGCGCAGCTGCTCCTTCGTCATCCCAGCGCGAGCTTCTGCCTCAGCCGCTTCCTTACGCGACTTGGCATTGCGCTTGGGCGTAGCCTTTCCCTTCTTAGGGGTCTTGCCCTTTGCCTTTGCGGCAATCTCCTTGGAGCGCTTGATGCGTTCCTTTTCACTGAGCTTTGCCGGAGCGGCGGCGGCCTCGACTTTCTCGTCGTCCGCATCCTCGTCGTTCGCCTCCACGTCGTTCGCCTCCACGTCAGAGTCAGAGGCGTCATCACGGTCTACTAAGTCGACCACCGATTCGTCATCAACGTCATCTAAATCGGTGGTCTCCGCCTGGTCCTCTTCGAGTGACTCGTCAAACTCGTTGTCGGCAGGGGTTGAAGCTGTCTCCTTGGGCATGATTTAAGTCTAACCACATACAATGACCGCTATGCCTGCACCCCAGCACAGTAAGACCCGCCAGCAACGCGGTCGACGGTCAGCAGCCAAACCCCGGAGAAAGGTCACTTTCACCGGGGTTCTTGGTGAAATGCTTCTGACCGTGGGCGCATTGATGCTGCTCTTCATTGGCTGGAAGTACTTCTACTTCGACGCTCAGACCGGTAGCGCCCAGGACGAGGCAGGCTCGAGCCTGAGCCAACAGTTCGAAGAAGACTACGAGACGATCGAACCGGCCGAACTCGACGAGTCCGGCATCCCGATTCGTCCCATGCCTGAAGGTGAGGGCGTGCCGTTTGCCGTGCTCTACGTTCCTTCTTGGGAGGGTGACTTCTCGCGTACGATCGCCACTGGCACAGCCTTCCACGGGGTGCTGGACCAATACGTGGGTGCCTATGAGAGCACCGACCCGGTAGGCGATGTGGGTAACTTCGTGATCGCCGGCCACCGCTGGGGTTATGGGTCGGCATTCAAGGAAGTGCCGGACCTCTCCGTGGGTGACAACGTCTATATCGAGACCGTTGACGGTTGGTACGTCTACACCTACCGGTCTGGTGAGTATGTGGCGCCGACCGAGGTTTCAGTGCTTGCCGATGTGCCGCGCTATCCCGAGATGGAAAGCGACGATCGCATCATGATTCTGCAGACCTGTAACCCGATTTACACCTCTGCGCTCGAGCGTCAGGTTGCCTACACGGTGCTCGTAGACTTTGTCCCTCGTGAGGACGGCCCGCCCGAAGAGATTGCGGATACCGTCAACGCTAGGAGCGATAACAACAACCAGGACACCGGAGGTGACCTCTAATGTACGGAGCGCTTTGGCGGGGAATCCCCGGACCGTGGCCGGTCAAACTGCTGGTCTACCTGCTGCTGATCGCGGCGGTGCTCTACGCGCTCGCAACATGGGTATTCCCCTGGATTGACACCAATATTGTGCTGCCCAATACGCAGGACATCACGGTCGCAGCTGGGCTCTTGCGCGGCGCGTAAGCGTCGTTGATCGCCGCGCGCACCTCGACCGCCTAGCGGCCGCCGAAGCCACCGTTCGAGCCTGCATCCGACTCGGAGTCAGAACCCGCATCGCTGGCGCCGTCTTGTTCCTCGTCGCCGCTGGCATCAGCATCCGCGTTGGCATCGGTGTCTGCCCGGGCATCAGCCGGAGGATTCGGGAAGTCATTGGTCGGTTGCGGAGCCGGATCGTTTTGACCCTCATCCGCGCAGTAGGAGATCGTCACCGAGGATGCTTGATCTACCTTGCCCGGCTGCACTGACTGCTGCGTGACCGGGTACCCGGGCTCAGCCGTGCAACTCTGCGGGTCTTCGATGTACTGCAGGCCGAGCGAGCCAATGATGTCCTTGGCGTCTTCGACGTTTTCACCAATGAGATTCGGCAGGGTGACCTGTCCGTTCGAGACGTAAATATCCACGCTGGAGCCGGGGGCGGCAGCGGCACCGATACCGGGCTCACTGCGGATAATGATGCCCTCGTCAACGTTGATGGAGTCCTCGCGATACACCGATCCCAGGGTGAGCCCAGCACTCTCGAGCGCTTCGGCGGCCTGTTCCTCAGTGAGGTTCGAGAGGTTCGGCACGTTTACCGACGAGGGACCCGCCGAGACCGTGAGCGTCACCGTACTGCCGTGCGGGACGGAAGATTCAGCGGGCGGTGTTTGGCTCATCACCTCGTCGATGTCCACATCGTCGCTCGGCGATGTTTCAATCTCGACGACGAGGCCGTCTTCTTCAAGCAAAGCCTGGGCCTCGTCCTGGCTCATGCCGACCACGTCTTGCACGATCACACTCGCCGACGGCAATTGGCCCTCGCGAGGAAGGAACGCCACCCAAATGAGCACGCCAATAATCGCCGCGAGGACGAGTCCGGCCGCCGCCCAGATCCACATCGCCGGCGGGCGACGCTGCACCTGCGGGGCACGGTCGTCTTCGGTGCTCATGTTCTGGAGCGCAGACTGCGTCGCATCCACCGAGGTGGGGCCCGCACCGAAAAGCTCCGTGGGGGTCTCCTCTTCAGCGGCCGCACCCACATAGGCTGGCGCCACGCCTTGAAATGCGTTGATCAGGTCGGTGCGGAACTCCGCGGCGGTCTGATATCGATCCTCACGACGCTTCGCGAGCGCCTTGAGGGCCACGGCATCCAAGGCCGGAGAAATCTGCGAGTTGACCTCGCTGGGACGACGAGGCGGCTCCGTGACGTGTTGATACGCCACCGCCACGGCGGAGTCGCCCTGGAACGGGACGCGGCCGGTGAGCATCTCATAGAGCACCACGCCGGCGGAGTAGAGGTCGCTGCGACCGTCGACCTGCTCGCCGCGAGCCTGTTCCGGTGAGAAATAGGATGCGGTGCCAAGAATCGCGGTCGTCTGGGCGATGGTGCCAGCAGAGTCGGAGATCGCGCGGGCAATACCGAAGTCGGTGACTTTGACGTCATCGCTTGTGGTGATCATGACGTTGGCGGGCTTAATGTCGCGGTGGACGACTCCGGCCCGGTGCGAGTATTCGAGCGAGGTGAGGAGCCCGCTCATGTACTTCTCTACCTTGTCGGGCGGCAGCATCCCTTCGGCCATGATGTGACCGAGCTGCTTGCCGTCGATGTACTCCATGACGATGTATGGCACGACAATTTCGAACCCGTCATCGCGCACGAAAGTGTCTTCACCGGCATCGAAGACACGCACGATCGTGGGGTGCGTCATTCTTGCGGCAGCCTGCGCCTCTTGTCGGAAGCGCTTGCGGAAATCCGGTTCGGTCGAGAGATTCGTGTGCAGCAGCTTCGCGGCCACGCGCCGACCCAGACGCTGGTCGGTTGCCGCATAGACCTCGGCCATACCGCCGCGGCCAATCCGCCGACCAATTTGATACCGACCGGCGAGTGTGCGCTGCGCTTGAATCACGAAACGAACTCCTCGATGTTGCGAACGCCCGGGACGGGCATTTACGAAGTGCCCAGTCTACCGAGCAGTTTGCCCGCCGAGCGTTATTTACTCACGTGGTTGTACTACGGCTGCTGGAATCCGCCAGTGCCTGCATCGGGATCGGTGTCGGCATCAGCTTCGGCGGTCGAGTCGTCGGTTCCCTCGGTCTGGTCCTGGTCTGACCCGGCGTCCTCGTTGCCGTTCGTATCAGGGTCCGTGGCGGCATTAGCATCCGACCCCGCGCCCGCATCCGAGCCGGTGTCCGAACCCGGGTCCGGCGGTTCCGGCAGGTTCAGGTTCAGCTGCGTCGCGGGGGAGGAGGGCGACTCCTCAGAACCACAGGTGCGCGTGTAGGAGACGTTCACGGTCGTGGCGTTGCTCGGCACGTTGATCGTCACCGTCGGGTTCGAAGTGGTGTGCGTTTCGGTGTTGCCACCCGACCACGCGGTCGTCACGGTGAAACCACTGAACTGCTGTCCCGGCGGGCAGGTGTTGTCGAGCCCACCGACCACGATGCGGTTGCCCTCGGTCGTGACCGTTGGTGCATCCTGTGGCGCTTCAAGTTCTTCAACATCCGTGAAGACCATCACCGAGATACTCGCGCCTGGGCGAACATTTCCGGTGGGGTTGATGTCGTGCACCGTGCCGACATCGGCTTCCTCAGTCGCGGGGTTTCCTTCCACACGAACCGGTTCGAGGCCGAGATCGGTGAGCATCGCGGCGGCCTCGTCATACGGCAGGCCGATGTAGTCGGATGCGCTGATCGAGATCGTCTCTTCGGTGGTTTCTTCCGGCTCTTCTTCGGTCGCGGTGATGGTGGGAGTCGGCGTCGGCTCTGGGCCACCAGAGTTGAGCAGCGCGAAGCCTAGGACGGCGAGGGCGATTGCGAGCAAGGCGATTGCGCCGATGAGCCACCACCGCCACTGTCCGCCTTTTTTCGCTTCCTCCTCGTCTTCGACGAGTCCGAGCTCGTCGCCCTGCGCGGGGTGCTGCCGGGTGTCGCCCAGCAGCGAATCGAAACCGTCGGTGCCAGCGGGCTCAGAGAGCACCGTTGTCGCGCGATCATTGCCGTGGCTCAGCACCTGTGTTTGGTCGAGCTGGGCGGTTGACTGGGTTCCAGGGTGGCCAAGGACTGCGGGTACGGCCTGTGCGGCACGCTGCACCTGACCGTCGCGCAGCGCACTCGCGGCGCGAGAGTAAGCATCGGCAGACTCCGGCCGATGCTTCGGATCCTTCGCGATCGAGGACATCACGAGATTGCGTACCGGCTCCGGCACGGTCACCGGCAGCGCGGAGGGCTCGTCATTGATGTGCGCCATCGCAATGGCGACTTGTGACTCACCGGTAAACGGTCGACGCCCCGCGAGCGACTCGTAGGCGACGATACCGAGCGAGTAAATGTCCGTGGATGCGGAAGCTGCTTGTCCCGAAGCCTGTTCGGGGGAGAGGTACTGCACCGTTCCCATGACCTGACCGGTAGCCGTCAGCGGCACCTGATCGGCAATGCGGGCAATACCGAAGTCTGTGATCTTGACGCGGTGGTCGGGGGTGATCAGGAGGTTTCCGGGCTTGATATCGCGGTGCACCAAGCCGGCGCGGTGCGCGGCAGACAGCGCCGCACCGGTCTGGGCAACGATGTCCATGACCTGGTCGGCGGGCAGCACGCGTTCGCGCTCAAGAATGGTGGAGAGCGCCTCGCCGGGCACGAGCTCCATGACTAGGTAGGCGGAGCCGTTCTCCTCGCCGTAGTCGTAGACATTGGCGATGCCCTCGTGATTCACGAGCGCAGCGTGCCGCGCTTCTGCGCGGAATCGCTCGAGGAACCCGGGGTCCCCCATGTATTCGTCCTTGAGGATCTTGATCGCAACCTGGCGACCTATGACGAGGTCGGTCGCTTCCCAAACCTCACCCATCCCGCCAATGGCGATGCGGCTCCCCAATTGGTATCGGTTGCCGAATGTGACACCCTGCCCAGGCCTCATAGCTCAAGCACCGCCTTAATCACTTGCTGTCCTATCGTGGCCGCTAAGCCGTTTCCCGTTCCGCTTTGACCCATTCCGCCACCGTCTTCGAGCACTACGGCTACGGCAACCTGTTGATCGTCCAACTCGGCAAATCCGGTGAACCACAGTGAATATGGTTCACCTTCACCATTCTCAGCCGTGCCGGTCTTCCCTGCCACATCCACGCCAGCAATTTGCGCGTTTGAGGCAACACCGCTGTCCACGCTGCTTTGCATCATGGCTGCCAGCTCGGTCGCAGTCTCATCAGAGATTACGTTCCCCAGTGACTCCACCTGCGGACCTTGCAGCACCTGCAAGCTCGGCGTGAGGACCTGTTCGACGAGTGTTGGTTCGATCAGTTCGCCACCGTTTGCAATCGCTCCGGAAACCATAGCCATTTGCAGGGGCGTGACGCGAACATCGAACTGACCGAATCCGGTCAGTGCAGTTTGCGCATCATCGAGTGTAGTCGTGGGATACGTGCTCGGCGTACTCTCCATCGGAATTGATACGGATGAATTGAATCCGAAGGCCTCGGCCATCTCGCGAATTGCGTCGTCACCGAGCTCTACGGCGAGTTGAGCGAAGGGGATGTTGCAGGACATCTGGAGTGCGTAGCTGAGCGTCGTCGTTTCATCCGGCCCACAGGCTTCGCCGTGGTTCGGGTTGTAGATCGTCGCGGTGGAGCCGGGAAGCGTCCATTCCTCGGGGTTCTCGAGCTCCGTATCCGGTTCGACTAGGCCAGCCTCGAGGGCGGCGGCCGCAACGACCACCTTGAACACGGATCCCGGGGGGTTCAGGTTTCCGGCGATCGCACGGTTGTAGAGCGGTTGTGAGGGGTCATTGAGTAGCGCGTTGTAGTTGTCGATGACGGTGGCGTCATCGTGCATAGCGAGGTCGTTCGGATCGAAACTTGGCGTACTTGCCATGGCGAGGATGGCGCCCGTCTCGGGGTCGAAGGCGAACACGGCGCCGGGGCGACCATCCAGCGCATCCCAAGCGGCTTGCTGTGCGGCAGGGTCAATCGTGGTTTCGATTGCGGCGCCCGCGGGCTCTTCGCCGGTGAACAGTGCGCGCAGGCTCGTGAAGAACTGGGCGTCTGACTGTCCCGAGAGCTCAGCATTCATCGCTTCTTCAAGCTGTGTGGCGCCCTGATTCGCGGAGTAGTAGCCCGTAATTGGCGCGTAGAGCTCACCATCCGTATAGGTGCGCTGGAACATGTAGGAGCTGCCGTCCTCTTCCGAGAAGGCAATTGGTGTGCCATCGACGAGGATCGGTCCGCGCTGCACCTCGTAGCTCTGCAGCAGCGTGCGAGTGTTGCGTCCGTCAGAGACGAGCTGTGGCTCTTGAAACACCTGGATGTAGGTCGAGGAGCCAAAGAGCGCAAGGAACATCGCGAGCATCACAATGCCAATTACTCGAATATTGCGACTCATTTCGACACCTCCCCGGGTGGTGGACTCGATAACGGCGAATTGGATGTCCTAACGGTATCGCTCAGACGAAGCAGAATTGCCACCACAATCCAGTTGGTCAACAGACTTGAACCACCGGCCGCGAGGAACGGTGTTGTCAAGCCCGTGAGCGGAATTACTCGGGTTACGCCGCCCACCACGATGAATACCTGCAAGCCGATCACGAACGACAGACCCGTCGCGAGGAGCCGACCGAAATCATCCCCGCCCTGGTGGCCGATTCGAAAACCGCGAGCGACGAGCAGCAGATAGAGCGCGAGAATTGCAAAGAGCCCGGCCAATCCCAGTTCTTCACCGAGGGCCGCGATGATGAAGTCGCTTTCGGCAAGTGGAGTGATGTCGGGGCGGCCCTGACCCAGCCCAGTGCCGATGAGCCCGCCATTCGCGAGACCAAAGAGCCCCTGCACGAGCTGGAAGCTCCCGCCAACCGCGTCATAGTGCTCGGTTGAGAATGGATCGAGCCAGGCTTGCACTCGCCAGTTGACGTAACTGATGTTCGCTGCGGCAACGAGTGCCCCCGCGACGAAGAGCCCGAGGCCGATGATGACCCAGGAAATCCGCCCGGTCGCGACGAAGATCATCACCAAGAACAGTCCGAAGTAGAGTAGCGAGGTTCCGAGGTCGCGCTGGAACACGAGGATGCCCATACACACGGCCCAGACGATCAAGATCGGGCCGAGGTCGCGCATCCTTGGCAACTTGAGGCCGAGGAACTTGCGGCTCACCATCGAGAGGGAGTCGCGCGCGGTCACGAGGTAGCCCGCAAAGAAGATCGCCAGCGTGATCTTCGCGATCTCGCCGGGCTGGAAGTTGAAGGGTCCGATGGAGATCCACACGCGCGCATTTGCTTCTGAGACACCGAGACCTGGGACCAGCGGCAGCAGGAGCAGCACGAGCGAAATGAGCCCGAATAGGTACGTGTAGCGCTGCAGCAGGCGGTGATTGCGCAGGATGAACAGCACCGCGATGCCGATCCCGACACCGATCGCGGTATACATAATCTGCGCGGTGGAGGAGGTCCAGAACACCCCTGCATTGTCGGAATCGGCGAGGTCGAGCCGATAGATCATTGCGATGCCGAGCCCGTTGAGGGTCGTCGCAATCGGCAGGATGAACGGGTCGGCTCGCGGCGCCATGAAGCGCAGCACAATGTGCATCGCGAGCGTCAGGACCGCGACGAGACCGACCAGGGTGAGGACGTTGAAGTCGAAGGTACCGGCCACCCCAAGCTGCACCTGCAGGAGCGCGCCGAGCACGATGGCGTACGCAACGATGAGGAACCCGAGTTCCATATTGCGCAGGCCCTGCTTGCGTTCGCGCTTCATGCCCGGGAAGGCAGGCGGAGACGCTGGTGCGCTAGTTGATGTCGGCTGCATCCTCCAACCTTTCTACGAGCGCTTGAGCGTCCTCGAGCGTGGGGAACGGGATGGTTGAGCGTACCTGCATCTGCTGGTACGCGGGAAGCTCTTCGATCGGGATCTGGGTTTCTTCGATTACGGAAGACAACTCGATTGGTCCGAGCGTGGCCTGCACGCCCTGATAGACCGCCACGTGTTCGCCGTAGGTGCCGACGTAGTACTGCTGCTGAGTCCATGCGTACATGAGCATCGCGGCACCCGCGATCACGGCGAGGAGGATGAGCAGCCCTGCGGACCAGGTAATTCGGCGCCAGCGCTTACGCTTGCGCTCTTCATCGATGAGCTGCTGCAGGAACTCATCGCTCGGCGGCACGAACTCTTCGCGCTCGGGCAGCTGTGCGAGCCGTCGGCTCGATTGCAGCATGTCGGGCAGGATGCGCTTGGGCCGGCGAGGTGCGCGGGATGCGTATCGCAGTGGGTTGGCGGCCGCACCAACAATGCGGCTGCGCATGGGCTCAAGCGGCCGGGCGCCGAGTTCGAGTACGACCACCGTGACGTTGTCGGGTGCACCGTTGTCGAGTGCGAGTTGGACGAGGTCGTCTGCCACTTCGCGGGAAGATTCAACGGTGCGCGCGAGTACGTCTGCGATCTTTTTCTCGTCGACGTAACTGGCCAGACCGTCGGAGCACAGCATCCAGCGATCGCCCTCGACCGCGGGTACGACGTAGGTGTCGACGTCGGGTGAGGTCTCCACGTCACCGAGCACGCGCATCAGCACGGACCTGCGCGGGTGCACCAGCGCTTCTTCGGGGGTGATGCGGCCGGCATCAACCAGCCGCTGCACGAAGGTGTGGTCGACCGTGATCTGCTCGAGTTCGTTCTCATGGTAGCGATACACGCGGGAGTCACCGATGTGGGCGATGACCATCTCGTCATCGACGCGGGTGATGAGATCGGCGGTCGTCCCCATACCGCGAAGTTCGGCGTTCTCGTCAACGGCGTCGGTGATGAGCTGATTTGCTTCGAGGAGCGCCTCGGTGAGGCCGCGTTCGGCGTCCTCGACGGTGTCAAAGATCTGGTCTTGTTCTGCGAGGTGCTTTACGGCGATGGATGACGCGACGTCACCGCCAGCGTGGCCGCCCATACCGTCCGCAACACCGTAAATGTGCTTGCCGATGAAGCCCGAGTCCTGGTTATTGGACCGGACTCGGCCGACGTGCGAAACGGCACCAGCGCGAACAACCTTGGGCATTAACGGAGCTCGAAGGTGGTCGTGCCGATACGAACGGAGACTCCGTGGCGCAGCTCAACGGGCTGGCTCACACGCTCACCGTCAATGAAAGTGCCGTTGGTGGAATCAAGGTCCTGCAGCATCCACGCGCCATCCCAGTTGAGCAGTCGCGCATGCCGCGTCGAGGTGTAGTCATCCTCGATCATGATGTCGGCGTCGCGGGCGCGCCCGATGGAGAGCGGTTCATTGCCGAGTTCAATCTCGGTGCCGCGTTTCGGGCCGGAGGTGATGACGAGTCGCTTCAGGCCCTGGCCGTTGCTGGGGGGTGCGGGGGCTGGTGCTGGTGCGCCGGACGCTGCGCCGGATGCGGCGGGTCGGGGAGCCTGCTGTGGGCTCGGCTGCGGACGAGCCGCCTGCTGCGCTTGCGGTGGCGGCGCGCCACTCTCATTGGCGAAGGTTTGCTGTCGTGACTGGGCCATGGCCTGCTGATAGTCGCGGGACCGGCTGCCGAAGAGGTCACTGCGCAGCGCGTAGACGATTGAGAACACGAAGATCCACATGACCGCAAGAAATGCGAGGCGGATAACGAGCAGTGTGAGTTCGCCACTCATTGATTACCTCCAGGTCGTCGCAGGTACCCCGTGTCGTCACTTGGCTGCGCTTCCGGAACAATACGGAAGGTAAGTTGCGTGCGGCCAATTTCAATGAGCGAATCGGGTTCGAGCGCGGATTGCGCAACTCGACGCCCGTTGAGTTTAGTACCGTTTGTTGACCCAAAGTCACGAAGACCCGCCCTTTGGCCATCCCAGACGATTTCTGCGTGCTTCCGGGAGGCGCCACCGTCATCGATGGTGACCTGAGCTTCCGACCCGCGCCCAATGATGTTGGATCCGCGATTGAGCGGGAAACGCATCCCGTTGACCTCGAGTACGGGGGTCCAGTTGACCCGACCCTCGACCGAACGGGACTCAATACCGAGCTGTCCGACGCCGAGCGAGTCGTCCTGGAGCAGCTTGATCGATAGGCCGCCGGGGAACTGATAGCGGTGGCTCGCGGCGTGACTTTCGACTTCGTGCATCAGTGAGGACTTCAGTGAATCGCCCATGGATGCCAGTCGGTCGTAGTCGGTGGGGGAGACGAGCACGTGGAACCGATTCGGCACGAGGATGCGCTGGCGCGACACGATGGACGCCTTGGTGTCCATCTCTCGCTTGAGTGCGGAGACGATTTCCACCGGTTGGAGGCCTGAACGGAATGTCTTCGCGAAGGCGCCATTGAAGGCGCGCTCCAATCCGCGCTCGATCTTATCGAGAATTCCCACGTGACTCCTTGGCTGGTGTGCGCGCGCTCGAAGCTGCGCATGGTCGCTAGGCATAGTAATAGGCCCGGATGAGTACAGCGCATTCCGGGGGATGGCCACAAGAAAAACTACGGTGGGTTCGTTGAATACGCAATCTTTCTGGTAGAGTTTCTCGTTGCGCGCGAGTGGCGGAATTGGTAGACGCGCTGGCTTCAGGTGCCAGTGCTCGCAAGAGCGTGGGGGTTCAAGTCCCCCCTCGCGCACCACAGTAAATGGCTCCGACCTGGGATTATATGCCCTCGGCCGGGGCCATTTTTCAATTTTGAGATCCTTGCTTGCGAGCGTCACTGCACCTCACTTGCACTCACTTATTGTCACTTTAGCTCACTGTGCCTCACTGACACGGAGTGATGAGAGGTGATGTAGAGTGAGGCAAAGTGATGGCAAGTGACGCGAAGTGAAACAAAGTGAGGCCAAGTGATGCCAGCGAAGTTCGAAGAGATCGTGGCTCGACTGCGCAATCAAAGGACGGATGACGCTGAAGTTGAGGTGAAATCAAGCGCAAAGAAGCTCAACGCTGATGTCTGGGACACGGTCAGCGCATTCGCCAATACTGCGGGCGGGTTGATCGTCCTGGGCTTGTCGGAAAAGGACGGCTTCGTGCCTGTAGAAGGGTTCGATATTGATGTCGTCCGCGATCAGTTCGTTGAAGGTATTGGGGATGGTGGCGCACACGGCGCGAGACTCACGCATCCTCCTGCATATGGTCTTGCACGGGAAACAGTGGACAACCATCCGGTGCTGACGATTACAGTGGTTCCGAACCTACCTGGGAACCGTCCTTGCTTCGTCACGGCTAAGGGCCTACTCGGCGGTGCCTACAAAAGAGTTGACGATAAGAACATCAAGCTCGCTGCTACTGAGGTGTTTCAGATGCAGCACGATCTCACGCCCTCGCAAGCAGATCGGCAGGTCGTCGAAGAAGCGGATGAGTCCGACCTCGATACGCAGGTATTGAACGATCTCATCGCAAGACGCAGTCATTCTCGAGTGCTCCACGGGACAAAGAATCGGAATGAGCAGCTTGTGCGATTAAACGTGCTCGATAAATCGGGTGGTGTTCGCCTTGCCGGGCTGCTCGCGACAGGCTCCTATCCACAGCAGTTCTATCCGCGACTCATCGTCGACGTTGCGGTGCATCCAGGAAATGAGAAGTCGCAACCGGGATCTACCCTTCGGTTCCTTGATCGCGTCGAATGCACGGGCAAGCTGGCGGACGTTGTTGATGATGCTGTGGCTGCAGTGACCAGGAACCTGAGGACATATTCAGTCGTGGAAGAAGCGACGCGTAGCGAATTGCCCGAAATCCCAGTGAATGTGATCCGTGAGTCGATTGCGAACGCGGTCCTTCACCGGGAGTACTCCGCCCTATTCGTGGGGCAACCGGTCACAGTCGATGTTTTTGGCGATCGTGTCGAGATCACGAACCCCGGGGGGCTGTGGGGCGGTGTCACACAGGAAAACCTGGGTGATGGGACTTCTCGGTGTAGAAATCAGGTGCTACTCCCACTAATGCAGCACGTATCTCCCACCGGGAAGGAGGGATTCACTGTTGAAGGTCAAGGTAGTGGAATTCGTCTCATGATCGCCGAGATGGAAGCACATGCGCTTGAGCATCCCAAATTCTTCATTAGTCCAGATCAAGTGAAAGTGACTCTGGCTCGTCGTGACTCGGGAGTGTCGGTCGATATCCTGAGAGAGACGCTCCGTATCGACTCGGATGAGGCTCGATCCGTTTTGGCCGAGCTACGTAATGAAGGTGTCCTCCGCGGTGTTGGCAGCGAGCGATACGTGCTTGCCGACGGGGCTCCATTGCTGAGTGACACCGATGCAGAGATTGTGCGTGGACTCGCAGGGCGTGAACCACAGAGCATTCACGAAATCGTTAACTGGAGCGGGCTATCCATCGGGACGTTGCGTTCTCGATTGCGGCATCTCGTCGAAGACGGCTGGGTGCGCGCAACCGCGCCACCGCAGAGTAGGAATCGAAAGTACGTCGTTGAGGGTATTCGTGAAGGCGAAAGTTCCTGACTGGAATGGCGCCCCTCCCACGGGGCGCGGCCGAGGGCTCGCGGAAGGTGTCCCCGCAGCCTCAGGGGTTGGGGGGTTATCCCTTGAGGTTGAATACCGGGACATAGTCGGGGTCGGTCAGTGCTGGTCGGTCGGCACGGAATGCTGAAATCGGGTGCTTGGAACGACCGGTGACGGCGAGTTCCGACAGGATCTCACCGAGCAGGCCGCAGAATTTCCCGGCGTGACCGGCGCCGGAGCCGACGATGACGTTCGGATGCCCGGGTAAGGAATCGAGGATGAAGTCACGATCGGGAGTCATGTCGTAGGGGCAGGTCTTCGCGTAAAGCACCGGTCCTACTGCGCTCGGCAGTCGCTCCTGGAGAAATCCGAGGAGGTACTCGGTCTCGTCAGCGTGCGGATCGGCACTGCGGGTGTCTTGTGTAACGACGCGGGTGAGATTCTCTCGGGCGAGTTTGATCGCGACCTCCCCGTATGTGGGGAATCCGTAGGTGAAGTCTTCGCCATGCCAGACCCACACGGGGAAACGATCGATTGAAAACGCGCCAAGATCCGGGGATTGTACGTAGACGACCTGTTCCTCGGTGATCGTGGTGTTCCAGGTTTGCCCGAGTGGCTTGAGGAGATCATCGGTCCACGACGCTGCACAGACGACGACCTTTTCGGCAGTGAAGGTTGCCTCGGCGGTCACCACTCGAACGCCACCGTCGATGCTTTCGATCGCGCGTGCCGGGGTGTGCTCGAGGACGGTGACTCCTTGCGCCTGGGCGAGCGCGATGTGGGTCGCAGTTGCGCGGCGGATGTCGATGAAGCCGGTCTCCTCTTGATAGGTGGCGCGTACTTCGCCTTCCGGAATGTTCCACTGCGGGTACCGTTCGAGCAGCTCTTCGCGGCCAAGAGCCTCGTAGCTCACGCCGTTTGAGCGCATTACGCTTCGGTAGCGTTCGAGCGACTCGGTGCCGGGTGTGCCTTCGATGGCAATATCGAGCCCGCCGGTCTTCACGAACACGTTTTGCCCGGCTGCCCTTTGCAATTCAGCCCAGTTGTCATACATCGGGCGAGTGAGTTTCCCGTAGCTGTCGCTGTGGTAGCTGTGACGGATGATGCGGTGGTGGTCGTTGGACGCACCGTTTTCGTGTCCAAGCCCGAATTGCTCGAGGACGAGCACATCACTCTGGCCGCGCTGGGCGAGCCAGTAAGCGGTGGCGCTCCCAACCGCGCCCGCACCGATAACGATCGTCTGAAACTGCTTACTCACGAGTGTTCCCTCTTATTCTCTCGCTTGAACGAACGAGGACTTGACGCAGTGTATGTCCTTTTATTCGCGATCATGACTGAGTTCCGCGACACCGTGTCGTTGGAGGGGGTGGTGAGGCGGGCTACGACAGCTGGCAACCGCATCCCGACTAAACTAAGAGGAGAAGCCCATGGCTCACAACAACGCACAAGACAAGGATCTGGCGTGACTTCCGAGCAAAGCGAACTCATTGAACGCGTGCGCGCGCTGCTCAACGACGAGCCGGTGGTGCGCGAGGTGTCGATGTTTGGCGGCCGATCGTTCATGGTGAACGAGAAAATGATCGTCAGTGCGCTAAAGAACGGTGGTCTTCTCGTGCGTGTCGATGGGGATCAGCACGGCGCGCTGCTGCGACGGCCCGGTGCAGTACAGGCGGAGATGGGCAAGGACCGCACTATGGGGCCGGGGTGGATTGAAGTGCAGGCTGAGGCGATCAGGGAGGATGCAGAGCTCGCCACCTCGGTCGGCATCGCAGTGGATTACAACCGGATGCTCACGGGCCATTAGCAATGAGTGTGTCGCGCTCCCGAGGACCCTGAGGTGACGAAACGATCTGACCTTAAACGGTGTTGATTGACGCAATTGACGGTGAATTAGCGCAGGGGTACCATTAAGTTGACGTAGTTGACGGAGGTAGTCATGGTGCATGCAGCCGCGGACAAGCACGATTCAGAACACGTCACCGCGCGCATCGCGAAATACCACGGTGGCCAAAGAGTTGGTGAAGCAACCGAGGTCGAGATGACAGCGAAGCAGTACGAATTCATCCAACTGCTGAGTCAAGAGCTTGATACTCGGGGTGACAGCGCGCTCGATGGCGTTGACGTGACGGAAGCAGTTGAGCGGGCTATCAACGCCATTCCCTCCATTGCGAAATCCGACTGGGATGAGCTTGTGGGTCCTTTCTATACGACACCATCGCTGACCTCCGTGATGGATGTTTCGCGGCAGTGGCTTGCAACATTACGTAAACGTGGACGCCTTCTAGCGACGGCGACTGCGGATGGCACGCTCTTGTACCCGTCGTTCCAATTCGGACCAAGTGGGCAACTACTGCCGCACTTGGATGAGGTGCAGCGGATCCTTCGAGATGCGATTAGCGATCCTTGGACGATTGCTCTGTGGCTGAATACGGAGCTAGAAGAGCATGGCGGGAAAACCGCGGCCGAGCTTCTCCGCGGCGAGGATGCGGAAATAGCAGCGGTCATCGACCTTGCCCGCGAAGACGTGCAGCGTAGGAACGCTGCATGACCGGAAGGTTGCGGAAAACGCAGCAGGCACCGGACCTTGAGCAAGGGTTGGCGGGCTTTCCAGCACGACCTCTCGACGTCCAGGACAGCGTCTATCGGTCGTACTCGTCAAACAGAGGTCCTGGCTGGTACTCATCCAACGGCAGCGGTCGTTTCGACCTCAGCCCGCCGCACGGCACCGGATACGTGGCCGATACCGTCGCCATGGCAATTCGCGAGCGATTTGGCGTCATTGCTCGAAGGCGGGTGCTCTCGAATGCCGAAGTTGACTCCTTCAGGGTTGCAGAATTGACCGGAATCAACGGTAGCTTCGGGGATGTCAGTAGTGCCGCCGCTGCAGAATTCGGCGTTACCGGCGAGCTCACGACTTCAAAAGACTATGAACTCTCGCGTCGATGGGCTGCAGCACTTTATGAGGAAGGTTACGACGGGATCAGATACGTTCCGCGGTTCACCCCTGGTGATCAATCCGCTTGGGCAGTCTTTGGTAAACAGGGCGCGAATGGCCTTGGTATCGTCGTGACCGAGCTCAGTGGGAGAGAAGCATGTGAGATGGCGGGCTTCAATGTGATCCAGCCGCCGGGCTCGGTAGATAGCGTCACGACGATCTGACTCGTCTCGACCGCAGGCCGCGCAGCGACACAATCGCGCTGCTCAGCACGATGAGCCCGACGCCGAGCCATTCGTTGATCGCGAGGGCCTGGCCGAGGACAAGCCAGCCGGCGAGCGCAGCCCAGACCGGATTGATGCTCGTGAAAATGCCGAAGACGGATGCGGGGATGCGCCGCAGTGCGGCGACGTCGGCGACGTAGGGAATGATCGAAGCAAATACGCCACAGGCCACGGCGAGGAGCATCCCGCTCAGCGTGGGCGGATGCGCGCTGAACCAGAAGATCGCGACCGGCAGCCAGAGGCCTGCGGTCAAGGCGCTCGTAAGTGCGGTGCCTTGGAGGCCGGGCAGGCGATTGCCGATGCTGCGGTTCAGCAGAATATAGGCACCCCAGGCGACGGCAGCGATTAGTGCGAGTCCGATACCGATGAGGTCGGTGCTCGGGCCGGGATTGGTGAGCACGACCACGCCAACAGCGGCGAGCGCCGAGCATGCAATGTCGACGGCGCGACGTGAACTGAGGATCGCGACGGTGAGCGGCCCGAGGAATTCGAGCGTCACTGCGAGCCCGAGCCCGATTCGTTCCACGGCGGCATACAGCGTGAGGTTCATGACGCTGAATACCAGCGTCAGTCCGAAGATCGGCAACCACTGAGAACGCGTAAGTCCCCGAAAACGAGGTCGAACGGCCGGGAGCAGCACGAGCGCCGCGACCAGCTGACGGATCGCGACGACACCCACAGGACCCATGACCGGGAAAGCGAGCGCACCGAGTGCCGCGCCGGTCTGGCTCGAGGCTGAACTCATGAGCATCAGCCCGATACCCGTGGCGTGCTGACGCGGCCCGGCAGGAACTGGCGGAAAGGCCGGTACCGCCACGGGTGCGGTCTCGGGTGACTGTCTCATGCAACTAACGGTAGGCAGCACTGCGCAATTCACCTAGTGCATGTTTCGGCCCTGCCATACGCTTAGGTTATGGATTGGACGCTTCGCGAACTGCAGTTCTTCGTCACGGCTGCGGAGGGGGGATCCTTCACCGACGCGGCCACGCAGTTGCACGTCTCGCAAGCAGCGGTATCGCGCACGATTGCCTCGCTCGAGCGGAGCGTTGGTGATCCGTTGTTGCGGCGAGTGCCGCGAGGCTGCGAATTGACCAGTGTGGGGCATGGACTCCTGCCTCGTGCGAGGCGCTTGCTCGCAGAGGCGGACCGGCTCGATCAGTTCCTGCGCACCCGGCACAGTCAACTTCGACTCGGCTATGCGTGGGCGGCACTCGGCCGGCACACCGCGCCGCTGCAGCGGCAATGGGCGAAGGAACACGATGACATTGATCTCGAGCTCGTGCGGCAGAATTCACCGACCTCAGGCCTTGCCGAGGGGCTATGCGATGTCGCGATTATGCGTCGTCCCGTCGATGATCGACGCTTCGATTCGGTGGTGGTTGGCTTAGAGCGTCGGCTTGTGGCCTACGCGGCCGATGATCCGCAGTGGGCAAGGCGCAGACAGCTCAGCATGGCGGAAATCGCGGAGCGCACCGTGGCGATCGATCGACGCGCGGGCACAACGACGGAGGACCTTTGGCGCAGTTTCGGCCATTCGCCCGATTTCCTGGAGTCGAGCGATGTTGATAGCTGGCTGGATGCGCTCGCGGCAGGTCGCGGGGTCGGCGTCACCGCGGCGGCCACTGCCGACCATCACCCTCGTCCCGGAGTCGTTTACCGACCCGTGAAAGATGCCCCGCGCATCCCCGTGCGTCTGGTCTGGTGGCGAGACGCGCGCCCTGCTGGACTGACCGAGCTCGCCGACGCAATCACGACGCTTTATGCCGGTGCCTAACTCTTCGCCGCATCTAAGGTCGATAGTCGAAACTTGACCCATGCGCAGTAGCAGCGGTGGTACTCGAGGATGCCTCGCAAGATCGATCGCGCTCGCGGGGGTGATTCCGCTGGTGGCACTCGCCGGATGCGCGGCCTCGGACTCAGTCGTGGTCGCCACTCCGACTGCTGCTTCCGAGACGCAGGGCGAAGTACCGGATGCACCGGTCAGTTCCGAAGAAATCAATGGCTTCGCGGGGGTGTGGTCGCCAGCGGATGCCGAAGCAGAGGTGATCGCGACGGGTCTCGAGGCGCCCTGGTCAGTAATCCCCTTCGATGATGGCTATCTCGTCTCGCAACGAGATGATGGCGCTATCCTGCACGTTGCGGCAGATGGTGCAACCACTGCGGTTGGACAGGTCGAGGGAGTCGTGTCGGGCGGTGAATCTGGTCTGCACGGGCTTGCGCTGCTCGAAGAGAGTGGCGTCACCTATCTCTACGCCTACCACGGCGCCGCCGAGGACAATCGTGTCGTTCGGATGGAACTCGAAGGCGAGGGCCAGGATCTCGCGCTTGGCGCATCCGAGGAAATACTCACCGGAATCCCGCGAAACAACACGCACAACGGCGGTCGCATCCAATTTGGACCCGATGGCTACCTCTATATCGCCACGGGGGACGCGCAGGATCGCGATGCGGCGCAGGACGAGCAGTCGCTGAGCGGCAAGATCCTTCGCGTCGACGCGGAAGGCGAACCCGCGGCGGATAACCCATTCGGCAATACCGTCTACAGCCTCGGGCACCGCAATGTGCAGGGAATGGCCTGGACGAGCGACGGCACGATGTGGGCGAGCGAGTTCGGTCAGGACACCTGGGATGAACTTAACCGTATCGAGCCCGGCGGCAACTACGGCTGGCCCACGGTAGAAGGAATCGCGGAAGCCGAGGGGTTTATTGACCCGAGCATCCAGTGGTCACCTGCGGAAGCGAGCCCGAGCGGCATTGCGGCCAAGGGCGACACGCTCTTTATCGCGGGTCTACGTGGCCAGCAGCTGTGGGTTGTGGATGTGTCGGGCGGCGCGATCGTTGGCGAGCCAGTCGCGTACGTGCCCGAGGGCGTATCGGCACGGATGCGGGATGCTCGGGTCGATGCCGATGGCGGGCTGCTCATCCTTACGAATAACACCGACGGTCGGGGTGATCCGGGCAGCGAGGATGATCGGTTGCTGTGGATCAACTTGAATTCTGCCTAACCGGCTGATTGGGGGATCAACTCCTCCACGCGATCGAGTACCTTGAGGGTCTCGACTGTGCCTGCGAGGGTGTGAAAAGGGGATTCCGTGCCACCCGCCGTCACACAGTGGGCTACCTCCGCGGCTTCGAAACAGAGTCCGTCCGCTTGCGATTGGACGGAGAATTCTCGGTTAACTTCGGCGGAGGCGTCATTCTTACGCAAACGAATCGAAGAGGGAGCATAGAACGGGGTGGCGATCTCGAGCGTGGCGATCGATCCCTTGACTAACGCTGCGGTCGGGGTTCTAACATCCAGCGAGGTAAATAGCTGTGAGATCCCCGTGGTGTGAGTAAGTGTCATTGCGATATCTGCGCTGACTCCGGTGTCCGTTCTAGTGCCGTTAGCGGCAACATTGAGAGGTGCTTCACCGAAGAGAAAAGCATCATAAGCAATGAGATAGACACCGAGATCGAGCAGTGAGCCACCGCCCAGTGTCGGATCGAAGAGTCTTGCGTTCTCGGTACGGTCGAAGAACTCACCGAGGTCGGCCCGCACGTATTGCAGCTCGCCAAGCATGCCCATAGACAGGATATTCCGGATGACGTCAGCGGCGGGTGTGAAGCGTGCCCACATTGCTTCCATCGCGAAGAGGTGCTGTTCGCGCGCGAGCAGCACAATCCCCTTGGCTTCTTCCGCGCTCGTGGCGAACGGTTTCTCGATGAGGACGTGTTTGCCATGTTCGAGGGCGATGCGCGCACATTCGGCGTGGAAGGTGTGCGGCGTCGCGATGTAGACCACGTCGATCTCGGGTGATGCTGCGAGTGCCTCGTAATTATCAAATGCGAGGTCGATCTGGTACTTGTCGGCAAAGCCTCGTGCGCGCTCGCTGTTACGAGATGCGACCGCGGTTACACATTGCTGGGTGTGCAGTTGCAGGGAGCGCACGAAATCGGTTGCGATTCGTCCAGGTCCCATGATGCCCCAGCGAAGTGGCGGCGCAGATTTGGGGTCTTGGATTCGCGATTCGGGTAATTCCAGTTTGTGGGTCATGTCAACCTAATTCTGAAGAGCAGTTTTCGTGTCGAATGCGTACATGGATTCGATGACTCGCATCGCATGGAGTGCGTTGTCGAAGGTGGTGTCGAGTTCTTTGCGGCCGACCACGGCACGGATGAAGTCCTGAATTTCCGCGATAAATGCCTCGCCATAGCCGGTGTTCACACCTCGAGAGCGGAACGAAGATACATCCGAGTAATGCGGGTTCGCGGGCCCCATAACCACATGACTCGGACCGGTCGTTGCGGCGTTACCACCGGCTTCGAACACCTTGAGGTCGTTGTAATGCTGCGTGTCAAAATGCGCCGAGCCCTTACTGCCGTACACAGACAGCGACAATCGGTTCGGCTGACCGTATGCGACACGGCTCGTCAACAGCGAACCCGCGGCGCCGCACTCCGTACGTACGAGCGCGCTCGCAAAGTCATCGTTCGTGACTTCATGCTGCTGCCCGGAGCGATCGGTTCGCTCGGTGATCGAGGTCTTGAACTGTGCCGACAGGACTTCATCGATGGGGGAGATCACAAATGCGATGGCGTCAACTGCGTGGGCACCGAGATCGCTAAGTGCGCCACCGCCCGCGGTTGCGCGATCGAAACGCCAGGTGAAACGATCTGCGGCCGAAGCTGCGTGGTCTGCGTAATAGCTCGATTCAAAATGCCAGATGTCACCGAGACGGCCCTCGCGCACGATCTGTGCCATCTGGGCGAGTGCGGGAATCCTGCGGTAGGAGAAACCGACCGAGCGAATGCCCGGGTACTGGAGCGAGAGGTTAGTGAGGTACTCGGCATCCTCGACACCAACGCCCAGCGGCTTCTCGGTGAGTACGTGTTTGCCGCTTCTTAGAAGCACTTCAAGCACCGCACGGTGCGCGTGATTTGGCAGAGCCACGCTGATGACGTCAATCTCTGGGTTGGCCGCTATTTGGCTGATATCGGCTGTGGCGCGCTTGAAGCCGTAGCGAAGGCGAACGTCTTCAGCGAGAGCCTCAGAGACATCGGCAACCGTATCGAGTTCTATCGCTACGTCGCGCAAATCATCGGCCATGGATGCGTTTCGATAGCCGAAGGCGTGGGCTTGGCCAGCCATACCGGCGCCAACTAGGGCGACTTTCAATGTCTGCACAGCTGTGTGCTCCTCTCAATTTCAGTCTTCACTGACCAAATAGCTTTTGGTTTCGAATATTTTAGACCGGTATAATTTAGACTGTCAATAATGCTTTTTAGGGCAAAGGAGTCGTTATGCGAATTGGAATACTCACCGATAGTCTGTCTGAATTATCACTCGACGAGGTTTTGCGGCACGCGACGGAAGTTGGAGCGGAAACCGTTGAGTTCGGTGGTGGTTCTTGGTCGCCGAAACCGCATCTCGAGGTGACCAACCTGCTTTCCTCGCCGCAGGAACGTCAGGTGTTTCTGCAGCAGGTTGCCGATGCGGGGCTTGAAATTTCCGCGCTGAATGCCAGCGGTAATCAACTCCACCCGTCCGAGCCACAAAACGACGTGATGACCCGAGATGTCATTCGTCTTGCAGGTGAACTCGGCGTCAAGACTGTCGTGCTGATGTCTGGCCTGCCCGCCGGTGCGCCGCGCGACCGGATGCCCAACTGGATCACCACTTCGTGGCCGCCTGAAACCACGCAAATGCTGCAATACCAGTGGGACGACGTTGCGCTCCCGTATTGGCAGGGCCTTGCAAAATTCGCGCAGAGCGAGGGGGTCTCAAAGCTCGCCGTCGAGATGCACGCGAATCAACTGGTCTATAACGTGCCTTCACTGTTGTATCTGCGCAGCGAAATTGGCGACATCGTCGGTGCGAATTTTGACCCGAGTCACCTCCTGTGGATGGGCGCGGATCCACTGGCAGCGGTTGCTTGCCTGGAAGGTGCGATCCATCACGTCCATGCCAAGGACACGCGGATCGAATCCGCAGCAGCGGTGCGCAGCCGTCTCGAGTGTTTGACGGTCGATCACCCGGGCGAGCGGTCGTGGAATTACGTGACGGTAGGTCGCGGTAATCCCGTCTCGTTTTGGCAAGAACTCATTGGAGCGCTTCAGGCGGCGGGCTACGACGATACGCTTTCGATCGAACACGAGGATGTCCAGGTCGGTGGGGCTGCCGGCGTAGCTGAAGCCGCAGCAACGCTACGCGAGGCACTCGTGCGGTGAGTATTAGATCGTTTTATATTAGACCGGTCTAAATTAACTAGGAAACCTATTGACAGCATAAATTAGAGCGGTCTAATCTTAGGCAAGAGGTTCACGCATCGAAGCGTTCTTGGCATACCTCAGGTAGCTGATCGGGTGCACCACTGGCGGTGCACGGCAGCAAGCGATCAGCTCACACAAAAGGCCAATCGGATCTGTTGGAGGGCCATTATGGTTGGAAACGAATCACATACAAGTGCGGAGCAATATCCGCGTTCGCCGGGAACCTCGGAAGGCAGCGAAGGCAGTAGCCTCCCGCCGCTGACGCCGGGGCCGCACTCACGAAGGCTGGGGATCGTTGCGGTCATCGCGACCTTCGGTGGATTGCTGTTTGGCTATGACACCGGAGTCATCAACGGTGCACTGGAACCGATGAAGCATGACCTTGGGCTCACACCGCTCACCGAAGGTGTCGTCACGAGTTCGCTCTTGATCGGTGCAGCCGCGGGAGCCATGGTCGGCGGTCGCCTCTCGGATGCCTTCGGCCGCCGACGAATGATCATTTGGCTCGCGGTTCTGTTTTTCTTTGCCGCGCTTGGCTGCGTAGTCGCCCCGAACTACGAGGTGATGGTCGTCGCTCGCGTCTTCCTTGGGATCGCCGTTGGTGGCGCATCCGTCACGGTGCCGGCATTTCTCGCCGAAATCTCACCCACCGAACGACGCGGTGCACTGACTGGGTTCAATGAAGTGATGATCGTCTTCGGTCAGTTCGCGGCCCCTGTTGCCTCATGTCAATACCTCCGGGAAGGTTGATTCGTTGCCTCAAGTAGA
>NZ_JBQDBE010000005.1:0-176187 GCF_052090685.1 Gulosibacter sp. | reverse complement strand
CGATTAAAAGCGGACACGCCCACCATCAACAACACTTACAGGACACGACCTAGTCGCTACTGCTGCGGGCGCGCCGCTGCCCGCGCGAGGTTTGCCGCATGTTCATCCACCAGAATCTCTTCAAGCAGACGCACGCGACCTTCGGCGTTCGCGAGCGGCAGCGTCCAGTTGGGGTACTCGCGGTAGGTGCCCGGCTGGTTAATGGGGCGCCGGTCGCCGGCGAGATCCGCCAGCGCGACGCCGAAGAGCTTCGAGGCCCCGCGCGCGAGGTGCGTGTGTAGGGCCACGACGATCTCGTCAGTGGTCGGGTCCTCGCCGATCAGCTCCGCCGCGCGCAGCTGCTCAAGATACGCGTCAATGAGCTGCTGCTCTTCGGCGCGTTCCTCTTCTACTGGTCGGGTGAGCACGTTGAGGCGCTCGCGCACATCCACGTGGATGAGTTCAAGATAGCCCGCGGTCGGCGGCAGGTCGTGCGTGGTGACCGAGGCGAGGCACTCTTCGCGGTAGTGCTCGGGGAGCTTCGGCGAGTCGTCTTCCGCGCGCTCAAACCACATGATCTGCGAGCCATAGACGTGACGCTCCGCCATGACTTCGCGGGTGAGGTCCGACACGTTTCCGAGGTCCTCGCCAATGACGAGTGCTCCGGCGCGCTCGGCTTCGAGCAGCAGCACCCCGATCATCGCTTCGTGGTCAAAAGTGACGTAGGTGCCCTGGTCGGCGGGCATGCCCGCTGGAACCCACCATTGGCGGAACATGCCGAGGATGTGGTCGATCCGCAGCGCACCCGCCCCAATGAAAGCCTTGCGGAGCATGTCTCGAAGCGGCGCGTACCCCGTGCGCTCCAGCGCATCGGGGCGAAGCGGCGGCTGCGACCAGTCCTGGCCAAGCTGGTTGTATGCATCCGGCGGTGCGCCCACCGAGACACCGCGGGCGAGTGAGCCGTAGAGCGACCAGGCATCCGCACCCGAGGGGTGGACCCCCACCGCGAGGTCGTGCATGACCCCGATCGACATGCCCGCGGCCACGAGCGCATTCTGGGTGTTGATCATCTGTTCCTGCAGGGCGAACTGCACCCAGCAGTAGAACTCCACGCGGTCCGCGTGCTGCTGCCGGAACTCATCCACCGCGGGTGCCGTTGGTGATTGGAACTCCTCCGGCCAATCGCGCCAGTTGCCGCCGAGCTGTTCACAGAGTGCACACCAGGTGGCGAAGTCGATCAGGCTCTCACCTTCGGTCTCGCAGTATTCACCGAACTCGCGCCAGCGACCGTGGTCACCGCGGCGGGCGGCCTCAAAACAAATGCCGAGGCCCTCGCGCTTGGCGAGCCAGCTCGCATCCCGATCGATCACATCCTGCCGATTCATCGATCGGCCGTAGGAGGCAAGTTCCTGGATGCGAATCGCTTCCGGTTCTTGCAGGTCCATTTCGTTCACGAGATCTTCGAGCCGCACGAGGCTCGGATCGCTAAAGCGACGGCTCGTGGGGAGGTACGGCGATGGCTCGATCGGGGTGGTCACCGAGGGCGAGTGGAAGGGATTCACGAGCACAAAGTCGGCTTCATGTTCGGCTCCCCACTCACCGATCGTCCGCAGGTCGCGCAGGTCGCCGATGCCCCAGGATCCCTCGCTGCGGGCCTGGTAGAGCTGGGCCATGATGCCCCAGGCTTTGCTGTCGAGGTTCGAGCTTGCCGACTCCGGCGTGACGATCAGCGTGGCCCGCGACTCTTCACCGGTCTCACCGACGAGCGCCACGATCTCGTGCCAGCCGAGTGGCAGATCGGCGGGGATGCGGAACTTCGCTTCACCAACGGGTGCGCCGTCGATCGTGCGCGGTTCCACGAGGTGCTCGAGTTGCTGGGCGGGGACTTCGCCGCCTTCTTCAAGCTGCACCGTCACCGAAACTGGCTGCTCCGCCGGCACGTGTACGAGGATCTCGGCGGTGCCGCCTGCGCGCACCACCGTGGTCGGGGGCAGGGTCAGCCGCCAGGGCCGCTCTTCGGCGGCGATGAGTGCCGCTTGTGCCGCCTCATCCGTGGACGTGTCGACGTCGAGCGCGGCCAGGACCGCTCGCAGGACCTCGGGTGCGACTTCAACGTGCGCACCACGCCAATCGTAGTAATCCGCGGAGATGCCGTAGCTTTCCGCAAGCTGAGCAAGAACCTGTGTCGAAGTCGATGCACTCACATATAGGAGTGTATGTGCGTTAGGTTGCGCAATTACCCAACCGTGAGCGTGTCGCCACTTACTGCGACCGGGATACTCGGCAGCGGCTCCTGCGCGGGCCCGGCAACCGGGTCTCCCGTGTTGATATCGAAGTAGCTCGAGTGGCAACCGCAAAAGGCGCCGCGGTCTTCGACGCTGACGAGCACGCATCCCTGGTGGGTGCAGATAGCGCTGAATGCGAAATAGCTGCCTTCGGTGGGCTGCGTGACGACGATCTCGTGCTGCTTGAAAACGGCCCCGCCGCCCACTGGCACTTCCGCGGCCGGGACGGTCACCGGCTCTTGAACGGCATCCGATTCTGTGCTCGACCCGGCGCTCGAACCGTTGTCTGTCTCCGCGCCGCAGGCGCTCAAGAGGAATGCGACGGCGGTGCCGCCACTGGCTAAGGCGGTGTTCCGAATGAACGCGCGACGCGAAGAGGGAAGCTGCTCGATCATGCTCCGAGTCTAGTCAGCCAGCGCCTTGCCCTTTTGCTCGGGCAGCAGGAAGGTCGCGGCCGCGGCAATAGCGAATGCCGCGGCAAACACGGTGAACACGAGCACAGTATCGCCGCCACCGGCAGTCACCAGAACAGGGACCAAGAGCGGGGCGATGATGGATGCAATTCGGCCGAACCCGGCGGCAGCACCGGCACCCGTGCCGCGAATATTCGTCGGGTAGAGCTCCGGTCCGATCGCGTAGAGCGCGCCCCAGGCCCCGAGGTTGAAGAAGGACAGCAGGCAGCCCGCAAGGATGATCAGCCATTCCTCACCGGCGATCCCCGAATATCCGTAGAGTGCCGCTGCCAGCGCCGAGCCCGCGAGGAATACCGCGAGCGTGCCACGGCGTCCCCACACCTCGATGAGCCAGGCGGCAACCGCGTATCCCGGAAGCTGCGCGAGCGTAATGATGAGCGTAAAGGTGAAGGACTTGACGACCGTGAATCCGGCGTCCACGAGCAGGCTCGGGATCCAGATGAAGGCGCCGTAGTAGCTGAGGTTAATGCAGAACCAGACAATCCACAGGCCGATGGTGCGTTTGCGCATCGACGCGGACCAGATCGAGATCGCGCCGGCAGCATCTGAGCCCGCTTCGCCCGCCGAATCCTCGCTCGCCCGCGGCGCAGGTGCTGCCTTTGGCAGGCTCAGGTCGACTCCCCCGGCCGCTTCGAATTTCCGCACCGCCGCTTCGGCTTCGTCCATCTTGCCGCGCGATTCCAAGAACCGCACCGATTCGGGCAGCCCGAGGCGCACATACAGCGCGTAGAGCGCGGGAACGGCTCCGAGCGCGAGCGCCCAGCGCCAGCCGCTATCGCTCGCCGACACGATGAAGGTGCCAATGATGGCCGCGAGGATCCAGCCCACGGCCCAGAACGCCTCGAGCCACACGACCATCCGACCGCGCGTCTTTCGTGGCGCGAACTCGCTCACGAGGGTCGAAGCCACTGGCAACTCCGCGCCGAGCCCGAGGCCGACAATGAAGCGGAAGGCCATAAGTAGCGCCACCGAGGTTACGAGCGCGGATGCGCCGGTCGCGAGGCCGTAGACGAGCAGCGTCAGCGCGAAGACCTGGCGGCGACCAATTTTGTCGGCGATGAGACCACCGAAGGTTGCGCCGAGGGCCATCCCGATGAAGCCGATGGATGCGATCCAGCTCGCTTCGGTGGCGTTAATCAGCTGCTGCGCGCTCAGGGCCGCGATGACGAAGGAGATGAGTCCAACATCCATCGCGTCCAGCGCCCAGCCGATGCCGGAGCCCCACAGCAGCTTGCGGTGCTCGGGGTTTGGCTTCAGCCGATCAAGGCGTTCAGACCGAGTCAGGGTCTGGTCCGGGGTGGCTCGGTCGTGCTCGATAATCTCGGCCACAGTACTCCGTCGTTCGTGGTTAGTCGTCCATTGCTTCAATCAGTTTAAAAGCAGACTTTCCGCCCATGACGCCAACGTGCAGCGCGAGGACTGACTCGTCATTAAACGCGATAACGACCCGACCGGGTTCTAAAAAGCGCGCGCGCTTCCACACACGAAGAATGTCTTCGCGGTTCACTTCCCATTCGAGCTCGACCTCGTCGAGGCCGTTTACGTCCACGACGAGGACTCGCTGATTGGTCACGAGAATCTCGCTCGTGGGTACGTCGAGGGCCTTCCGCAGGCCAGCGGCGAGGCAGCCGCTGCAGCCGAGGTAGGAGCCGCCATCAAGTTGTTCCTGCACGATCCGCTCAAAGCGAGCATCTTCCGGATCGAGCGATTTCAGTGGCACACGGGAGTCAGGATCGAGGTTTTCCGTCTCCGGTTCCTCATCATTTTCAAAGCGGTCGTCCTCAAGGTCGACCTCTGACTCGATGCAGCGAGCAGGCTGCATCCAACGCGGTTCTTCCCCGGGGCGCATGAGATGCGCCACCTGCCGGGCTATCACAGTGGTCGAAGTAGGCACAGCCGTAAATGATGGCACGATTTGCCGGTATTCGCACATACCTCTCAGCTACGTTGCGCGCTGCGGTGGATGAATGAGCAATTCAGCGCGCTCCTGCAGGTATTTTTCGAGGGGAATTGCGCTGGTCAGGCGCGTTCCGAGGTGCCACCTCACGACTGGATCGCCGTCTCGTAACGAAATGGGGCCGGTCTCGGCTCGTACAATTTCGCAGTCAATAACGTAGGTGTCGTAGTGGACTGTCTCACCTTCGGCGAATCCGCCACGGATCGCGGCGTGCCGCAGTTCGTCGCGCTGCCGTGCCGATTCTGCGGTGTATCCGAGTATTGGCGGTGGTTCGTGCGCCCGTAGCGTGGCGCCCGCCGAACGGAGCGCGCCCGCTTCGTCGATGAGCAACACGCCGAGCCGCCAGGCTCTGGTCACCGGAACGATTCGAGCCTGCCGAGTGTGCAGGAATCGCCGCTTCGGCGGCTCATACGCACCGACCGACTCCGGCGCGATCTGCGATTCGGCGAACAGGTCGCGATATTCGAGCGCGAGATTGCGCATCCACGCGCCGTTTTTCTGGGAGCCGTTCCCCACGGCATCCTCACGCCTGTCACCGATCATGCGTACGAAGATACAACTCAAAACCGGCAATCAGGAGCCGAAACTGAAACAATGACCGGGTGAATGCATCCAGCCCGAAGCCTGCCGTGCTCGAAACAAACGTGCGTGACACCGCACTCATTTTTGAAGGCGGTGGGATGCGTGCGAGCTACACCTCGGCCGTGGTGTCCTTGCTGATTGAGCAGGGGATCTACTTCGACTGGGTTGGTGGGATCTCTGCGGGTGCGAGTAATACCGCGAACTATTTATCGCGGGATGTGCCGCGCTCCTATCGCTCTTTCGTCGAGTTCGCGACGGACCCGAATTTCGGCAACCTGCGGACTTGGGCCTCGGGCAAAGGACTGTTCAATGCCCCCTATATCTATGAGGAAGCGGGCAATCCTGGCCAGGCACTCCCCTATGATTGGCCGACCTTCCAGGCCAATCCGGCCAATTTTTCGGTCGGCGCCTTCGAGATGCAGACGGGCCGGATGCAGTATTGGACTCGTGAGGACATCCACGTGATGCAGGATCTCATGCTCCGCGTCCGCGCATCCTCCTCGCTGCCCGTGCTGATGCCGCCGGTGGATCTGAATGGCAAGACCTATGTGGATGGTGCCCTGGGCCCAACCGGCGGGTTCGCGCTGGATGCTGCCAAAGCTGCCGGTTATACGAAGTTTTTCGTGGTGATGACCCGAGGCCGCGAATACATCAAGCCGCCGGCGAAGATCAGCGGCATGTACCGACGGTTGTTCCGCAAGTATCCGGCGGTGATCAACGGCATCCTGCACCGACCGCACCGATACAACGAAACGCGCGCTGAACTCTTCGAACTTGAGCGCCAGGGGCGGGCGTATTTGTTCCTGCCCGAGCACCTCAGCGTCTCGAATTCGGAGCGGGATGTGCGAAAACTTCGCCGCTCCTATGAGCTCGGCGCGCAGCAAGCCAGGCGGGAGCTACCCGCCTGGCGAGAGTTTCTCGAGATTTAGCGTTGCCCGCGGCCGCGCTACAGCTGGTTACCCGGCGTCCTCGACCTTGAACCCGATGCGAAGTGTCACCTGAAAATAGGCCACTGCGCCGTCCTCGCCGATGTGCCCGCGGGTGGAGACCACCTCAAACCATTCAAGATTTCGGACGGTTTGTGACACCCGCGCAATTCCGTTGCGGATTGCGGCATCGGTTCCATCCGGAGATGACCCCACGACTTCGGTGATTTGGTAGGTATTACTCGACACGATTCAGCCCTCCTGGTTCGCTTCCGCCACGTTGCGGAAGTGTTCTCGAACTTAGGCCGAAAGACTAAAGAACCCCTGGGCAGCGCGCGTGAAGCGCAGCGGCACCCAGGGGGTTCTTGTGCCAGCGAGTGTGGCGCAGTTATGCGTTCAATGCGGCAAGTGCGGCGTCGTAGTCGGGTTCCTGACCAATTTCGGGCACCTGCTCGGTGTAGACAACCTTGCCCTCTTCGTCGATCACGACGACGCTGCGAGCGAGCAGGCCGGCGATGGGCCCGTTCTCCTGCACGACGCCGTAGTCCTCGCCGAAGCTCGAGCGGAATGCGGAGGTCGATACGACGTTGTCGATGCCCTCGGCACCGCAGAAGCGGCCGAGTGCGAACGGGAGGTCGCGCGAAACACCAACGACGACGGTGTTCTCAAGTCCCGCAGCAATTTCATTGAAGCGGCGGACCGACGCTGCGCAGACACCGGTGTCGACCGAAGGGAAGATATTGAGCACGACTCGCTTACCCTTGAAGGACTCGAGCGCGACATCGTTCAGATCGGTGTCGACGGTGGTGAACGCGGGAGCCACGCTGCCAACTGCGGGGAGTTCGCCGGAAGTGGTTACAGGGGTACCTCGGAAAGTGATATTTGCCATGGGTGCATATTCTCATCATCACTTGATCGGAAACTGAAGCCACTAGTGTTGATCCGTATTTTCTGAAAGGACTCCCATGGCCGGTGGATTCGTTGCCCTATTGGATGACATTGCTGCGCTCGCGCGCGCGGCTGCCGCGAGCATCGATGACGTCGCGGCCGCGGCGGTAAAAGCATCCAGTAAAGCGGCCGGAGTCGTGATCGACGATGCTGCGGTAACACCGCAGTACGTGGATGGGCTGCACCCGAGTCGTGAGCTCCCGATCATCTGGCGGATCGCTCGCGGCTCCATTTTTAACAAGCTCATCATCATCCTGCCCATTGCGATGCTCCTGAGCAGCTTTATGCCGTGGCTGCTGCAGCCAATCCTGATGCTCGGTGGGGCCTTTCTCTGCTTTGAGGGTGCGGAGAAGATTTGGGAGAAACTCCGTGGCCACCACGTAGAAAAAGAGGAACCCGCGGTTTCTTCTAAAGGTCCCAAGGATGAGAAGGCCATCACCTCTGGCGCAATTCGCACCGACCTGATCCTGAGCGCCGAAATCATGGTGATCTCACTCAACGAGGTTGCGAATGAGCCCTTCTGGACGCGTCTGATCATCATGATCGTGGTGGCAATTGGCATTACCGGGCTCGTGTACGGCGCCGTGGCACTGCTCGTCAAGCTCGACGACTTCGGCCTGGCAATGATGAAGCGTGATTCGAAGACGCAGCAGCGCTTCGGTCAGGGGCTGGTCAACGCCATGCCGCAAGTGATGGATGTGATCTCTTTCATCGGGACGTTTGCGATGCTCTGGGTGGGAGGTCACCTCATCATCCTCGGAGCGGATGCGCTCGGCTGGCACGCACCGTACGACCTTGTGCACACGCTTGCGGCACCAGCAGCAGCGGTTCCCGCCGTTGGTGGACTCCTCGCGTGGCTCATCGACACACTGTGCTCGATGGTCGTCGGCTTCCTCATCGGTTCCCTGATTGTGGGGATCGCACACCTGCTGCCATTCGGTCACGGTAAGGCGAAGTCCAGCAAGCACGGAGACTCAACCGATAGCGTGGAAGCAACCGCTGGTGGCCAAAAGGCAACTGGTGGTAGCATCACGAACGCTCAAGAAAGGAGTGGGAATGACTGATCTCACTGGCAAGCACATCGCTTTTCTCGCAACGAACAACTACGAGGACAGTGAACTTACCTCCCCATGGGAGGCAGTGATTGCAGCGGGTGCCAAGACCACGCTCATCGCTCCCGAAGCCGGCAGCATTGACGGCAAGAAGGGCCACAGCCAGACGGTTGACGCCACTTCTGCGGACGCATCCGGTGCCGACTACGACGCACTCGTGCTTCCCGGTGGCACCGGCAATGCCGATCACCTCCGGATGGATGCCGAAGCGGTTCGGCTCGTACGCGAAATCGCCGAAGCCGGTAAGCCGATCGGTGTGATCTGCCACGGTGGTTGGATCCTCACCGACGCAAATGTTCTTCGCGGTCGCACCGTCACTTCTTTCCCAAGTTTGCAGACCGATCTGCGCAACGCTGGGGCAACCTGGGTCGATAAGGAGGTTGTCGTCGACGGCAACTTCGTCTCGAGCCGCACTCCCGCTGACCTTCCCGTATTCAACGCCAAATTACTTGAGGTGATCTCGACTTCATGACCATTACCACCGCCATCGTCGGCTACGGCAATCTCGGCCGCAGCGCCGAAACGCTCATCAAAGCACAGCCCGATATGGAGCTTTTCGGCATCTTTTCGCGCCGCACCGAGCTCGACACGGACACCCCCGTCTACCCCGTCGACTCAATCAATGACTACGCGGACAAGATCGACGTGCTCTACCTCTGCCTCGGCAGTGCCACCGACATCCCCGAGCAAGCGGTGAGTTTCGCCGAGCACTTCACGACGGTGGACACCTACGACAACCACAAGCAGATCCCCGACCACTACGCGCGGATGGATGCGGCGGCTCGCGAGAGCGGGAACGTCGCTGTCGTCGCAACCGGGTGGGATCCGGGGCTGTTCTCGCTGAACCGCGTAATCGGCGCATCGCTGTTCCCGGAACCCCAGCAGAACACTTTCTGGGGGCGCGGATTGTCGCAGGGCCACTCGAATGCCATTCGTGGCATCGAGGGCGTTCGATTCGGTGTCCAGTACACGATTCCTCGTGAGGATGCGATTGCGGCCGCGAAGGCAGGTCGCGGTAGCGAGATCGACGGGAAATCGGCGCATTTGCGTCAGTGCTGGGTGGTCGCCGACGAAGCGGACCAGGACCGCATCCGCGACACGATCGTGAATATGCCGGATTACTTTGTTGGCTACCAAACCGAGGTGCACTTCATTTCGGAGTCCGACTTCCAGCGCGACCACCAGGGTCTTCCCCACGGTGGCCACGTGATTACCTCTGGCACGCTTGGTGCTTCGAAGAGCACGGTGGAGTTTGCGCTCGATCTCGAGAGCAACCCCGACTTCACGGCGGCTGCGCTCGTTGCCTACGGTCGCGCGGCTGCGCGTCTTGCTGCTGACGGCGCGACGGGTGCGTATACGGTCCTTCAGGTACCGCCGTATCTGCTGTCGACGAAGTCGCTCGAGGATTTGCTCCGCGAGGACGTTTAGGCGGGTTCACCCGCGGCGTCTTCGCTTGCGGGATCCTCCGCAGAGGTCTTACGCAGCTGCACGGCACTAATTCGGTTGCCGTGCAGCTGCGTTATTTCTAGCTGATACTGCACCTTGTTTTCAGCGTGGTCGTCTTCCTGGTCCTCGGTCTGTGCCGGATGGATAACCACCACGTCGTCTTCGCGAGCAATCCGACCGAGCCGCGCGAGCATCCACCCCGCGACGGTTTCGTACGGACCCTCATCGAGGGTGATGCCGGTCGCCTCGGCGAAGTCTTCCAGATTCGTGGAGCCGTCAAAGTTGCGGCTCTCGTGCAGTTTCATGGTGGCGCGCTGTTCGTCCTGGTCGTACTCGTCCCAGATTTCGCCGACGAGCTCTTCCAGCAAGTCCTCGAGCGTGACGATGCCATCGGTGCCGCCGTATTCGTCAACGACCACCGCGATGTGAGTGGACGAGACACGCAATTGCCGCATCGCCTGCGGTACCCGAACGCTGCTCGGGAAGTAGCCAATATCGCGCAGCACCGCAGTGATCGGCTTCTCGCCATTGTCAGAGGCGGCAAGCTGCAGGATGTCTCGCACGTGGACGAAGCCAATGATGTTGTCGATCTCTTCTTCGTAGATCGGATAGCGCGAGTAGGGCTGGTCGATGACGCCGTCGGCCACCTGCTGCACGGTGAGTGTGGAATCGAAGGCGACGATATCGCTGCGGTGACGCATCACTTCGGCCACGAGCATCTCATTGGCGTCAAAGACGTCGGCCACCAACTTCCGGTCTTCTGCCGCGAAACCGGTGTGTGAGGTCACCATGTCGCGGACCTCCTCGGTGGACATTTCTTCGTTGCGGGCGTTCGGGTCAAAGCCGAGGATGCGCAACAGCACGTTCGTCGAGGAATTCACGAGCCAGATGACCGGCGTCATGAGCATCGCGAAGATATTCAGCGGCGGCGCGACGACGAGGCTGACCTGAGCTGCTTTCTGCATCGCGATGCGCTTGGGCACGAGTTCACCCAGGACGAGGCTGAAATAGGACACGAGCAAGGTGATCGCAACGAGCGAGATTGCCGCTGCGGTGCCCTCCGGAATTCCCCAGCTCACCAATACCGGGGTGACCTGCGGGGCGATGGTCGAGGCGCCAAAGGCCGAGGACAGGAATCCCGCGAATGTCACGCCGATCTGCACCGCCGAGAGGAAGCGTCCGGAGTCCTTCGCGAGGTTCGCTACCGTCCGAGCTGCCTTTTTGCCGCGTTCAAACTGTCGGATCTGCGTTTCGCGCAGCGATACGAGTGCCATCTCTGTCGCCGCGAAGATCCCGCCAATCAGTACGAATAGCAGCACCAGCAATAGGTCGACGAGAACACTCATAGTGTCATTCTCTCAAGAGCTGGCTCGCCATCGCCTGCGCGGGCTGCGGTCAGGGCTTCTCTCTGCCTACTTCTCTCTACCTACCACGCGCATGTACCAGCTGTAGAACGCGATCCAGAACACGGTGTGAATCGTGGGCGCCAATTTCTCGACTTTGGCTTCGGGGAGGAACGTTCCGGCCAACTTGACGAGCCCGCGCGTTGCCACGACGACGAGGAGGAAGCGCGGGATGCGGGCAGGGATCGACCAAGCAACGAAGCTCGGGAACGAGAGCCGCTGCATCCCTGCCGTGCGGGCAAAGATTTTGTACGGCACTCCCCGGAACGGGCCCCAAAGCATGCCGCGGTTTCCGGTGCGCTGCATGTCGTTCTCGGCGTTCTCGATCATTTCGCCGGAGATCGCGGGCAGCTTTCGAAGCAGTCGTTTTGATTCGCGGGGGCGGATCTTTTTGCCCCATTGGTACGTGGCGATCCCACCTGCGACTGCCCCCGCGAGTGCGCTCATTGCCGTGGCGAAGCCGCGTTTTCGCGATCGGAGAGATACGCGGGTGATCCATACATCGGGGACGATGAAGAAGAAGGTGGCTTCTGCGGCGCCCCACGCCGCTGCGATAAGGTTCTCCCGGCGGTTGGACGCAATGTCAATCTCTGGCTTGGCGCGCTTCATACTCCGCAATCGTAGACTCGCCCGTATGCAAGATGATCCAGCGCAAGTTGACTCTCCTCAGAATGGATCTGCGCCAGGTCCCGCTGGCCTCGACCGCCGCAACATTCCGCAGCGCTCCACCGGTTGGGCGAAGCGAGCAGCGGATCTGCTTGCCACAGCGCGATTGACGCCCAACAGTATTTCGGTGCTTTCAGTGGTCATCGCGGTCATCGGTGCCGTGGCGTTGGGTGTGTCCGGGTTCGCGCCTGAGGGCTCTCGGTGGTGGCTGCTGGTGATTGCGGCGGTCGCGATTCCGCTGCGGTTGTTGTGCAACATGCTCGACGGGATGCTCGCCGTCGAAAAGGGAATGCACTCCCCCACCGGTGACCTCTTCAATGAGCTACCGGACCGAATTGCGGATGTGGCGCTGCTTGTCGGGGCGGGCTTCGCGACGACCGGGCTGTGGGTATCCCGAGGTTCCGGGCCTGCAGATTCGTTGGTGGTCGACTGGGGTATTATCTTTGGCTGGCTCGCCGCGGTTCTCGCTGTGCTGACCGCGTATGTTCGTACCCTCGGCGCCGCGAACGGTGTCGGTAATTTCTTTGGCGGTCCCATGGCCAAGCCACCGCGGATGTGGGTGCTCGTTGTTGCATCCCTGGTTTCTATCGCTGAACCGATGCTCGGGGTTCCTCTCGGTGTGGTGCTCGCTGTGGCTCTAGTGGTGATCGCGGTCGGTTCACTGATTACGGTGGTTGTTCGACTGCGAAAGATCACGCTGGCGCTGCGGGCGAAGGACTCGGCGCGGGGAGCCGACGCATGACGGTGCTCATTCGCCGCCTGTTTGCGGGCTTCGTGAGACTCATTACCGGTGCGCGTGCCGTCGTCGCGGGTGGTCGTGGCAACAGTAATGATGCGTCGACCGCTGAGTCGGTACTCGACCTGCCGCAGCAGATGGTGTTGTACGCGAATCATTCGAGCCACCTTGATTTCGTGACGATTTGGTCGGTCGTTCCCAAGCGCATCCGTGACCGGCTTCGACCGATCGCGGCGGGAGACTATTGGGGTTCTGGGGTGAAGAGCTGGTTTGCGACCAAGATTTTCAATGCGTATCTCGTCGAGCGTGGGAAGGGAACGGGGCCGCGCAAGGCATCGAATCAGGTTGAGGACATGATTGCGATTCTGGATGCGGGCGATTCGCTGCTCATCTTCCCGGAAGGTACGCGCGGCGACGGGAGCGAAATCGGCACCTTTCATTCGGGACTGTATCGGCTTGCTTCAGAGCGTCCGGAGGTGCCAATCGTTCCGGTCGCGCTGTCGAATCTGGGGCGGATGCTCCCCAAGGGTGCGATCATTCCGGTGCCGCATCTCGTGACGGCGACATTCCTCGATCCAATCCGGGTCGAGGAGGGTGAGTCGAAGCGCGAGTTTCTTGATCGCGCCCGAGACGTTGTGGATCGCGTTGTCCGAGAGGCTGAGACGGCATGACCATCGGACTGCTCGACGAAACCGGACTGCGACTGTTCGCCGGTATTGGCGTGGTACTCATCCTCGCTTCGATTGTGACTGCGGTGCTCTCCGCCGCGATGCGAAGCGAGCGCTATGCGAGCCTCATTTCGAATTTGAAGATGCGGGTGGGTGCGTGGTGGGCGATGGTGCTCATGTTGTTGGTCGTTCTCGCGGGTGGCGAGACGATCACCATCATCTTTTTCTTCGTCCTTTCGTTCTTGGCACTGCGTGAATTCATCACGATTTCGCGCACGACGCAGCGTGATCACAGCGCACTCGTGTGGATGTTCTGGATCATTTTGCCGATTCAGTATTTTTCGGTTTGGCAGCACTGGTATGGATTCTTTGCCGTGTTCATTCCGGTGTATGCGTTTTTGTTCTTGCCGGCTCGTGTCGCAATTGCGGGCGAGACGAAGGGCTTTTTGCAGCGAACGGCAACGACGCAGTGGTCGCTTATGGTGTGCGTCTACTGCGTGAGTTATGCCGCCGCGATTCTGCAGCTTCCGGTCGCGCTCGAGCTGGGTAAGGTCGCCGCCGACGGTTCAGCGATTGGGTCGGGCGGACCGGCTGGCGCGAATCTGCTGATGTTCCTATTGCTCGTAGTCCAAGGCAGCGACGTCATGCAGTACATCTGGGGTAAGACGCTGGGTCGGCACAAGATCGCGCCGCGTGTGAGCCCCAATAAGACCTGGGAGGGCTTCATTGGCGGAGTGCTCAGTGCGACAGCACTCGGTGCTGGACTGTGGTGGATTACTCCCTTCGAGTGGTGGCAAGCTGCCGGGCTTGCATTCGTGTCGTGTCTGCTTGGGTTCGCTGGCGGCCTCGTAATGAGTTCGATCAAGCGCGACCGAGGAATCAAGGATTTTGGCGCCTTGATTCCCGGTCACGGTGGAATCATGGATCGCATTGATTCGCTTTGCTTTGCGGCTCCGGTCTTTTTTCACCTCGTGCGTTTCTTTTTCTCAGGGGCTTAGTTTTCCTTCGGTGCGAGCTGTGCGCCCGCTTTTGGATCGCCAAATAATGCCGTGCAGAAGATGACTATCTTCAGAACGGTGGCGGGACATCCCCCGGCCGGCCGTCGCCAGGCGGTTCGGGTTTGGCCCGGAACACGGGGCCGAGTGGTTCCGGTTCGGTTGTGGTTTGGTAGCCGAGTGGAGTGGTCCATTCGATCTCGCCGCCGCCAAGTTGTCGCATCTGCCAACGTCGTTGGTGTTTTTGGACGTGGTGGCCACGACATAACGCCGCGAGGTTGTGTTCGCTGGTCGCGCCGCCTTCTGAGAAAGGGACGGTGTGGTCCAGATCTGCCCCGAGAGCGGGCCGAGTGCAGCCCGGGAACCTACATGAACGGTCGCGGACCTGGAGGAACCGACGCAAACTCGCATCGGGTCGATAGGAGTCGACGGTGATCGTGTGGCCGGTGATCGGGTCGGTCAGGATCCGCTGCACGCTGGGCACACCGGCAGCAAGCTGCCGAGCCCGGTTGAGGCTGATCGGGAGGCGCCCATCGACCAACGCGGGCTGGCGCGCTGCCACTCGACCGTCGCGACGGCCACTGCTGCCAGTGCCGCTGGCGCTACCGCTGCTGACGCTCGCGTTGTCGCTCGCGCCCTTGCGACTCGCACTGGTGGTGTCGTCCTCGGCGGGAGCATCGTCGAGGAGCGACAGGACCGGGATCACGATCCCGACTGTCGCGGTCACTCGCGACCCGTCCACCATTGCGCCTGCATTCGCGCCCGCACCAGTGTTCTGGCTGGTGGTGAGCGCGTCGGAGACGCTGGCGGGGTCGCCGCACAGCAGCATCTCGCAGAGCACGTCCGCGCGAATCTGCGCCACTGTCCGCGAATCCGCCTCGAACGGTGCTGGCGCAGGCAGGCCTTGCTGGGCTGCAGCACGGACTGCGGCGGTGTGGGCTTTGGCGTCCGCCACGTTCCGGTCGCGAATGGTGCGGGCGTCGAGGGTGAGTTGCCGGTCTATCCCGACGGCGAGCTCGGTCGGCAGCGTTGCACGCAGGGTTGACATGCCGAACCCTTCGGGGGTGACCGTCACGTCTCGCTCTTCCATGAGCGCGTTGTGCACGGCCTCGAAGTTGTCGGCAGCAATTGTCGCGATCTCGCGGTCCACGAACGCCGTGGTTTGCGCGACCGTGTGTGACACGGCGTAGGCCAACACACGTTCGGCCAATACCGAGAGCAGCTCGGCATCCAACGCCCGGGTATCGCGCAGGAACGCGCGGGCGTGCCGCAGGGTCACACGGCCCGCACGGATCGCGTCAACCCAGGCTGGGTAGTCATTGACGAGTTGTTCGGCTTCATAAGCCCGATTTTGCAGGGTCACGTCTGACTCGTGGGTGGGCAGCGCGAATTCGCCCATCACTGAGCGCAGGTGCCATGGGAAGTAATCCGCGTTGCGCACCCAGGCACGTTTCGCGCGGGCTTGCCGGTCGGCGTCGGCGCGGGCAGTGGCGATGGAGAACGCAACCGCGAGGTCTTCGAGGTCGTCGGCGACGAGTGCGCCGTGGCGTTGTTTGCGGGCGATGTAGCGGGCCGCTGTGGCTTCGAGTTCCTCAATCCGAAGGTCATCGTTGCCGCTGATCGCGGAGCCACGGTCGAGGTACTTCCCGTCTTCTGGCGACAGGTCGTCGCGGTGTGGATCTTGAGCGGACATGGACGGTCACCTCCTCACGGCAGAACGACACGAGCAAAGGAATCGAATGGATGAGCGATGCTGTTGCGATAAGTCTATCGCTACTATGTTCGATTCAGCAAGACTAATCTAGTAGATTTTTTGTTCGATATTCGATGAGAGAGTTGGATTCACACTTACACTCAGCAGCGGGGTCCGGCCAATATGTTGTCAGCAACGGACCGGTGATGGAACGGTATCCCGAGCCACCGACATACCGAACTTCCGCATGCAAAGCTCTGCGCCCCACCTAATGGCAGGTATACCCCGATAAGCACCACCGGCGTACCTCGTCGGCATCCACATCCGCACCTTTAGGACAAATCAACATAGGCCGAGCCCAGCAACGCGCCCAACCCGGCAGTGAGCACGTGCGCATTCGCAACAGGCAGCCACCAGCACGTCCAGTCGCTCACGCCGCCTTCCGACGTGCCGACATCGGCACCGGCGCCAACCCCAGCCCCAGCGGGGCCACCTTCACCCGCCCGCCACCGCGGCACAGAAGGAACCTCATCGACCGTCAGCTTGAAGTAATACCGCATGCTGATCTGATCAATCCCGGGCCGCAAATCATAGGGCTGGGAGCCGACGTATCGTTGCCCGGTCGCTATCAGCCCGGTCTTTTCACGCAAGTCTCGAACCGCAGCATCCTCGAGGGACTCACCCAAGTGCATATTGCCGACAGGTATCTGCACGCCAACAAACTCGA
Organism: Gulosibacter sp.; assembly: GCF_052090685.1. Classification (NCBI taxonomy): domain Bacteria; kingdom Bacillati; phylum Actinomycetota; class Actinomycetes; order Micrococcales; family Microbacteriaceae; genus Gulosibacter; species Gulosibacter sp. The sequence goes on along the minus strand of NZ_JBQDBE010000005.1, from coordinate 159,591 downwards.
GCGGCGCTTCATCGTGAGTGAGCACCAGCAGCCAATCATCGCGGAACACGTAGCTCACGATTTCTTGGATCCGCTCGGTCATCTCCTCAACCTAGCAGCCGCTGAATTCACTCCAACTTCATGCAGCCGGCCTCAACCCTCGGACACGTACCCGGCCGAACTGTTGACAGGCTTTTGTGGTTCGCTGAACGGATGGCAGATGCGCGTGAAATGGCCGCTTTCGGGGAGGCAACTCGAACCTGGTTCCTTGACGCGTTCGAGGCACCAACGCGAGCGCAGCGCGAGGCGTGGCAGGCCATTTCCACCGGTGACCACACGCTCGTGGTCGCTCCGACCGGCTCGGGCAAGACCCTGGCCGCTTTCCTATGGGCGCTCGACCGGCTCATCCACGATTCCGGGTCCGACTCGGCCCCCACACTCGCACGCGCATCCGATCCCACACCAGCATCAGCCCCCAGCCCCACAACGCCTCGCGAACCCGGCACGCGCATCCTCTATATCTCGCCACTCAAGGCCCTCGGCGTCGATGTGGAACGCAATCTCAATGCACCGCTGGTGGGAATCGATCAGACCGCGAAACGGCTCGGACTCGAGGCGACACCGATTTCCGTCGGCGTGCGTTCGGGCGACACGAAGCCGGCGGAGCGCCGGCGCCTGCAGTCCAATCCACCGGATGTGCTCATCACGACGCCGGAGTCGCTCTATCTCATGCTCACGTCCTCGGCGCGCGAGGGGCTCCGAACTGTAGACACGGTCATTATTGACGAAGTGCACGCGGTCGCGAGCTCAAAGCGCGGCACGCATCTCGCGTTTTCGCTCGAGAGGCTAGATGCGCTGCTCCCCTCCCCCGCGCAGCGCATCGGACTGTCTGCGACGGTTCGTCCGCTCGAGACGGTGGCGAAATTTCTCGGTGGCGCGGCACCGGTCACGATCGTGGCACCGCCGAGTGAGAAGGCTTTCGATCTCAAAGTCGTGGTGCCGGTGGAAGACCTCAGCGACCTCGGCACGGCATCGCGACAGCCCGAGCAAGACGACGAGGAGATCGTGTTTGGCGACGCGATGCAGTCGACCGATCCACGACGCGGCTCGGTTTGGCCGCATATCGAATCGGAGATTGTTGACCGGGTGCTCGAGCATCGCTCCACGATTGTGTTCGTGAATTCACGCGGCGTTGCCGAACGACTCACGGCGAATCTGAACGAGGAGTACAAGGGGCGGATCGCGCCCACCGACGCCGAAGACCAACCCCTCGCGCGCACCCACCACGGGTCAATGTCCAAAACCACGCGCGCCGAGGTCGAGGAGGCGCTGAAAACTGGCCAGCTGCGCTGCGTCGTCGCGACTTCCAGCCTCGAGCTTGGCATCGACATGGGCGACGTAGATCTCGTTATTCAGGTGGAGGCGCCGCCCTCGGTCGCATCCGGACTCCAGCGGCTCGGCCGCGCCGGCCACCAGGTCGGTGGCATCTCCCGCGGCGTGATGCTGCCGAAGCATCGCGCGGATGTGCTGCATTCGGCAGTGGTCGCCTCGAGAATGCTTTCGGGCACGATCGAACGCATCGAGCTGATCGAGAATCCATTGGATGTACTGGCCCAGCAGATCATTGCCGCCTCCGCGATGGATGCGTGGGCAGTTGATGATTGGCTCGCCCTCACCCGCAAAGCGGCGTCCTTCCACCGGCTCTCACGAACCTTGCTCGATTCGGTGCTGGACCTGCTCGCTGGTCGCTATCCCTCGGACGAGTTTGCCCACCTGCGCCCGCGCATCCTCTGGGATCGAGACGCCGACACCTTCGAGGGGCGGGCGGGCGCCCAGCGACTCGCGGTCACCGGCGGCGGCACCATCCCCGACCGCGGCATGTACGCCGTGTTCATGTATATCGGCGCTGAAGACGGTCCAGAACAGGATGACGGGACTGCCGCATCCAATCGCCGCGCGACGGGCACCCGCGTCGGCGAACTCGACGAAGAGATGGTCTACGAATCCCGCGTCGGGGACGTGATCGCACTCGGCTCGACCTCGTGGCGCATCCGCGAAATCGGGCCGGACCGGGTGCGCGTAACGCCCGCATTCGGCGAGCCGGGAAGGCTGCCGTTTTGGCACGGTGACTCGATCGGACGGCCCGCAGAGCTCGGTGCCGCGATCGGAGCGGTCGTGCGGGACATCGTGAAGCGGGATGCACTTCCCGAGGGCCTCGACAGTGTCCTGGATGAGTTTGCCGCGTCGAATCTCCTCGCGTATCTTCGCGAGCAGCGGGAAGCCACCGGTCAGGTGCCAAGCGATCGGGTGCTGGTCGTGGAGCGCAACCGGGATGAGCTTGGCGACTGGCGGGTTGTTTTGCATTCTCCGCACGGCCGCCGCGTGCATGCGCCGTGGGCGCTCATGGTCACTGCTCGGGTTCGGGAACGGTTTGGACTTGAGGCCTCAGCGGTGGCGAGCGACGATGGGATCGTGGTGCGGATTCCGGACATTGATGCGGATCCGCCCGGTGCCGAGCTGTTCATGTTCGAGCGTGAAGAAATTGAGACGGTCGTGACCCGCGAGGTGGGTTCGTCCGCGCTCTTCGCCGCTCGATTTCGAGAGAATGCCGCCCGGGCGCTGCTACTGCCCCGCCTGCATCCTGGGAAACGATCACCGCTCTGGCAACAGCGACTGCGTGCCGCGCAACTGCTCGAGGTGGCGCGCCGCTATCCGGATTTCCCAATCATCCTCGAGACCGTTCGGGAGGTGCTGCACGACGTTTATGACCTCGAGGCGTTCACGAGTCTGATCGGCCGCACTGCTTCGCGCGAGGTGCGGGTCACCGAGGTGATTACGCCCGAACCCTCCCCCTTCGCGCGCAATCTGCTGTTCGGATACGTCGGGCAATTCCTCTACGAGGGTGACCAGCCGCTGGCCGAACGTCGTGCGGCTGCCCTCAATCTCGACGCGAGCCTGCTGTCGGAATTGCTCGGGGCGACCTCGCTGCGCGAGTTGCTCGATCAGGATGCGATCAACGACGTCGCCGCGGAGTTGCAGAAGCGCGCGCCCGGATTTCGCGCTCGAGACCTTGAGGGGGTCGCAGATTTGCTGCGATTGCTCGGGCCGCTCACGGAGGCTGAGATCCACGAGCGGTTCGGGGATGAGGATGCTGGTAGTGCGAGTGAGACAGACGCAGCCGCGAGCGCCGCTGAAATCACGGAAATAGTCCAGCACCTTGTCACCGCCAAACGCGCCCTCCGGCTGCGCATCGCCGGTGAAGAACGGGTCACCGCGATCGAGGATGCGTCACGCCTGCGTGACGCGCTCGGAGTGCCGATACCGCTCGGGGTGCCAGCAGCGTTTCTCGAGCCGCTCGAGGATCCTCTCGGAGATCTGGTCGCCCGGTTCGCACGCACGAATGCGCCGTTCACGACGGCCGAGGTCGCATCCCGTCTCGGCATCGGTGAGGCGGTCGCGGTGGCTGCGCTGCAACGGCTCGAGCTCGCGCATCGAGTGGTGCGCGGCGAGTTCACGCCGTCACGAAGCGGCGAGGAGTGGGTGGACGACCGTGTGCTCCGACGCATCCGGGCGAGGACGCTTGCGAAGCTGCGCCACGAGGTTGAGCCGGTGTCGCAGGACGCGTACGCGCGGTTCCTCGCGGATTGGCAGCAGGTCGGTGGAGACCTCGAGGGCGTGGACGGTGTCGTGACCGTGATCGATCAGCTCCAGGGCACCAGGATTCCAGCATCCGCGTGGGAGTCGCTCGTGCTACCCGCTCGGGTGCGGAATTATTCGCCGGCGATGCTCGATGAGCTGATCATCTCGGGTGAGGTTCGGTGGCACGGTCACGGCGAGATCGGCCGCGCGGATGGTTGGCTGAGCCTGCACCTCACCGATACCGAACACCTCACGTTTGAGCGTGAGCCCTTACCCGCGGATGCATCCCCGCTGGCCCTTCGTGTGGCAGAAGTGTTGCGCAGCGGCGGCGCGATGTTCTTCCCGCAGCTTGCGGCGGAACTTGGTGCGGGGCAGGCTGCAGGCACCCCGTCGCAGGAGGAAATGGCCGACGCACTGTGGGAACTCGCCTGGCTCGGCGTCATCACAAGCGACTCCCTGGTGCCGCTGCGTTCGCTGCTATCCGGCCAGTCCGGAACCGGGACCGCAAGCAAGTCGACCTCCGCGCATCGCACCGCCCGCAGGCCCACGCGGGGCCGGTCGTTTCGGTCCTGGGCTGCCGAACGAAAAACCGCACAGGTCCCGCCGCGCGCTGCGGGCAGGTGGTCGGTGGTCGATGACTACGACGAGGACGACACCGTCAAGGCGCAGGCCGCTTCCGAGCTGCATCTGGATCGCTACGGGGTGGTGACTCGGGGAGCCGTGGAAGCCGCCGGAACCGCGGGCGGGTTCGCACTCGCCTATCGGGTACTCGCGAAGTTTGAGGAGGCGGGTCGCGCACGTCGCGGCTATTTCATCGATGGACTCGGTGCCGCGCAGTTCTCGACCGCCGGCGCCATCGACGCGCTGCGCCGAGCGGACGACGATCGCTTCACCGACACACCGCCGCTGCGTGCCGTTACCCTTGCCGCGACCGATCCGGCAAATCCCTACGGCGCAGCACTGCCCTGGCCCGAGCACGACACCACACACCGTCCCGGCCGAAAAGCGGGTGGGCTGGTCACGATCGTCGACGGAGCGCTCGTGCTCTACGTGGAGCGCGGCGGCAAGACGCTGCTGTCCTTCGGCGAGGACGAGGCAACGGTGGAAGAGTCCGCTCGAGCCCGCGCCGCTGCAATCTCGCTCGCCGACACGGTGCGGAAGGCGCGCATCCCCCAACTCGTGATCGAAAAAATTAACGGCATTTACGCACTCGAAGCGCCATTTTCGCGGCTTCTGAGCGAGAGCGGTTTTGGGCAGATTCCGCGCGGGCTCAGGATGCGGTTATGACGCGAGCTGCGGTTGTAACCGGCACGTCGATGGTGAGGAACACGACAGCGGGGAGCAACAATGCCCGAGGGTGATTCCGCTTACCGCGCCGCGGCCAATCTCAGCCGGTCACTCGCCGGCCGAACCGTGACCCAGTTCGAGCTGCGGCTGCCAAAGCTCGCGACGGCGTCACTGGTCGGCGAGCAGGTCACCGCGGTGGATGCTCGGGGCAAACACGTCCTGCTTCGCATCGGTGAATTCACGGTCCACTCGCACTTCGGCATGGATGGGTCCTGGCGTCTAGTTCCTCCCAGCGCACCAACAGGCACTGGTCCGCTCGGCACTTCATCGGTGGACGCTGGTCCGCTCGGCACTGGCACTCCGAGGCGAGCGCGCACGCCGCAACGCCCCAATTCCCGAGCACGTCGCGGCCCGAATGTCTCCTGGCCCGCAGCCCACCGCATCCGAGCAATCATCGGCACGGATGCGGTAGTCGCGCTCGGTATCGACCTCGCGAAACTGGACATCTGGCCGACTGCTGAAGAGGAGCAACACCTCGGCTGGCTCGGTCCGGATCTACTCGCCGAGGACCCCGACCTCATTGAGGCAGTGCGGCGACTCGAGCGGGAGCCGGCGCGTGAGATTTCCGCGGCCCTACTCGATCAGCGCAACCTGGCGGGCCTCGGTAACGAGTACGTCACCGAAATGTGCTTCCTGCGCGGCGTATTACCGCACCGTCGTATCGCCGAATGCGGCACGATGACGGCGTGGGTCGATCTTGGTCGCAAGCTCATGCTCGCGAATCGAGATCGCGTCGAACGGACGTTTACAGGTAACCTGCGTCAGCCCACCTGGGTGTTCGGCCGCGCGGGAGAGCCTTGCCGACGATGTGGCGCGACAATCCTGAAAGGCAAGCACGCCTCTGGCAGCACGCAACCGGATGCGACCGAACGAGATTCGGTGTGGTGCCCCCGCTGTCAGACCTAGCGAATCCGCAACCCGCTCCCCCGTGCGCCCAGACACTCCCGCCGACCGTCCGGACGGAAGTTCCACATCACCGGCAGCGCAAGTTACTTCCCCGTCAGCATCGTGAGCAGCAGCACGTTCTTAGCCGGAGCATCCTCGGCACACTCAACAAGGTGCACCACCTGTGCACTGAGGTGCGCGACCCTTCCGGGAACCAGCTCGAGCACATCCTCACCGACGTGGAGCGAAAGCGCACCTTCGAGGCACTGAATGGTGATTGGATGTGCGGCTCGGTGGTCGTCGAGGACCTGGCCGGGTGCGTAGGACATCATGATGAATTCGGCATTGTCTCCGTTGAGGATGCGCGTGATCGCCGGCCCCGTGCCCTCGCGAAGTTCCGGAGCCTGCGTCGCATTCAAGAGCACTGAGCCACTGTCAAACTGCGCACCCGCGTCCCCAATATCTTCCGGTCGCAGCAGGAATGGCTTCTTTTCGGTGTTCATCATTGCTCCTTGCGTTGTCGGCCGCGTGTGACAGATGCTGCAGCAACCCAGGAAGACTAGGTCCCGGGACATTGGCAGGTTCCGATTTTTGCTGGCATCCTCGCCTCGTTCCTCGTGGCTTGTTGTTCAGTTTGAACTATTAACTCAGAATTAATGGTTGCCTCAAGCGCTTCACACCCATCGAGACGTCCTTAAAGTACGAGTACACGAAGCGGCAAAGTCGAATGTTCGATCGCGAATTCTGACCGATCAATACCAAAAGATAGGAATCCAGTCGCGATGATGCGCGTGCACGATGGTGAGGAACACCACGAGATCGAAAAGCAGATGCACGGTGATGACGTAGGCGAGTGATTTCGTTTTTGAGAAGATCCACGCCTGTACGAGCGCGAATGGGATGGTGAGTGCCGGTCCCCAGGATCGGTAGCCGAGTTCCCACAGGAAGGAGACGAATACGATCGCCTGCAGGATATTCGCGGTCCAGAACGAGAAGTGGCGGCGGAACAGCGTGAATACGACGCACATGAAAAACAGCTCATCCCAGATCCCCACGGTGTTCACCCCGATGAAGAGCCGGCCGATCTCATGCCATTCGGTGACGGGCGGCCAATTCTGATACGTCCCTGAGGTGATGAAGTAGCGCGGCAGCAGCAGCCATCCAAGCACCAGCACCGCCCCAAGCCAGCACCATTCGAGGGTTGACCAGCGTTGCCCGTGTCGCGATGGGAAACGCACGGCGTGATCGCGTAGCGCCCAGCGGCTCAGCGCGTATGGAACGATCACCGCGGCCACGAGCACGGTGCCCATCACGAGCATGTTTCCCCACGACAGATCGGCCCGCATCGAATGTGAGCTGACGATGGCAATGCCGATCGCGATGAGCGATAGGTCGCGGGCGAAGGCTCGGTCGAAGAGCCAAGATGCTGCCAGGCCGGTGAGGAGCGGCGCGTAGCCCCAGGAATTCTCGAACGCGAAGAGCAGCACCGCGGAGCCGGAAACGAGCACCGCAGGCAGCAGGTTCCAGCTGACTGCGGGCAGTTCCTTTCCTTCCGCGCGAGCGTCGCTCAACTTTGAGTTCACGTTGCAATTCTGCCGTATTTGAACTCGCGGCAACGCCACAACCCTCCAAGTCGATACACTGAGCGACGCCATCCCGCAGCCAACGCCCGCTCGACGGTAACCGCAGCTGCCGAGCCTTCGCTGTCGGGAAACAACTACACCGAAACGGATTCCGCCCGAGTGCCGCCTCGCTCCCCTCTCCCGCAACGCCAAGGCCTCGATGCTGCCTGGGTGCGCACGCCAGATCGCGGCGGAATCACCCCAACCCGGTGGAAAACCATGGGTGAGTGGCTGCGTGACAAGCTGCCGACCGAGGTCGATACGGCAGGGATGCTCGCTGACGAACGATTCGTATACGAGGATGCAACACCGGTTCGCGAGACTGACCCCTACCGGCCCAACACATTCGTCTGGTTCTATCGAGACCTCCGCGAGGAACCAATAGTCCCCGGTGAGGTCGCCATTGTGTACCAGGATGCGCGCATCCTGGTGATCGATAAACCGCCGTTTCTTGCGACCACACCTCGAGGTCGGCATGTCACCCAAACCGTGCTCGTGCGGATGCGCGACCAGCTCGGTCTCCCGGAACTGTCGCCGGCGCACCGACTCGACCGAGCAACCTCCGGCTTGCTCGTCCTCACCACCGAGCGGAAGTGGCGTGGCGTCTATCAGTCGCTGTTTCAACAGCAGCGCGTGGAGAAGGTCTACCGGGCGGTCGCACCGATCAATACCTCGCTCGAGCTCCCCACGGTCGTGACCAATCGCATTGAAAAGACCCGAGGCATCCTGCAGGCGAAAATCGTTCCCGGCGAACCGAACGCCAGTACGCGCATCGAACTCGAAACGGCGCTCGATGCGAGGCGAGCCATCTACCGGCTCGCCCCCGCCACCGGCAAGACGCACCAGCTGCGCATCCATCTCAACTCACTCGGCATCCCCATTGAAAACGACCCGCTCTATCCCGAGATCCGCGAAGACAATCCTGAGGATTTCACGCATCCGCTGCAGCTTCTTGCCGCGGAACTCATGTTCACCGATCCCGTGGATGGCGCACTGAGACGGTTCCATAGCCAACGGACTCTGCCGCTGACGGTCTGACCGAGCCTCGCCCAGAGATGCGGCCCCGGGCTGCGGTCGCAGGCGCGGTACTCAGTTCCGCAATTACCCGAGTACTCGACTCGATCCTCGGCATGATCCGTCGGTCGGCTGATGGCGATCAATCAGCTCGCTTTCTTCGGCGGATTCGCCTTTGCCTACGCAATCGCCTTCTATTTGAGCGAACTCGGTGTCGCGTGGCAATTGATCTTGGGGTCATCGACCATCCTCGCCGTGGCATTACTGATCGGCCGAATCGGCCTCCCGGAGTCGGCCAGGTGGCTTTGGGCCAAGGGTCACAAGGCTCAGGCGCGCGCCATTGCGCATAGATACATGGCTGGCGATGCCGATATTGCCGATTTCGAACAGGCTGCGCGGAACGAAAAACAAGGGAGATTTGTCGACATCTTCTCCCGCGCCCACATCCGTTCGACCGCGTTTATCGCCATCTTTTGGTTCTGCAACGTCCTGCCCTACTTCGGCATCGCCACATTCGCGGGAATCGTCCTGCCACAATATGGGCTCGACGATGGACTTACTGGAGGCGTGGGGCTGTCGGTGGGCGCGGTGCTCGGTGTCGCCTTCACGATGGCGTTCATTGACCGGGCTGGCCGACGAGCATTCACTGCCCCGCCCCAATGGATCATGTTGGGCATCTTCCTCGTGCTCGGACTCTGGTCGACCGCACCGTCCTGGCTCGTGCTGATGCTCTTTTTCGCATTCTTCTTCCTCAATGCCGTCGGCGGAGTGCTCACGGCTGTATATCCGGGTAAACTCTTCCCGACAGGGGTGCGTGGCGTCGGGACCGGGTTTGCGGCTGCCTTCAGTCGCCTCGGTGCGGCAATCGGCACCTTCTTGCTGCCCGTGGGAATCGAACACTTGGGTGTGGATGCGGTGATGCTCATCCTGGCGGGAGTCACCGCGATCGGTGCGTTCGTTTCGCAGGTCTGGGCGCCGGAGACGAGCGGAAAACCACTCTCGCAAACCTCCGGGATCCGAGTGGTTCCTGACGCCGAGTAGCGACGGGCGCCGCTCGCGGTGGATGCGATTGGAGGTCGCCTGCCTCGCGCAGGCTCGCGGTGGATGCAGTTGGGAGCGTCACGTTTCGCCATGAGTTCGAAGCTGAGACCCCGCCGGTAGGCAGTTTCCATAATTACGTAGTTATTGTAATCTTCAAACATGACTCCTCAATCGGATGCATCCGCCCCGGAAGACTTCGCAGGCAGACTCGCAGCGCTGGAAGAGCGAGTGCAGTCGCTCGAGGCGCAAGTAGCGGGCGTTGCCTCACCAGCGCACTCCCCTGATTCGGATGCTGAGCCCAGTAGTGCCGACACGTTTTGGGCACTCGAAGGCCTCAAGAAGCATGTCCCGACACCGAACGGTGCGGTCATGATGGTTGGTTCAGTCACGACCCCGAACGGTGATCAAGCCGACTGGCAGTACGGCGAAACCACCGACGCACTATTCGACAGGGACTTCGGCGACACCGCAGATGTGCTCTCGGCAATCGCGCAGCCCACCCGATTGCAGCTGTTGCAGCGGCTGCTCACCGACGCCAAGACCGTGAACGATCTCCTCGCGACCGGACAATTCGGCACATCCGGGCAGATCTATCACCATCTCCGTCCGCTCGTCAGCGCTGGTTGGCTACGACAAACCGGCCGTGGCAACTACGAGGTGCCAGCGCATCGACTTGTCCCGCTGCTCACGATACTTATTGGCGCCCAGCGCTGAAAGGAAGGCTCCGCAATGTCACGCACAATCTCAGCCCTACGCCCGCTGTGGTCGACACTCATGGGGCTCACATTCGCCTTCGTCACATACAGCCTCGTGGCTCGATTCGCGGCTCCACTGCCGGAGTTCCGCTTCCAGTTCATGGAAATCGGGCTGGCCGGGTTCACCATCCTGCTCCTTGTGCTGATCAGCATCGCCCCGCGAGCTCCGGTGTCCACCGTCACCCTCGCGAGCCCGGTTCGTGGTCGCTGGACGACGATGAATAGCCCCGGGCAGCAGTTGCCGAGTCACGGCACACGAACCCGTGGCCAGTACTCGGCAATCGACATGTGCCGCCCAAGTGAGTCCAACACTCCGCCGATGCTTCATTGGGGATTCGCCGGGGAGCGCCCGGAAAGCTACGCAAGCTTTGGGCAGCCCATTCACTCAATGGCACCGGGATGCGTCGTGCGCGTGCGCGACGGACAGCGCGATCATCGTGCCCGAAACACGTGGCCGAGCTTCCTCTGGATGATGACGATCGAGGGCCTCCTGCGCGAAATTGGCGGGACGCGAAAGGTCCTCGGCAACCACGTCATCATCGATCACGGTGACGGCACCTTCGCCGCCTATGCACACGCCAAGCGCGGTACGGCGGCCGTTGTCGAGGGCGATCAGGTGACGACCGGCCAGATCCTCGGCGAAGTCGGCAACACGGGTAACTCGTCGATGCCCCACTTGCACGTGCAACTCATGGATCGCGCCAATGTGGATGCCGCAGCTGGCATCCCGATGCGCTGGGAGGAGATCACTTTCGATGGCGACCTCGACAGTACGTTTGCGCAATTCGCGAAGGATCCGCAATCATCGGCGCTTGCCGACATGCCGCGCAATGGCGAGATTTTCACTGCTGCTGCCGCCGACACAGTGCCTGCGCCTTACACGGCTATCGACGCCACGCCGTAGCCCGGGCTCGTAGCGCTCATCATGGTCCGCACTTCAACCCGGCTAAGCGCTAGCAACCATGATGAGCGCCACCTATCGGGATTCGCGGCGCCACTCGCGGCCAGACGTGTCTTCATGAGGCTGAATCAAGTGGCGCGCAAATGCCTTAGTTTGCGGGTCCCGTCGCGTTGGCTGATACCGGCTCATTTTCGTCGGTTCGACGTTTCGCGCGTCCGAGTATGAGCAGGGCAGCGACGAAGACAACCGAGAGCACCGCGGAGATAAAGAAGGTCCAGATCACGCCAATACCGCCTGCAGATGTCGAGAAGACAACTCCGCCCAAGGCCGGGGCGACGATTGCTCCTGATCGTCCAATGCCGTTCGACCAGCCCAGCGCGGTGGCGCGAAGTTCGATCGGGTAGAAGTCGGCAACGGATGCGTTGATGAGGTTGAGTCCGGAATGCGCGCCCATGCCGATTGCCGCGATGAGAATGAGCAGCACACTCATGAGGTCGGTCCCGAGGGCAACGAACACGAGAGCAATGGCGACAACGATTCCCGCGATGACGGCGAGTCTGAGCGAACCGAATCGGTCCGCGAGCAATGCGAAGGCGAACGAACCAATTACGGCGCCGCCGTTGAGGGTGAGCGAAAATTGCAGGGCGCTCTCAAGCGGGTAGTTCAAGTCGGACATAATCGTGGTGAGCCAGGTATTGAGCCCGTACCACGTCATCAAGTTCGCGAAGGCCGCGAGGGCGAAACAAATCGTTGCGGCGATGAGTGCCTTCGAGAACAGTGCTGAGAAGCCGGGCCGTTCGGTCACCTTGCCCTGCATGATTTCGATTTGGCGCGTGGTGAACTCGGTCGATTCGCGGAGCAAGAAAATCGCGAGGAGGAGAATGAGTGCGGACACCCCGGTCCCGATCCAAAACATCGGCCGCCAACCGAATGGTCCCAGGATCACGATGCCAAGCAGCGACGCGGCAGTTCCCCCGAGCGGTACACCTGCCATGAGTATCGTCACCGCAAGGCTCGTGCGCCCTGGCGGAATCGATTCTTTGACGAGCGCAAGGCAGGACGGCATGACCCCACCCATACCGATACCGGCGAGCAGACGGAACGCACCGAGGCTGATGGGATCTATCGCGACCGCACAGGCAGCGGTGAAAATCATGAAGATCGTGATGGATGCGATGATGAGCTTCTTGCGCCCGAACCGGTCGCTGAGCCTGCCACTGAGCAGCGCGCCGATGAGCATCCCGATGTACACCATGCTGCCGATGTTGCCGGCCGCAGCCTTGTCGAGCCCCCATCCCGGTTCCTCGAGGAGCTTGGGAATAATGGTGCCGTAGACGATGAGGTCATATCCCTCGGCCACGATGATGAATGCGCAGATGAATACGGTGGACCAGGATCCGCCGGTCAGTTTTCTTGTCATGAGACTTCGTTGTCCTTAGCAAACAGAGGTATTTCAGATTGGGCGGGGTCGGTCCGCGTTAAGCCCCACGGCCGACCCCATACCCGGCGGGTACTGCTGCCGGATGGCTATCGCGAGACGGCATGCTCCGCGACCGCTTCGCGAACCACCGTGTTGGTGAGCTCGCCGACCCCCTCGACAGTGATTGTGATCTCATCGCCGTGTTGGAGGAAGACTTGTGGGTCGCGGCGGTAGCCGACGCCGCCGGGGGTCCCGGTCAGGATCACGTCGCCCGGCTGCAGTTCCGTGAACTCCGAGACCGTCGCGAGCAGTCGTGGAATGCTGAAGATAAGGTACTCGAGGCTCGAGTCCTGCAGGGTTTCGCCGTTCAACACTGCCGTGATACGGGCAGAAGACAGGTCGACCTCGTCCGGGCGTACAAGTGCTGGACCGAGCGGGGTCGAGTTGTCCCAAGCCTTCCCTTGCAACCACTGGTGGGTCTTGTACTGGTAGTCGCGAACGGTGACATCGTTGGCCACCGTGTAGCCAAGCACGTGGTCGAGTGCGCTGGACTCCGGGATGCGGCGACCCGCGCGACCCACGACGACGGCGAGCTCGGCCTCGTAGTCGAACTGCTGGGTCTCGGGCGGCAGCTGGATTTCGGCGCCGGCGGCGATGAGCGATGATGCGTACTTCGGGAAGAGGACCGGGTACGTCGGCTTGTCCCGCTTCGTCTCGGTGATATGTGTCTGGTAGTTGAGCCCGACACAGAAGATCTTGCCGGGGTTGGGGACGACGGGTCGAAGCTGTACGTCGCTGAGCGCGACCCCTCGGTGGGCCAGTCGAGTCGCCTGGTCGAGTACGTTTTCGGGAGTGGCTCGACCGATTTCAGTGATGCCGTCAAGCGGAATAATGCGGTCGCCGTCGAGTTCGCCAACCTGGAGCTGGCCGTTGTGGATATAGCTGATGTATGACATACCGTTCCTCTTACTCGTTGCCTTCACTCGTCTTGCGCCAGGTGGGGAGCTGACCTCCCCAGAGGTTCACGCTGCTGGGAACCGGTTCCCAGCGACGCGGCACGTACTGCACCGCCTCGTCGTAGAACTTCTCCATTTCGGCCGACAACTCGATGTGGTTGCCGGCGGGGTCATCGAAGAACACGAAAAGGTTGTTTCCTGGACCGTGGCGGCCGGGCCCCCACGCAACGGGTACGTCGAGCTCGGTGAGACGGTCGCACCAGGCCTTGAAATCGGCCCATTCAGCCAGGTCGTAGGAGTAGTGGTCGATGTCACCGGCGCGACCAACCTCTACCACCGCGAGGGTGTGGTGGTCCTTATCGCTTCGGAACCACGTGAACTTCCCGTCGGCGAGCTGGTCGGTGATTCGGAATCCGATTGTGTTCACGAAGAACTCGACGAACGGTTGAACATCGACGGTACCGACTGTCGTGTGTTGGAATTTAATTGGTCGACGTCCCGTGTCGGCCGAGTTCTCGCCGTGTCGCTCCACCTGCGAGTGAAAATGCACGGGCGTACCGTCCGGGTCCACGGCGACCAGTCCGGCGGGTTCGCCAACCGCGCCATCGATGTAGCTGGGGTCGAGGTCGGTCACCGTGAATCCGGCGGCTTCCAGGCGCGATCGGATTCCTTCGATGCCTCCTTCATCACGGACTTCGAAGCCGTAGTGGACGAGGCCCTTCTCACCTTCTCGGAGTTCGATGACGTGGTGACCGGCACCCCAGCCGAGCCGCACGGCGCCGTTCTCGAGTCGTTCTTGCACGCTCAGCCCGAGCACGCGGTTGTAGAACGCGATGGAAGCGTCGAGGTCGGGGACCTGGAATCCGATATGCGAGACGGCGGTGTGCTTCAGTGCGCCGGCGTGTTCAGTTTCGACAAGTGTCAATCGGTTTGGTTTGGCCATTGCTGTGTCCTTTACTTTCTTGCGGTGTTGGCCAAGACGGGTGCTGTCGTGGTCCACCACGACCGCAGCTTCGTCATGACGGTTTCGGCGTCGTCGTCACTCCATACGGCAGCGATGACGTGGTCGGGGCGAACCAGCGCGTAGTGGTTCGCGAGCGGTGAGAATTCGTCGATGAGCTTGGTGTCGACGTCGATAAGGGTCGTGCCATGTTCGCTGTGCGGGAATACTTCGTCGATTGGTACGTCGAAGCAGCGGATCCCCGTTGTCTGGGTGAACTCGACGAGCGGTTCGGGCCAGGCATCGGGATATTCATGGTTGCTTCGAGCGGAAGTCACTCGGAAGAGTGCCCAGCCGGTGCCAACGAACTCGTCAAGTAACCCCACACTTCGCGTCTGCGCATTGAACGCTCGAGGTTGGCCGAGCTGGCGACCGATCGCGTCGTGGTCCCCAGGGTGGATCAGCCCAGCCGTCAGTTGCGCGATGGGCCGGTACTGCATGAATTCGAAATATGCTCGACCGGTCGGCGATTCGAGCGCAGACCGAACGGCGCGATCGCGGACAGCTGCGATCCGTGACGAGGTGGTCATCACGACCCGGCCAAGTTTTTCTGACAGTTGGATCGTCTGCCAGGCGTGATCGAATCGCTCGGTTTCGTAGGTGTTGAGGATGCGCTGGGGCGCTTTGCCGTGCAGCACGGAGACGAGCTTCCAGCACAGATTTGCGGCATCACGAATCCCCGAGTTGAGGCCCTGGCCGGCAAACGGCGGCATCATGTGTGCGGCATCGCCGACTAGGAAGGCGCAGCCCTTCGACCACTCGCTGGCGATGAGTCCGTGGAATTTGTAGATCACTGCGCGCTCGACTTGCGCCGGCGATAGGGATCGATATGGCCTCACCAGGTCGCGAATGAGTTCGAATCGAGGTTCGTCGCCAGCATCCCCTTCCCCGTCCTTCAGGAGGAACTCGTATCGGCACCGGCCGTCGAGCCCGGGAACGATCACGTGCGGCCGCGCCGGGTCCCCGTGGTGCATCCCGTACCGTTCTCGATGGGGATCATCGAGCACGTCGATGACGAGCCACTGCTCGGGGTGGGATCGGCCACGCATCCGAATGCCGAGTTGTGACCGCACCGTCGACCGTCCGCCGTCGGCCCCCACGAGGAAGCGAGCCGCTACCTCGACGTCTTGACCGTCCTTACGGTAAGTCGCGCTGACTCCATCCTCTCCCGACTCCAGGGAGACGAGTTCGGCGCCGAAGCGCATGTCCACGTTGTCCCGAGCCGAAAGACCTGCCAGGAGCGCCCGCTCGAGATCGGGCTGTGCGAACGGATTCTTGAAGGGGTAACCGAGCCGATAGGGTACTTCGGCGCGCGCGTGGAAGACCGGTCGCCCTGCCGCGTCGTAGTAACGAGTGCCGGTGCCAGGAACGATGATTGGCAGGAGCTTTTCTACGAGGCCAGCCGCGGCATAGGTGCGAAGCGACTCGTCGTCAATCGAGATGGCCTTCGGCGAATCGCTGGTGGTCTCATTCCGCTCCAGCACGAGCACTGAGACGTCGTTGGCGCTGAGTAGTGCCGCCACGGTCATGCCGATAGGGCCAGCCCCGACGACGATGCAATCGTAGATCTGCTGCTTCTGCTGTGCCATGGCATGCTCTCCTTCGCTGCTCGCAAGTCCTCCTCGTTGAGACCTGCACAGGAGAGAGCCTATGAACGTTCAGTCTCACATACAAGACACGGTGTCCCGCATATTGAGACAGATTTCCGAAGGTGTTAGCGTTTCGCTATGACGAACTCAACGCGCTCTGGCAGGAACTCGACGAGCGATCGCACGCTGCAGATCCTGGGGATGTTTAACGACCAAAGGATTCGCATTACCCCCGCAGAGATCGTTCTTGAACTGGGAATCTCACGATCCACGGCCTATCGATACGTGCAGTCCCTGGTGAACGAACAGTTTCTGGAGTCGACGCAGGACGGCGCGCTGCACCTGGGGATGCGGGTGCTCGACCTCGCACGGATCGCACGAGCAGGCTTCGGCCTCTCCGAGCTCACGGTGCCGGCGATGCGGCAACTCGCCGCAACGCACAAGCAAACCGTGCTGCTGACCGCACTGATCGGCCGCTCGGTGGTGTGCCTCGAGCGTGAGGAAGCACCCGATCAATTCGTGCGCCTCTCTTACGAGCCGGGTGTCGAGTTGCCGCTGAACGCGGGTGCGTCCGCACTCGTGCTGCTGGCATGGAAGCCCCGCGCGGAGCTCGAGAAGCTGCTGACTGGTGCGACGCGACGATTCACCGAAAACACGATTACCGATGTGGATGCGCTCGTCACCCGCCTCGGAAAGATTCGGGCTGCCGGTGAGGTCGTGACCCTTGCTGAGGTCGACCAGGACGCGATCGGCATCGCGGTACCGCTCATGGCCGGCGATGACGAGGTTGTCGCGGGTCTGAGTATCGTTGCACTGCAGTCTCGGTTCTCAGACGAACAACGAGCGCGCGCGCTCCACGATCTTCGTGATGCTGCGAATCGCATCTCGCGACGCCTTAGGCGCGCCCACCCGGGCTGATTGTTTCCCGTTGAAAAGTCCGAATATAACTGCGGGGATAATCCGCGATGATTGCTCCCTCACCGCACCAATTGCGCGGACGGTCTTGAACTTCGCGTTCCTCAACAGCGACGGCAATTCTGCAACGGCGCCGACAAATCCCCAGCCTTCGGACGACCAGGGAACTCCGAAGGTGTAGCGGTCTGGATTTACCTCACCCATGACTGTTCCTCGTCCAGCTTTCTGGTTACCACGAGTACTTGATTGACTTGATAAAGCTACGCGCGACCGCGATCCCATTCGATGTTCACCCAAGGATCACCCTGCCAAGGCATTCGATATACGCGATGTGAGGTGCCTCGTTCGCACGGTTCCCCAGGCCGCGAGAGATCACCCAGCACACTCTTCGACCCTGCGTCAACGGTCAGAACCTCGAGCACGTTCAGAAGTTGCCGCTCTTCGTAGGCGGAGTGGTTCTCCGTGATCGCGCCGATGCCCTCGAGGTGCCGCTCGGCATCCTGTGCACTCAACCCTCGAACAGTCGACGCTTTTAGTTCGACGATGAGGTAGCCGATTGGGGCGGTTCGGAGTTCAGAACTCCAGGCAATGAGCATGCTCGCATCCCGCACAGTCACGGGGATGCGAAAGGTTGAATGAGTCATCATCACTCCCTCGCGATCGAACCCATGCCTGACGCTTTCCGCCATCGACACGCGAGACTGTGCCCCGTGCAGGCACCGGGCGCGTCAGCCTGCCTGAGGTACTGCTAATAGTTGACCTCTGACAAATCGCGGATCGTGATGCGTGTTGCACCTGTATGCGGTCATAGCAGCAACCGTTCGGCACATTGACACCTGCTAGCACGCCGGCTTACTATTGTTGCGTTGTAGAACTTGCTTGTTCGTTAATGCGAAACAGTAGGTACGAGCCAAACACTTCCAAACAAAGCTGGATACCGAAATGACTGAACAGGCAATGAGGCCTGACGGAAGGAATGACATGTCGATTTTGGATGTCGCCCTCACACACTCGAACATCGCCATCGATGACGAGCCGCAAGGTGAGCCCGATCACCCTGCCACCCGCACTAAGCTGTCTGTCCCCTCGACCATCCGCATCCTCTATGGCAGCGAGATGGGCAACGCGGAGCTCGTCGCCGACAACCTCAGCGACGCCCTCATCGCGCTGGGCCATGCAACTGAGTGCGTTGAACTCAATGATCAGCCTGTTGAAGAGCTCAACGATTTCGGCCTCCTATACATCGTCACTTCCACAAGCGGTGAAGGCGATATGCCATACAATGCAGACGAATTCTGGGATGCACTGAGTGAGCCGGACGCCCCGAGACTCGAGAATCTGCAGTACGCGATGCTCGCACTTGGAGACAGCGGCTACCTGAACTTCTGCGGCGCAGGCGTCAAGATTGACGACCGCCTTGCCGAACTTGGCGCTGTGCGCATTGCGGAGCGCCAAGACTGTGATGTTAGCTATGTCGAGCCGTCTGAAGAATGGATCGCCGCACGCATTCAGCAGGTCATCGAGGCCACGGGTGACAAAGACTCGGCCGCGGTAGACCCAATTGCCGCTTCCGCCACGGTAGAAGCCGCTCTGCCGAAGAAAACGATCAAGATTTCACAGTGGAACCGAGAGAACCCATTCGCGGCACGACTGCAATCCGCGCGCCTCCTGTCAGCCGAGGGAAGCGCCAAGGAAATCCGCCACTATGAACTCGATATTGCTGGCAGCGACTTTAACTACCAACCAGGCGACTCACTCGCAATCATCCCCACCAACTGTTCGAAGGCCGTCGAACGATTCCTCGAAGCGGCACGGATTCCCCTCGACGCCACCATTGACGGCAGGCCAGTCCGGGAGCTCGCTCGCACACAGTGGGAGCTCCGATTCCCCTCTTCCGCACTGCTCGATGAAGTAGTTCGCCAGGCACCCGAGAGCGAACTCAGCAAGTCGCTCATGGATAACGATTACGAAGGGCGCGAAGCATGGAGCCACTCACACTGCGTCGCTGACACGCTGCGAGAGGCCCCAGACCCCCTCCGACCCGAGCTCATTGCCGGACTCATGAATCCCATTCGGTATCGGGCGTACTCGATCGCTTCATCGTCGAAAGAGAACCCCGATGTGATCCACCTCACGGTAGCCACCGAACGAAACAACTCCGCCTATACCCTGCAATCGGGTATTGGCAGCGGCTACCTCGCGGATCTCGCGCAGGTCGGCGAAGAGGTGCTTGTATTCCCGCTCGTGAACCACAACTTCCGCCTACCATCCGACCCGGCAACCCCGATCATCATGGTCGGCCCCGGCGTCGGCGTCGCACCGTTCCTCGGCTTCATTGCAGATCGTGCTCAGGGCGTGAACAGTGGCCCGGCTTGGCTATTCTTTGGCGACCAGCACGCCGCCACCGACTTCATCTACAAGGACAGCTGGGAGCACTACATTGCCGAGGGCGTGCTCACCAAGCTCGATGCCGCATTCTCACGCGATCAGGCGGACAAGGTCTACGTGCAAGATCGCATGCGCGAAAACGCCGCCGAACTTGTGCAGTGGCTCCAGAATGGTGCCTATTTCTACGTGTGCGGCGATGGCCACCGCATGGCGACCGATGTGGATGCGGCGCTGAGGGAGATCGTGCTCGCCACACTTGGCGAAGACGCTGGCAAGGCACTCCTCGATCTACTGCACACCGAGAAGCGCTACTTGCGCGACGTGTACTAAACCCCCGCCATTCTTCCCCGGTAGTGAGTAATGCTCCTCACTGCCGGGGATTTTTGGTTACCTCCTTCGGGTGGCTTCCGCACCGAAAGAAGGAGGGACGCATACGTGAAAGCACTGGAGGGCATGAGCCGAACACTTCGTTCGATTCATACCCTTCAGTTTCGGAACCAGACGCTATCGCGTCGGACCGCAAGTATGCGGCGATTACCGCACGGGAACTCCCTCTGCCTTCGCCCTAAGCTCCGTGATGATCTGCTCGGCGCTACTACCCGCCATCACGAGCCGACGTGCGAGGTTGAGCCCTTGCACCCAGTTCACCGTCACAACACCGGCAAATGCACCGGAAGCCGCGACGTGGACGACTGCGGTCTTGCCATCAGCATCCAAGTCACCAATTACCGTAGAAGAGCCTGCTGGATCCCGCCAACCGATCGAATGCACCTTCCAGTCATACTGATCCGACCAGACATAGTCATTCGATGCATAGCGATCCCCCGCACCCGCAGTGATGACCGCGGCGACGAATCGGGCCTGATCGTTCGCATTCGTCCAGTGTTCCGCGCGAATCGCCGTGCCGCGCCCTTCGTGTGGCCAGTTGGCAACATCGCCGATCACATACACGTTGTCAACCCCAACGGCACGCAGGTACTCGTCCGTAACGATGCCATTGCCCACGATCAGGCCGCTTTCCGCAACCCAGTCCACACACGGAATTGACCCAATACCAACTACCGCGGCCCCCGTATGAATCTCGGTACCGTCACTGAGCTTGACAGTGAGGTCACCATCCCGCCCAACGATGTCATCCACCCCGACTCCAAATCTCGTAGCCGCGCCGTGGCGACCATTTAAGCGAACGAGGTGCCCGGAAATTTCGGGCCCAACGATCCGCTCCATGGGCTCGGGCACAGGGTCCACAATCGTTACATCGCAACCGAACCCGACCGCGGCGGCAGCAATTTCGGTGCCGATGAAGCCACCACCAACAATCACGACCGAACCGCCCTCTCGCAGGCGAGCCGCAAGCGCTCGTGAATCCTCAAGCGTACGAAGTTGAAAGACCCCCGACTCTGGCTGCCACGGCGATGGTCGAGCGATCGCACCCGTTGCAATAATCAGGTCGTCATAGTCGATCTTCGAACCGTTCGCGAGCGTCACGATCTTCGCTTCGGTGTCGAGATTCGTTGCTTTAACTCCGAGTCGAAGGTCGACGCCAAGGCGAGTGAAGTCCTCCTGGTCCGCAAGCTGATACTGCGAGATTGCACCGTCCGACCAGTCCGAAGTAAAGAGATCTTTAGAAAGCGGCGGCCGGTCATACGGCAGCTCCGGTTCGGCGCCCACAAGCGTGATGCGACCGTTGAAACCGTTCGAGCGCAAGCCTTCAACAGCGCGGGTTCCCGCGAGTGAGGCACCGACGACCACGACGTGCCGTTCTGAGTTACTAGTCGTCATGTACAGATCCTTTGCGTCAATTGATGCCAGCGTCTTTGCACGGCAACCCAGTCAGGTGTTCAAAACTTCGAATACGTTCCGTAATACGGAACGTTCACATTCTTTAGCAGAACACCTTAAGGATGCCTCGCCCACGAGTCAGTGTCAACAGGCACACGGGGAGTTACCCCAGAGGAATTCCCGTCTGAAGGTCACGTTCACCCGTAAGGTAGGCCGTCGCCTGCCCCGCAGCGCGCTTGACCATCCCCGCGAAAGAGGAGGAATACGCGGGACTAAACCGAACCTCGGGCATGGAAATACCGATCGACCCGACAACCGTGCCCGAAGGCCCAAACACGGGCGCCGCAATCGCCAGTGCGCCCTCAATTCGCTCCCCTCGGGTGAGCGAATATCCCTCACGCGCGACAAGCGCGACGCGAGCACGCAACTCTGCGACATCTTGAATCGTTCTGCTTGTAAATGCGACTCGATCACCGTCGATCACTTCCTCGGCATCCTCATCGGGCAAATGCGCGAGGATCGCTAAACCACTTGCACCCGCGTGAAGCGGGATCCATTGCTTCTGAGGCAACGAATACCGCAGTGGATGTGGCGATTCGACCGTGAGCGAAAACATCAGCTGCCGCTTTGCCTCGCCATACACAGCGAAGAACGATGATTCCCCGCTCTGCTCGGTCAGCTCATGCAAGACATCAGCGGAAGCCTCTTGCAACGGGTACCGCTCAACTGTCGTCCACGCGAGCCGCATGAACTCGAGCCCGAGTCGATAGCTACCGTTGCTTGCCCGCGACAGCAAACCGAGTTGCTGCAAGTCAGTGACGAGTCGATGCACAGTACTCGGGCTCACCTCAAGCTTGCTCGCGAGTTCGCGAACACCATGCAAATCCTGGTCACTATCCACCACCAACGTCAGTAATTCAATACCGCGTGCAAGGGGATGACGGCGACGCTCACTCCCCGCGCTTATCGGCAGCTCTCCCGTACTCGCGTTGACCATATTCACCCATCTCTCTGCATTCATGGCCAGCCGTTCGACTTGACTTCCGTCCGTCGAATGTGAAACTCTACAATCGCTAACACGGAACGGCTGTTCCCTTCAAAGGTACACGACGCCCCCATCTGGCGCTAGCGATGTAAAACCCATACGGAACACGATCAACGACGATCCACTCGCCCAATGAAAGTTGAGGACACCTCCATGAAGCTCACACCGCACAATTTCAACCTTGCGATGGCAACCTGATGAGCGCCGATACTCGTGTCGCCGTCGTCTCCGGTGGCGCAGCCGGAATCGGTAATTCGATCGCAATTCGCCTCGCCCAGGACGGCTTCAAAGTCGCGATCCTGACACGCACACCCGGCGCCGCCGAAGACGCTGCACTGCAAATCGAAGAGCACGGCGGGGTAGCCCGCGGCTATCAAGCCGATGTGAGTGACCGCCAGCAGGTCGATTCTGTGCTCGCAAGGATTCGCGAAGAGTTAGGCACACTTTCAGTGATCGTGGCCAATGCCGCAGTCGCTCCGAAGAAGCCGTTTCTCGAGACAAGCGTCGAGGACTGGGAGAACACGCTCCGTATCAACCTGACGGGCACGTTCAACCTTGTCCAGTCTGGCATCACGGATCTGCTCGATCAGAACTACGGTCGCGTCATCTTGATTTCCTCGTCGAGTGCCCAGCGTGGTGCCCCCGATATGGCAGCCTATGCATCGTCGAAGGGCGGTCAACTCGCGTTTACCAAAGCACTCGCAATGGAATTCTCGAGGCAGGGCATCACAGTCAACACCGTCGTCCCCTCATCAATCGATACGCCGAGTGTTGCGAAGAAGCGCGCGTCCGGCCAGATGCCCTCCGTCGAACAAATGAGCAAGTTCATCCCTGTTGGAAGGATGGGCCGCGGCGAAGACATTGCCGGAGCCGTCTCCTACCTCGCTTCCGACGACGCCTCGTTTGTCACCGGTCAGACGCTGAGCGTCAACGGCGGCTCCTTCATCGGATAACACCCCGAGACTATGTCTGAATTAAGGATGCGCGGCTCACTCGCGTGGGCAATTCGTGACTCGTTCGTTCGCTACGTTACGGTGATCGCTGGCGGCAGTATTTCACTCGACGACGTCGAAACGGATGCGGACGGCCGTTTTGTGTTCCCCCTCATCGCAGCTACGCAGCGGGATGAAGACTGGCATCTCTCATTCGGCGGTGCTGTGCGCTTTACTGCGCACCACGGTTTCCTCGACGTCATTGTCGAGGCTCCCGAGGTCCTCATCGGACCGAACGGCGGCGTTCTCGGTACATTCACCGAAGACGAAGATCTTCCTCTTCTCCCCCTTGTGGAGATCTCCGCAACACCAATTGACGATGAGGACACCTCAGCGCTTCGCGACGAGGAACTCAACACCAGATGGGACTCCTTACCGACACAGCTACTCAGCGCTGGCTCAACACATTTCGGTAATGTATATAAGGAAGGTGAACCCATGGCTCCGATCTCGTTGCGAGTGACGGCGCTAGACTCCTGACTATGACGATATCCGAAGGTGTGGACGAGCCGCAGGTCAATTCAGTCGCTCGCGCTAATGGTGAACGTGGCAATGTTCGAGGCCAAGCTACTCGAATTCGCATATTGGAAGCTGCCGAAAGACTTTTTGCTGAACGCGGTATTTCGGCACTTCCGCTGCGCGACATCAGTAAAGCTGCGGAACAAAAAAATCATGCCGCAGTACAATACCACTTCGGCAATAGAGCCGAAGTGGTTAAGGCAATTCTGGAATATCGAGGTGCCGAGAGCGAAACCAAGCGCGCCAATCTCGTCGCCGACTTCATGATGGGCGGAAAAACCCCGACTGTGAGTGACCTTATGAATGCGTTCATTAAGCCGCTTACCGTGTATCTGGAGCCAGAGAATTACTACCTGCCCTTCCTCTCGCGCCTCATTACGGAAGAAGGCGGTTACGAGGGCCTCACCGGCGTGCACACCGGTGGCCAGGTCATGATGTTGCGAACCCTGCTCTATAAATTACTGCCGGAGATCCCCGACCAGGTGCTTGATGAGCGCTGGTGGGTAGCACTGACTGGTTCTGTTCACACTCTGGCCCGCTATCAGGTTATGGGAGCGAAACGCATCCCTTTGACCGCGCCAATAAGCGACTTGGTTGACGATCTTGTCATTTTCCAGAGCGCCGGCTTGGCGGCGGCACCGCACAGCCCCAAAAATTAGGCCCTTCATATCCGAGCGATTCGGAATTTGGGCCCATAGCTCCGAAAGAGATCAACGACGATGCAGAACACCGGAGTACTTCGCGCCCGAAAACCCCCGCGTCCCGGCACAACGCTTTTTGCGTTGTCATTCGCAGGACTGTGCGCCTCGTTTATGCAAACGCTCCTCGTCCCAATTCAAGGCGAGCTACCTACTTTATTGAATGCACCGCTTGAAGTGACAACGTGGGCAATTACTATTACGCAATTGATATCGACAGTGTGGATGCCGATCGCTGGTCGACTTGCCGACATGTACGGTAAGCGAAAAGTTGTGCTCGCGATGGTTCTGCTTCTCATCCTTGGCTCGCTACTTGCGGCAATCGCCACAAATATCTGGGTGCTGCTCGTTGCACGGGCCATTCAAGGAGCGGGGTTCGGCGTTATCGTCACGGGAATTTCGTTACTGAGAGACATCATGCCGCCTGAGCGGCTGGCTACCTCCGTCGCAGTGGTCAGCGCGACGCTTGGCGTCGGCGGCGCACTCGGAATGCCGCTCGCTGCGGTTGTCGCAGAGAACTTCGACTGGCGCGCGTTGTTCTGGCTTGTTTCAGCACTCAGCGTGACAGCATTTGTGCTCGTCTGCGTATTCGTTCCGCCCAGCGCGATCCGCACCGGCGGTCGTGTCGATTGGCTGGGCATGATCGGGCTCACCATCGGAGTCTCGCTGATCCTGCTGCTGATCTCGAATGGCTCATCATGGCCGATACCCGTAGTCCTCGGAGCCGGTGCCACCGCGGTGATTGTGTTCGCGGTTTGGGCATGGCACGAGCTGAGGACCAAAGCTCCCCTGGTCGACCTACGGGTCAATACTTCGCCCTCGGTGCTGCTCTCAAACTTCACGGGGTTAACCATGGGGTTCGCACTATTCGCACCGCAGGTCGCTTTTCCATTGCTGTTGACAATGCCGAGTGACTTTGGAGGAATGGGCGTCTCGTCGATTGAAGCTAGTTTCGTCATCATGCCCATGGGCTTTGCCATGCTCGCGATGTCACCGGTTGCGGGACGTCTCGAGCGGCACTGGGGAGCGAAGTTTGTCGTCACTGCCGGCTCCGTGCTTATGGCAATTGGCTATCTCTTGACGCTTTTCGTAGAGCCGACGGTCTGGTCGATACTCGCATCCGCAATCATCATCGGGTCAGGGACCGGACTGGGCTATGCTGCGATGCCAGCGCTCATTATGAGTTCTGTGCCCGTGAGTGAAACAGGTTCTGCGAACGGTCTGAATGCCCTGATGCGTTCACTTGGCACCGCCCTGGCTGCTTCCATCACCGCTGGCGTACTCGCCATCTACTCAGTCCAAGTTGGGGGTGAGATTGGCCCGAGCAGTAAGGGGTTCAGCGTGATTTTCATCATTGCTACAGGAGCGGCCATCGCCGCGGCAATACTGTCCGCGCTCATCCCAAATACGAAGCGGCTCGGCGATACGGGTACTGTGGCGCGCCCCGAATTCTCCTAACCACAACATGGCTGAGGGGCACCGAGATTCTCGGTGCCCCTCAGCCATTGATTCCTAACTATTCTTCGATGAGCGATATTGAGCGGCTTGGACAGACCGATACCGCTTCTTGTGCCAGCGCCTCTTGCTCTGCGTTTTCTGGCACCGGGCGAATTACCTGTACGATTCCGTTGTCGTCTTGGTCAAAGGCGTCCGGGTCAGTAAATACGCACTGTCCGGACCCGATGCAGGTGTGTTGCCGAGCGATGATTCGCATGGGTTACTCCTCGCTGAGTGTTGTTCGGCTTGGTTGATTGTTCGGCGTCAGCATTCGTTACTCGCTCGGACGCTGCTCGCTAGATTCGATTGCCCGTACAGCTACGCCTCGTTGCACAAACGGGCTCATGATCATGTTCGTGTGATCGATGGCGTCACTATTGGATTCGAATACCCATGTGTGTAGCTCTTGAATAGCTTCTGCGGCAGCGCCCGCCACCTCGTAAAGAGTGGCATAAGTATATTTCAAGCCGGCGTCGGCCATGGCCGCCGGAATTTCGTAACGCTGAGCCGTCAAGAACCCAGGGATCCTCACGACTTCGGGTAAGTGTGTGTCGGTGTACCAAGAATTGAATTCATCCTCCCGACCCGGAACCGCATTGAACAACGCGAGGATGATTTCGTTCGTCGTTGGTGCGCTCATTGTCCCTGCCTCGATAGCTCACGACTTGCGCTCAGAGCGCCGCCAAAGTCGGAGGTCGCTGCAACTTCATCAAGGATTTCAATGAGGCCAGCGCGGCCACCCGGGTTGAGGAGGAATTTCTTCGGTTTGCCCTCAACATTGGCGCCGTAATAGTGGCTGTGTTCGGGCGAGAAAATCGACTTTGGTGCGAGCGCCGCGATCATGTCAAGCCATTGCTGCTGCTGCGCTTCGGTCGGTTCGAAAGTGTCATACCCCTGCTCACGCGCATAGATGAGCGTGTCGAGAATCCAGTCCACCTGGAATTGGCTGTAGCGCGGATAGTTTCCGCCGCCAGCACCGTGCGGGCCACCGGGGAAGAAGAAGTTTGGCAATTGATGTGCCGCGAATCCGCCGAAGTCACTCGGCCCGTCTGCCCAATCCTCGCGAATGCTGAGACCGTCTCGTCCGGTGATACCCATCCGAGTTAGCGCACCAGTCCCAAAGTCGAATCCAGTCGCGAACACAATGATGTCGTAGCTCTGGTGCCCGGCGGTGGTCTCAATCCCGGTTTCATCGATCGCAACAAACGGGGTCTGTTTTAGGGAGATGAGGGTGGCGTTCGGATTATTAAACGACTCGAAATAGTTAGTGACGAACGGCGGGCGCTTGGCGCCGAACAGGTGATCCCTCGGGATCAGCAACTCCGCCGTGCCTGGATCCTTGACGATCCCTCGAATCTTGTTGGCAAGGAACTCACAGAACTCAAGGTTGACCTCGCGGTTGGTCGTCATATCGTAATAGTTCATCGTCAGCTTGCCGAAACCAGGCGCACGCCACATTGTTTCGAAAAACTCTCGGCGGACAGCGTCGTCGTCCTCAGTCGAGAACTTTCCCGCCGGTGGATGCAGGAATCCCGATGGGGAGGTGCTCAGAGTCGTCACCACTTCGTCCCAGTTATCGCTGAGCCAGCTACGCTTTTCATCGGTCATCGGCGCGTTATTCAACGGCGTCGTCCACGTCGGAGTGCGCTGATACAGATCCACGCGCTCAACGACGTCCACGATGGCAGGCAGAAGCTGCGCGCCACTCGGGCCGTTACCGACGATCGCGACCCGCTTCCCTTCGAAATCGATACCGTCATGCGGCCACGCTCCGGTGTGCACCGCTGTGCCGCCAAACGACTCAATTCCGGGGATATCCGGGTAATTCGGCACCGACAGACCGCCCGTCGCCGCAATGACGTAGCGTGCCACGATCTCGAGTCCGGATTCCGTTCTGATGTTCCACTTATTCGCGACCTCGTCGAAAACTGCCGAGATTACCCTCTCACTGGTTCTGATGTGCTGCCTGAGGTCGTAGTAGTCGACGACGTGGTTCAGATACTGCTCGATCTCGGGTTGCGTCGCAAACTCTTCTTTCCACTTCCAGCTCTCAAAGAGCTCTTTGTCGTGGATGTAGCCGTACGAGTAGCTCTCCGAGTCGAACCGAGCTTCGGGGTATCGATTCCAGTACCAAACACCGCCGACGTTCTCCCCCGCTTCAAGTGCGACCGCGTCGAATCCTTCGCGGCGAGCACGATAAAGGGAGTAAATCCCGACGACCCCCGCGCCGATCACGAGTAGTTCAACATCGACTTCATTGTCATTGTTCGTCATTCCAGCTGATCCTTTCACGACGCCACCTTTGCGTCCCCACTTAATCTAAGCGCTTGTGAGTAAAACTTGCAATACTCTCGCCTACTCTTCAGTGATTTCAACGATCTTTACTCTTGCAGCATATGAGCATTTGTGATGGTATCTACACGGAATCATCGTGATCAAAGGAGACAGATGACGAACAATAATCAGCTGCGTTTCGACGATCGAGTCGCGGTTATTACCGGAGCAGGGCGCGGACTCGGATTCGGATACGCCAAGTACCTCGCGAGCCGCGGTGCCAAGGTCGTCATCAACGACTTCGGCGGAACCCACGAAGGCGATGGCAGCAGCGCGGGACCCGCGAATGATGCGGTGGCCGAAATTGTGACAGCAGGTGGCGAAGCAGTCGCCGATACCAACGATATCGGCCAGGAAGCTGGCTGCCACTCCCTTATTGACACAGCACGAAGGGAATTCGGTCGCGTCGACATCGTGATCAACAACGCGGGAATCTCCCGCTGGGCAACCTTCCCTGAAGCGGACGCCGATAATCTCGAGAAAACACTCGACGTGCACGTTCGCGGCACCTGGCACACCACTCGAGCCGCATGGCCATACATGACAGAACAAGGCTACGGACGCGTCATCACCACTACGTCGACAGGTATGTTCGGCTTGCCCGCAAACCTCGCGTACGCAACTGCCAAGGGTGCACTTATCGGGTTCACCCGCACGCTTTCGCACACTTCGCAGCAGCACGGCATCAACGTGAACTGCATTGCGCCGAACGCAATCACTCGCCCGAGCGAATCACTCAAGCCCACCGACATGGGCACCGCAGCGGCACCACAAGATGAAGCGCGGTTGACAGCAATGAACCCGGATTACGTCGCCTCCATGGTCGCCTTTCTCACACACGAATCATGCGAGGTCAACGGCGAAATCCTCGTCGCAGGTGCTGGGCGGTTCGCACAGTGGCTCCTCGGCGTCACCGAGGGCTGGCTCGACGATACAGGGCGGGTCACGACGCCCGAAGAGATCGCCGCACATTGGAGCAAAATCACTGACAAGACGGACTTCTATGCTCCGAAGGATCTCGGGGAGTGGGCCGGCAAATTCATGTCTCACTTGGGCTAGCTTTACCAGGCAAAATTCCCCGGACTTCAGCTCTGAAGTCCGGGGAGTTTTGCCTGGAACACGGAGTACGCAACTGCCGAAACACCAGCACCCCGAAGCCCTAGAACGACAGGCCTGCTATCGCATGGAAACGGAGGGCGCCCCCTTGTCGGCTCCGCCGCGGGGATGACTCGTCGGGAATCCCTCGAGCCCAGCATCCAGCTGCAGACCGAGCGTATTGAACGCCACACAGTGCATGTCGTAGGTCGTGACCATAAATACGAGGTCAATGAGCTGCGGCTCGCTAAGAATTGCGCTGAGCTCGACCCACGTGTCGTCGCTCACATTGCGGTCACTCAGTATCTCGTCGATAGCGCGAATAATCAGGGCATCTTCGCGCGACCAGGAAACCGTCGCGGGGTCGACCTCAGCCTCGCTTTCCACAGTCACGCCATCCGACAGCGCGGCAATCTCGCTCGCGGTGAGCCCTGCTTGAATGCCGAGCTTGCGGTGCTGAGCCCATTCGTATTCGCCACCGCCGAGCCAGGTAGTGCGAATGATGCAGATTTCGCGCACTCGGCTACTGAGACTGGAGTGCTTCAGATGCGAGGAAAACGGCATCCACCCAGTCACGAGCTGTGGATGATTCGCATAAATTCCAAGGATGTTCGGCGTGGGCGTTGGGGGCACCTCGGGCGCTGGACGCTTCGCACCGATAACGGCGATAGCATCCCACATCGCGTCGCTCCACTCCGACGAGGGAATCGGGTTAATTCTAGGCTCGGTCATGCGGGTTTTCCTTTCCAAAGAAGCACAAATGGTCCACTCAACAACTTCGATGTCGTTTCGTTTTAGAGAACACCTGTTACGCTTTACGCACAACACAAGCATGCAACCCAGCCACCTAGGTGTCAACCGCCTCCAAGTAATCCGAGCAGGGATAATCAACCCATGAACAACATCGCAGATGCCACCGAAACAACACGGCGCCGCCAGCCTCTTGCTCGAGGTATTGAGCTCCTCACCGTTATGGTCGACGGCGACCAGGAAACATACGGCGTTCGTGAACTTGCGGGCAAGCTTGAAGTCAGCCCCAGCACCGCACACCGCCTGGTAACTGATCTCGAACAGCTCGGACTCGTCGATCGCACCCCAGAAGGCTCCTACCGCCTAGGCCTCGAGTTCATGCGTATGGCATGGGCCACTACCTCGCGATATCCGGTGCATGAAATTGCCGAACCAGCCCTCAATGTGCTGCGCGACACCACGGAAGAAACCGCATTCTTCGGCGTCTACAACGAACAGCGCGGCGCAATGATGTTCGCGACCGCCGTTGAGTCGCTCCACCCCCTTCGATACATCATCCCGATTCGGACATGGGTCCCCCTATATCAGGGCGCGAGCGGCCTATCAATCCTTTCGTTCGTTCCCGAAGAGAGGATTGACGCCATCCTTAACTCCAGCCCGGATGCTGCGAAGGATCGCCAGCGTCTGCTCAGCCAGATCGAAACCATCAAGCAAGAAGGTGTCGCATTTAGCTACGGTGAACGCATCCAAGGCGCCCATGCCGTCGCCGCACCAGTATTTGGTTCAAAGGGAATCGTTGGTGCGATCGGCGTCTCCTTCCCCGAGTCTAGGGCGAAGGAGAAAGACCTCAACGCCATCGCACGCGAGGTCAAGAATGCCGCAAACGAACTCACGGCTTATTTCTCGAAGCGCACCTACCGAAACTAGCCACGCAATTTACTACAAGGCGCTGCTTGAGCGGCTATTTTCTTCACAATTGCTTGAGTGGTTGGTAGAGTAACTTCTACGAATCAGTTAAGAAAACATGGCGCAGTGAGGCGGCGTGTTTAGTGCAGAGAGAGTGTTCAATGACGAAGACCCCCCTAGTAAAGCCCGAGTTCTCAGCGAAGCGTACCGACCCGTATGGCCCACCTACCATCCACCGCCAGCTACAAGTCGAGAGCCCAGTCACCGAACTCGACTGGCCCGAAACTCGCCGAAAGGTCTGGACGGTCGCGAAGTACGAAGACGTGCGTGCGATGCTCGGTGACACACGGTTCAGCTCCGATCGCTCGCGCCCCGAGCACCCCGCGCACGTTGCCTACGATGAGGTGAGCCATCAGGGCGCCATCATCGAAATGGATCCCCCGGAGCATTCTGTCCTTCGTGGTCGCATCATGAACGAATTCACCGTCAAGAAGATCAACGCCTTGCGCCCGAGAATCGAACAGTTCGTGAATGAATCGATTGATGCAATGCTCGCGAGCGGGAACGAGGGTGACTTGGTTCACTTGCTCTCTCTGCCGGTCCCCTCACTCGTCATCGCCGATCTCCTCGATGTGCCAGAGAAAGACCACGGATTCTTCCAGAAAAATGCGGAGATCTTTGCGGACGGCAATTTGCCGCAAGACGAGCGCAAGGCGGCATCACGTGCAATTGCTGACTACATTGCGGTGCTTGTCGACGAACGCACAGAGAACCCCGGCGACGACATCATCAGTCGGCAGATCCAAGCCGGTTCGACTCGGCAGGAAGCCATTGGCCTCGGCCACCTCCTGCTCATTGCAGGCCATGAGACGACGAGCAACATGATCTCACTCGTAGTCATGACCCTGCTCGACCGCCCCGACCTGCGCCAGCAGCTCGAAGACGATCCGAAACTCATCCGAGGCGCGGTCGAGGAACTGCTGCGCTACTTCACCATCGCTGAGCCTGGCGGTCTCCGCCTTGCGCTCGAAGACATCGAGCTTGGCGGCCAGACAATTCCCGCAGGTTCAACGGTGTTCGGGCTTGCAAACACCGCAAACCGGGATCCAGACGTCTTCCCAAATCCCGACGAAATCGACTTTAAGCGCGGTGCTCGGAATCACATCGCGTTTGGTTTCGGTCCCCATCAATGCCTCGGCCAGAACGTCGCGCGGCTCGAACTCATCATCGTGCTCGAGATCCTTTTCGAACGCCTCCCCAACCTCAAACTCAACGTTCCAGTCTCAGAGTTGCGGTTCAAGGAGTACAGCAACTTCGGCATCCACGAACTGCCTGTCTCCTGGTAGCAGTCGCCTGACAGCCGCGAAGCAGTCGCGGCTGTCAGGCAACATCCACCGCACCGAAAAGTTCTCCCGGCTCTGATCGTTCAGAGCCGGGAGAACTTTTTGCGGCTGCTTCGGCAGCGAAGTCGCGGTTTGCTAGGCGAGCGACGGGCCCCGAGACAACGCGATGCTGTTCTCTGGCACACCGACCACGCCCTTCTCGATGAGATCAACAACCTCGAGACTTGAAATCCCAAGTTCATGCGTGAGGATCGAAATTGTGTCCTCGCCGAGCTTCGGCGGATACTTAGCCGGCACCTCTTCGGTTTCAACGAAACGAATCGGTGTCGAGACGTTCTCGTAGGACGTCGACCCGTTTTCGATGTTCAGTAGCGAGCCGTCGGCGGCTTCCCGAGCATCCTCAATTGCCTCGAGTACGTTCTTGATCGGCGCGACCGGCACCGAGGCTTCGGTGAGCATCCGCACCCACTCGTCTGCGGGCCGTTTGAGCACTTGTGTCTCAAGAATCTCCCATAATGCGTGCTTGTTTGCGAGCCGCGACGGGGCATCGACGAACCGAGGATCGGTCGTGAGTTCAGGCACTTCAAGAACTTGGCAGAGGCTCTCCCACATTCGCGGGGTATTTGCTGTGACAACGAACTCTCGCCCGTCCCCTGCCTGAAATGAACGGTACGTCGGAATTGAGTCGTGGGCCGCACCCTGCGGCTTCGGGGCTTCATTCTTCAGCATCGTGTAGAGCGCCTGGTACGAGAGCATCGCGAGTTGACCGTGCAGCATCGAGACATCGATGACGCGTCCCTTGCCGCTTGTGCTGCGCGCCTGCAATGCCGACAAGATTCCGATCACGGCATAGAGACCAGCCACCACGTCGCCAGCGGGTATACCCAGGCGAACCGCTGGCGCACCCTCGTGCCCGGTCAAGCTCATTACGCCGCTGAGCGCCTGAACAACCATGTCGTAAGCGGGCTTGTCGCGTTGAGCGCCCTCTTGGCCAAAGCCACTGATGGATGCCCAAATCAGAGCTGGATGCTCGATCGACAGTTTTTCAGGGTCGATGCCGAGTCGTTTGGTCACGCCTGGGCGAAAGTTCTCGATCACGATATCGGCATTCGCGATGAGCTTCTTGATGACTGCAAGCCCCGCCGGATCCTTGAGATCGATCGCGACGCTGCGCTTATTGCGATTGTTCGCAAGAAAGTATGCGCTGTCGCCATCGAGTTCCGGGCCAGCAATCGCGCGGCTCGAGTCTCCAGTAAGTGCCTCGACTTTGATGACATCTGCCCCGAGATCGCCTAGCAACTGGGTTGCCGATGGCCCGGAGAGGAACGTCGTGAGGTCGACAATTTTCAGCCCCTGCAGTGGTGGGCGTTGTTTGATACTCATACTGCCTCGAAAATGTGCACGGTGCAGGCCCCGTGATCGAGACCCGCCGTACCG
Organism: Gulosibacter sp.; assembly: GCF_052090685.1. Taxonomy (NCBI): domain Bacteria; kingdom Bacillati; phylum Actinomycetota; class Actinomycetes; order Micrococcales; family Microbacteriaceae; genus Gulosibacter; species Gulosibacter sp. The sequence goes on along the minus strand of NZ_JBQDBE010000005.1, from coordinate 125,742 downwards.
CCACCGGTTACGTGAGTCATCGCCCATCTCGGATCCTCGATCTGGCGATCATGCGCCTGCGACGTGAGCTGCCAGAACGCTTCGGCAATCTGTGCGACGCCACTTGCCCCGACCGGATGACCCTTCGAAAGCAGACCCCCGCTCGGGTTGACGACGACCTCGCCGCCGAATGTCGTGCTGCCGTCGCGAATAAGGTCAACACCGTGGCCCCGCTCCGTGAGCCCGAAAACCTCGTAGTAAACAAGTTCAGCGATTGAAAAGGCATCATGCAGCTCGATCATGTCGAGATCCTTGGCTTCGATACCGGCAACGGCATATGCATCCTTTGCCGAGTTCTCGCTGATGTCCGGCCAGGTCATGTCGCGAGCACCCTCTTCGACGTGGCCCGAATGCAGCACCGAAGCGGCAACGCGCATGCCCTGCTTAAGTCCGAGCCGTTCGCAAGCCTCTTCCGAAGCGAGAATGACGACGGATGCGCCGTCGCCCGTCGGGCAGCACATCGGCAAGGTAAATGGGTCTGCAATGGGGCGGGCAGCGAGTACCTCTTCGACGGTGGTTTCCGTCCGGAATTGCGCGAACGGGTTCATGGCACCGTGTTTGCGCGACTTCACGCTGACGAGCGCAAGGTCTTCCGGTGTTGCGTCGTAATCATGTAGGTAGCGAGTTGCTCGCATTGCGTACACCGCAGGCATCACGATCCCCTGCTTCACCTCGCGATCTTCGGGTGAGAGCGGCAGCGTGCCGCCGCCGAACTGGGTGAGCTTTTCGACGCCGATTACGACTGCAACGTCGGCGAGACCCTGCTGGATGGCCTTCCAAGCTTCGTGGACCGCGGTTGCGCCACCAGAACAAGCGTTCTCAACATTGACGATGGGGATCGTTCCGAGCCCAATCTCTTTGCAGATTCGCTGCCCGGTCATCATGCCACCGTAGGAGTGTCCTACATAAACCATGTCGATGTCCGACTTGTCGAGACCGGCGCTGCGGATCGCCTCCACAAGCGGCGGAATGGCTAGACCGACATAGGAAGAACTGCGATGCTTGGCAAATTTCGTCATCGCGGCCGACACGACAAAAACACTCTGACTCATGGTGAGCCTTTCTCTTGAGATCAGTTCGAACGTTGTGGGGCGAAGAACCAGTCATCACCCTCGGTCACTAGCTCGACTCGAATGTCCGGTGTGAGTGGTTGGCCCGTCTCACGAAGATCTGCGAGCGTGCGAACGCCCACACCGTCGAGGTCGACGTAGCCGATAGGCCGGGTCCCTTCCAGACCAACGTGCAGTCGAGTGAACGAATACAGCGTGCCGTTCGTTGGCAGCGCGATGCGCCTGACGTTATCGCTCATGCAGTTGCTGCAGAACCCGCGAGCACCGATCATGTGCTGCTCGCAATCCTGACATGTGGTTCCTACAAGCCTCTTTCCTGCTGCAAAGTCACCGATGAGCTGTTCATCGTCGAGGTCGGCAAGAGGAGTCGAGACCTTGACTCCAGTAGTCGTCGTCATGAAATTTTCCTTTCCCTAGAAAAACTGGGGCTGGCAGCTGTCGCTAGAACAGCAGCAGAGGGTTGATAAGTACGCCTGTCGATCGGTGAATCGCAGTTGGTGCGGCAATGAGTTGCCCGACGAAAGTGTCCGCGGCACGCAGCTGCTCTGCCGCGGGCCCCAGCAGCGAGTTGTCTACGAGACACAAGCCGATGGCCCAAATCAGCTCATGCACTTCGAGTCGTGCGCCCGGGTTATTGCGCGCGTCATGGAAGTCCCACAGCACGACTCCGGGTTCGTGTGCGGCAATCCAAGTCGCTCCCGAACCGTCGATTCCCGGGCGGGGTTGGAGCACCGCTCCCGGGGTGTATCGATGCCCGGCGGCCTCGAATTTGTCTCGCCCCTGGTAAATGAGCAGCGCATCGCCCGGCTCGAGAGTGACGCCGGCGAGTTCGACAGCGGCATCCAGTTCAGCCGCGGTGACCGGTTGGTCGGCCGTGACCCATTCCGTGCCGCGTACGCGAGGAATATCAAGCAATACCCCGCGCGTGGCGATACCGTGTTTCGCCCAGGCGACCATCGTGTCTTCATCATGCTGCGAGTCTTCGACGGGGATTCCCCCGTGCCAGGTGCCGTCGGCACCGATGTGCGCAAAACCGTCCATGTGGGTGTTGTGGATGCCGTGGGCGTCGTATTTGATCACGTCTCCTCCGTGCGCGTTACGGCCATGCACGCCGGTCTGGACGTCGAGGTCAACTCCCCCGTGGCCGTCAGGCAGTTCAGCGACCGCGAGTGACTGCCACTGCGCCTTTTCTTGGCGCATGACTTCGGCGAGTTTTTCAAGTTGCGCGGGACGGGTCTCAACCTCACGCTCGAGCGAGATAGCTCTGCCGAGCTTCACCGCTGCGACGCCGCGAAGTCGAGCGCGCTCGTCGATCAGTGCGATCGAACCGCGGCACTTCGCGCCTTCGTGATGGTACTTCTGCGCATGAGTGTCTGCTGCTTTGCGGGCGCTGGGAAGGAGCGGGTCCGGCAGCTCAGCTATCGGAGTCGCAGGTTGGACAGGGTTGGTCACTAGCTTGCCTTCGTTTCAATGATTTTTGCGTTGTCGAGCGGAAAGTGGCACGCGGCGTATTGGCCCGGCCGGATCTCGCGCATCGCCGGCTCTTCGCTTGCACAGATGTCTTGGGCAAACGGGCATCGTGCGCGGAATCTGCAACCTGACGGTGGCCGCAGCGGCGATGGAATATCTCCCTGCAGCGAGGGTCCCGAGTAGCCGTCTTCTTCGTGAGGGTTCGGAACCGAGTCGAGCAGGCCGCGAGTGTATGGATGAGCCGGGTTGGCGTAGACGTCGACTGCGTCTCCGAATTCGCACGTTTTACCGAGGTACATCACCAGCACGTTGTCGCTGAAGCTGCGCACGACACCCAGGTCGTGCGCAATAAAAACGATCGTCAGCTCGAATTCCGCCTTGAGGTCTTCGAGGAGATTCAAGATTTGAGCCTGCACCGACACGTCGAGTGCCGAGACGGGCTCGTCACAGATCAGCAGGTCGGGGCGAATCGCGAGCGCGCGGCCGATCGCGACGCGCTGCGCCTGTCCGCCAGAGAGCTGGCGCGGAAGCATATCGGCAAAGCGCTCGCTCGGTAGCCCGACCTGTTCGAGGATTTCAGGGGCCTGTTTGAGCCGCTCTTTCGCTGAAATGCCGTCGATTGCGGCGCCCTCCATGACGACCTCTTTGACGGGTCGGCGCGGATTGAGCGAGCTCACCGGGTCTTGAAAGATCATCTGAATCTCGCGACGCAACTCTTTCATTCGCCCTGCGCTGGCACTTTCAATGTGTTCGCCGTTGAATCGAACGCTACCTCCCGCCACGGGGTCGAGCTGTAAAACGGCACGGCCTGTGGTGGATTTTCCGCATCCAGATTCGCCGACGATGCCGAGGGTTTCGCCCTTCATGAGGTCGAAGCTGATTCCCGCGACCGCCTTGAATGGCCCTGAGGGTGTCTGGTATTCGACCTCGAGGTCTTCAACTGATAGGACTGCAGAGTCTCCGCGCAGATGTGCGCTACCGCTACCGGCCAACGAGCTCACCTACTTTCTCTGCCACTGGGTGGAAGCATGCTGCTGTGTGCGCTGGCCCGCGGTCGACCGTCAACATCGGCGGTTGATCCTTGCGGCACTTGTCACTCGCGAACGCGCACCGCGCCGCGAATCGGCACCCTTCCGCAGGGTTAGTTGGGGACGGCAATGCGCCCGGAATCACTTGATATGGAGTGTGGCGTTGATGCTCGATCGATGGCGTCGCGCCGAGCAGCGCACTCGTGTATTGATGGCGAGGTTGGTCGAATACATCTTGGCTCTCGCCCCACTCAGCGAGTCGGCCGGCATACATCACCGCCACCTCGTCGGTCTGGCCCGCGACGACGTGAAGATCGTGGGAGATCAGCATGAGCGACATGTTTCGTTCGATCTGGATGCGTCGCAGCAGATCGAGCACCTGTCGCTGAATCGTCACGTCGAGTGCAGTGGTGGGCTCATCTGCGATGAGGAGTTCGGGTTCACAAGCGAGAGCGACGGCAATCATGACGCGCTGGCGCATACCGCCCGATAGTTCGTGCGGAAACGCCTTAAGCCGTCGTTCGGGGTCAGGTACTCCCACCTCATTAAGGAGGTCGAGTGCCCGGCTACTTGCTTCACTCTTTGAAATACCGAGGTGACGACGCATCCCTTCGGTGAGCTGGCGCTCCACTTTGACGACCGGGTTCAATGAACGACCTGGGTCTTGAAAGACCATCGCAATCTGTTTACCCCAAATTTCGCGAAGTTCCTTCTTCGAAAGGTCGAGCATCTCGCGGCCCTTGAACAGCACGGAGCCTGTACAGGCTGCGGTCGAGGGCGTGAGCCCCATGACGGCACGAGCCATCACCGACTTTCCCGAGCCGGATTCTCCGACAACGCCGACTGCTTTGCCGTAGTCGAGCGCGAGGGAAACCCCATCCACAGCTCTGACGACGCCGCGCGGAGAATCGATGTATGTGTGGAGGTCCGTGACCTCCAAGAGCTTTTGATTGCTCATGGGAAGAGGTTCCTTAATTCCTATGTCTCGAGATCATTGGGGTGCTCTGTTCGGTGAGGCGTATCAGAGCACCCCGTGTCGCAGTAGCACTGGAGGTCACTACTGGAGAAGCCAGATGTCATCCACACGCGGGGTGGTGTAGCCATACATCAGCACGCCTTGAACCTTGTCGGTCGTCAAGAGTTGGTTGTAGTAGCCGCTGTAGATGATGTAGGGCACATTCTCGACGTACTGGTCTTGCACGATCTGATACTGCGCGGCCTTCTCTGCTGGATCATCTGTCATCCCCGCAGCGTCAAGCGCCTCGTCGGTCGTCGGGTCGTTATACCGCGAATAGTTGGTTGCGCCAGCCTGACTGTGCAGCGCTCCCCAGAGTCGACCCGACGGGTCGGAGAAGGCCAACGTCGAGGTGGTGAGCTGATAGTCACCAGCGGTGGTATAGACACCGGCCTCACTCGCAGGTTTCTGGTCGGCAGTAACGCTGACGTTGTCGTATTGCTGAAGTTGCGATTGCAGCGAATTGAACGTGCCTTCCGATGCGGGCCCAGGAGTCATCGCATACTCGAAGTTCAGTGGCTTGCCATCCGCAGCGAGCTCGTCAAACAGCTCCTGTGCTTTCTCGGGGTCATACGTTGATATCGGAGTGTCCGAATAATACGGTGAATCCTCATTGAACAACGTCGCTGGAACTGATGGATAGCCGCCAGTTGCAGCGTCGGAAAGTGCCTCAAGATCAAGGGCGTACATCAGCGCCTGACGTGCGCGAATGTCGTCGAAGGGTGCCTTGGAGTGGTTGAACATGAGCGCAGTTCCACCGTTGAATTGATAGTCGTGGAGTACGAAGCCAGCAGCGGTCGCATCTTCGGCAACGAAAGCATCTGAGTTGAGAATGGCATCCGCATCACCGGTGAGTAATGCATTTAGCCGTTGAGTGCTGTCTGTCACCCCCTGGATTTCAATTGCGTCAAGGTAGGGCTTGGGGGCGTCAAAGTAGTTGTCATTCTTCACGAACTTGGCAGTACCGTTCGGTGTCCAGCTCTCAAGGGTGAAGGGACCGGCACCGATTGGGTTGGCATTGAATGTTTCTGTGCCCTGTTCGAGCGCATCCGGCGAGGCGATCCACTGCAGCGCATACACGGAGAAGTTGCCGATGAAGCCGGGGTTGGCAGTCGTCATGTTAATACTCAATGTGAGGTCATCGACGACATCAATATTCTCGATTTGACTCGCGTACCCGAGGCTCGCAGAACCGTTGGCGGGGTCCTTGACCCGGTCCCAGTTGTATTTCACTGCCTCAGCGTTGAATGGTGAGCCGTCGCTAAACTGGATCTCCGGCTTGAGCGTCACGGTATACGTATTACCGCCGTCCTCGGATTCGAACGTCTCACACATATTGCACTCCGAAACCCCGGTCTCCGGGTTCGGCTTGAGGAAGTCACCGTAGAGCGCGCTGTATGTCGCGGGCGTTGACGTGCTACTGAACGCCTGCACCGGATCAAAACCGGTAATCGGCATGTTTTCGATGAACTTGAGGGTGCCACCGTGTACCGGGTCACCCACTTCGGCTTGAGTTTCTCCCGCCGCACCAGCGTCACCTGCGCAGCTAGTGAGACCGAGCAGCGCGACCGCCGCCATTGCAATGAGCGAGGATTTCTTCTTTGAAATCACGTTGGCCATCTTTCTTGTTAAGGGATGTGTTTCAGGAATGAGTAATGGATCGAGCACTGGAAATTCGAGTTAGTTTTGCAGCGTCTTATCGAAGCGAGTGCGCAGGTCTTCGCCTGCTTGGTTGAGTGAAAAGACTGTGAGAAACAGCGTGATTGCCGGCACGAGCACCATGTAGGCCTCATTTCGCATGACCTGCGCACCCGCGTTGATCATGCCGCCCCAGCTCGGCGTGGGCGGGGGAACCCCGAGACCAAGGAAGCTCAATGAGCCTTCGGCGACGATGAGTGCGGCGATCACGAGCGGAAGATACGCCGCGATCGATGGCACAACGTTCGGCAAGATCTCGCGAAGGAGTATTCGGATATTGCTTGCACCCATGTTCTTCGCGGCACGCACGAAGTCGCGACTCGCCCACGCCATCGTGTTGGCCCTCGTCAGTCGAGTGAATGTGGGAACACTCGCGACGGCGAGTCCGGTCAACAGCACCCAGATACTCGGTGAGTAAATCGCAGTGACTGCAAGAAGCAGCACGAGCACCGGGATAGAAAGCAGTACGTCTGCGATCAGCGTGATGAGCGAGTCAGCGAAGCCACGGAAATAGCCTGCGACAAGACCCAGCAAGATGCCAACCGTTACGCCGATTGACGCTGCGGCAACGCCGACGACCAGTGACACTTGAGCGCCATAAACGATTCTCGAGAGCATCGAACGCCCCACAGCGTCGGTGCCTAGCCACAATTCGATGGGGCCGGAGAAACTCGGCGCCTGACGGATAGGTCCGGCAATCGCGTCGTGTTCGGGAAACGGTAGTATCTGCGCAAATAGGGCTAGGAAGACGATAACGCCGATCCACGCGTATGAGAACCACACGAGAAACTGAAACTGTTTGCGTTTGGGGGCGATTTTCGGAACGCCGGTCCGTGCGACTTGGGTTCGAACCTTCTTTTTCGGATTGAGCGTCACGCTCGTTGTGGGGATCATGCCGCTACCTTCTGAGTCTTTGGAGCCTTCGTCTTCTTGGAGTTGCTCACCTTGCGCACACGCGGGTCAACAATGCCGTAGCTGATATCCACCAGCATGTTTACGACGACGAAAACGAGAGCGATAAACGCGACAACGCCTTGGACTGCGATGACGTCATTCGAGATAACGGCATTCGAAATGAACTGGCCGAGACCGGGAAGCACGAACAGTATCTCGACGACGATCGTTCCGCCGATAAGTCGAGCGAGGCTCAGACCAGAGATCGTGAGCAGCGAGAACGAGGATGGCCGGAACGCGTGACGCATCATGACGTAGCCGCCGGACAGGCCCTTGGCTCGGGCCGCTGCGATGTAGTCCTCGCTAAGTGTGCCAATTAGGTCAGAGCGAAGCACACGGTGAAATGCCGCAATTTCTGTGAGCCCGGCAGCAAGTGCCGGTAATAGTGCTGTCCGAAGGTTGGCCCACAACCCGTCTCCGATATCCGACCAGCCAAGTGCTGGCAGTGCGTTGAAGCTGACGGCAAAGATCAAGATGAGTACCGGCCCGGCAACGAATGCTGGTACCGAAAGAAACACTGAGGTGAGTGCGCTGATTGCTCGGTCAAGCGTGCCATTCGGACGCGAGGCCGAAACAATTGCCAGTGGCACCGAGATGAGGAGTGATATTGCGAGCGCCAGAATTGCGATCTCAAATGTCACTGGCAGACGCTGCATGATCGATTCGGTCACCGGAATATGCGTCAGCGGAGAATTCCCGAGGTCTCCGCGTATCGCGTGCCAGAGCCAATCAAGGTACTGAATGATAAATGGGCGATCGTAGCCGAGTTCGGCGTCCATTGCGGCAATCGCCTCAGGCGTTGCTTCCGCGCCGAGAATCGTCTGCGATACCGAGCCGGGCGCGAGGTGCATCATGAGACTCACACCAAATGTAACGAGCAGGACGACGAGTAATCCGTAGCCGACGCTGCGTAAGATTTTAATTGCCACGGTGTCCCTCCCCGTCACTCGTTCTGAAAACCATCGGTCGCATCTGCGTGCTCCGACGGACGTGCTCCACTCTCAAACTCGACTCCTTTGTCGCGTTCACTGTGTCCGAACTTCGGTGTTCTGGAGACTAGTGAAGGCCTAAATTAATGTTCGATACTGCGGAACAGCAGTTCGCTTGTATGCCATAACGCAATCTAACCCAAACGCCGGAGGTTTTGTCAACCCGAGCTCAAAACTTGGCTATTCACATGAACGGGCGCGAACTTGTGGCCGAACCGCCACCTTTGACTTCACAACATTCCTGTGCAAAAATTACGAAACGTTCTCTTCAAGCGACAATGCGTTCGACCTAAGAGAACAACTCAAATCTGTTTCGCACTATGACAAGGATGTCTACAGAAAATGACGGATTATCTCGGCTACCGGGGCCAAACCTGCGTCGTAACCGGCGCCGCATCGGGCATGGCCCGGGCACTCACCGAAGAACTCGTCGGCCTCGGTGCCGACGTGTACGCAGTTGACCGTATGCCAGTCGATATTGACGGCGTCAAGACTTCCATTGTCGCTGATCTCAGCAGCAAAGAGTCCATCGATAAGCTCTTCACCGAGCTACCGTCCCGCATCCACGCCTTCTTTAGCGTCGCAGGCCTTGCCGGCGTTCACAACAGCTTCACCGACACGATGACTGTGAACTACGTTGCGAATAAGTACATCACCGACACGTACCTGCAAGAGCGGATGGCGGAGAACGGCTCCGTGACGTACGTCACCTCGGCCGCTGGTTTACGTTGGGAATTCCCGGAGATTCGCGAAGAACTCTCGCCGTTCACCGACGTGGATGCGGGCTGGGATGCCTTGATCGAGCGAACTAACGAATTTAATGAGCGGTTTGGCGGAGAAGTTGCCGGGTTTGTCGGCTACATGTTTTCGAAGCGCGCTCTCAACCTCCTCGTCGCCGAACGAGTGCAGGCATTCGCCGGAAACCAGGTGCGCATCAACGCAATCCTGCCGTCGATGACCTCTACCGGTATGCTCTCTGACTTCGCCGAACAACGTGGCGGTTTGGATAATCTCAAAGCGGCAAGTACTGGCCCCGCCGGTCGTCTCGCCGAGCCGATCGACATGGCGAAGACTCTGGTCTTCCTCGGCAGTGACTTGGCCGGCTTCGTGTCCGGTGTATTCCTTGACGTCGATTACGGCATGAACGCCCTCGAGCTCTCCGGCATCAACCCGATGCGCACCAAGTGGACATTCGCTGACACGCTCTCGAAGCAGCCAGCCTGAACCGCGCTACCACTACATAAGGACTTGCCCTCATGACAGACACACTCACCACAGTTCGCAGCACCCCAGTCGCACTCCGTCACCCAGACCGCTTCTTCATTAATGGCGAATGGGTGTCCCCCAAGAGCAACCTGCCCGCGTTCGAGGTCATCGATTCAGCCACTGAAGAGGTGTTTTATAGCGTGGCTCAGGCTGGCCCAGAAGACATGGATGCCGCGATTGCCGCCGCGCGATATGCCTTCGACCACACCGAGTGGCCACGTCTCGACCCGTCAGTTCGCGCCGAGTATCTGCGAAAGCTTGCCGCCGGTCTCGCCGCGCGCAGCGAGGAGATGGCCCAGTACTGGACTCGCCAGACCGGCCCGACGTACACAATGGCGCAGATGTCGATGCAGCGCATCCCAATGTCATTTGAGTTCTACGCCGACCTCGCAGCGACCTACCCCTGGGTCAAGCCCGGCAAGTCGATGATGTCGAAATGGGCGGCGATAGTTGCCGAGCCGATCGGTGTAGTTGGTGCGATCGTTCCGTGGAACACTCCCCTTTCACTCGCGACCTGGAAGATTGCGCCCGCCCTGCTCACCGGCTGCACAATCGTGCTCAAGCTTCCTGCCGAAGCACCGGGCGAACTGCTCGTGTTGACCGAAGTTGCGGAAGGGATCGGTCTGCCGCCCGGCGTACTGAACGTTGTGACGGGTCGTCGCGGTGTCACCGAACAACTTGTCGGCGACCCACGTGTGAATAAGGTCGGGTTCACCGGCTCGAGCGAGGTCGGCAAGAAGATCGCGGTCAACGCGAGCCACAACCTCACCCGTTTCACACTCGAACTCGGTGGCAAGTCTGCTGCCGTAGTGCTCGACGACTATGACCTCGACCAGGTTGCCGCAGTCATCACCGGTCAGGAAGTTTCACTCACCGGGCAGAACTGCTCTTCGCTGACCCGCGTGGTGGTTCCGAAACAAAAGCACGATGAGTTTGCCGAGAAGCTCGGTGCTGCATTCGCCGCCGTCAAGGTTGGCGACCCCTTCGACCCTGAGACGCAAATGGGCCCGGTCGCGCTCGAGCGTCAGCGCGGCAGCATCCTCGACTACATCGAAAAGGGCAAGGCGGAGGGCGCGACCCTCGTGACCGGGGGCGGTCGCCCCGAAGGCCTCGACCGCGGCTGGTTCGTTGAGCCCACCGTATTCGCGAACGTTGATCGCAATGCAACGATCGCGCAGGAAGAGATCTTCGGCCCGGTTGTCTCAATCATCGCGGCAGAAAACGAGGACGACGCGATCGACATCGCGAACGGCACTGAATTCGGCCTGAACTCCTCGGTGTTTACGAATGACATCGAGCGTGCTTGGGATGTCGCTCGGCGGCTGCGCGCCGGAACCGTTGGCCACAACGGCTTCAAGGTGGAATCGCTCTTGCTCGGCTTTGGTGGGGTCAAGTCTTCTGGCTATGGCCGCGAAGGCGGGGAAATGGGCGTTGCCGCATACATCGAACCCAAAACTGTGCTGCTCGATGAAGCGCCACCGCAGTTCAAGTGACTCGGAACTAGAAAAGGACTGGAATGACGACGACCAAGATCAACCCCGAAGAAGTCGATTTCTTCACCGATGCCGAAGTCGCGGCGAACGCTGAACCATACTTCGACTACATGCTCAAGCACCATCCCGTATTCCGCGAGCCGAAGTACGGCGTGGTGATCGTGACCGGATATGAAGAGTGTCTCAAGGTCTACCACCAACCAGACGTGTATTCGTCGATCAACCGCACGGGTGGTCCGGTGCTCGATCTGCCCTTCGAAGTCACCGGTGATGACATCACCGATCTCCTCGAGCAACACCGGGAGTACTTCCCCACGAACGATCAGATCGTGACATTCGACCCACCGATGCACACCGATCACCGCTCGCTCGTGATGGGGCTGATCACACCGAAGCGGCTGAAGGCGAATGAGACCTTCCTCAAAGAGCAGGCGGACCGGTACCTCGACGAGATTCTCCAGTCGAATGAGGTGGAGTTCATCTGGGACTACGCGAAGAAGTACACGATCGTCGCTGTTGGCGACCTGCTCGGGGTGCCCGAATCTGATTTCCCGCTGCTGCTCGAGATCTTCGCGAGTGGTCCCCAGGGGCCGGTGCTGGGAGATCTTAACCTGCAGGTTAGCCACAACAACAGTCTCGAGCGCATGTATGACTACTTCATCGAGAAAATCAAAGACCGTCGAGCGAACCCGCTGGATGACGTGCTCACCGGTATTGCACTGGCCAAGTTCCCAGATGGCTCGTTTCCCGAGCCGATCGAGGTCGCTCGAATTGCCGCGAATATGTTCGCAGCGGGTCAGGAGACCACGGTGCAGGTCATGAGCGTGTGTTTCCAACGCATCGCCGACGACCAGGACCTGCAAAATCTGTTGCGCAACGAACCCTCCCTTATTCCCGCGTTCATCGAAGAGACACTTCGCGCTGAAGCCCCGATCAAGGGATCGTTCCGGCTTGTGAAAAGGCCGACTGAGCTCGGTGGTCTCGAGCTGGCTCCCGGCACCAATGTCATGCTGCTGCACGGTGCCGCGGGTCGGGATGAAAAGGTGTTTGATAACCCTGCCCAGTTCGACGTGAAGCGCGCAAACGCTCGCCAACATCTCGCATTCGGTCGTGGAATACATACCTGCCCAGGTGCACCACTCGCACGAGCAGAGGCCGTTTTCACGATTCAACGATTCCTCGATCGGATGAGCGAGATCACGATCGATGACTCCAAACACGGCCCCGCGGGTGATCGAGAATGGGATCTCATCCAGAGCTTTAAATTCCGCGGCCACCAGCACCTCTACCTCAAATTCAAGGAGGCGAAAAGCGAATGACTCACGAACTCTCGGTTGATGCAGACCGCTGCATGGGCTCTGGCCAGTGCACGTTCTATGCGCCGGCGACGTTCGATCTCGATGAAGACAGCATCGCGTTTGTGATCGACCCGAACGGTGACTCGGAAGCCAAGATCGCCATGGCGATCGATGTGTGCCCGACCCGCGCGATCGCCCGAACCCTCGCAGATACGAAGCAGTAGCGGACATCAGAAAGGGCCCTGACCAGTTGTTGGTCAGGGCCCTTTCTGATGTCCGCTGCGAGTCTTGCGCGCTTGCCGCCCGTTAGAGCGACAGTCCCCCATCGACGGGAATCGCGACCCCGGTGACGTACCGCGAAGCGTCCGAAGCGAGATACAGCGCTGCTGCTGCATCGTCTTCTGGATCACCCATCCGACGCAGAGGAATCATCGATTCAACCTTGCCGCGAGAATCCACAGAGTTATTTTTGAGCATCCCGGCAGTGCGAGTTGCGCCCGGGCAGATGGCGTTCGATCGGATTCCCTCCGGACCGAGTAATACCGCCATTGACTTCATGTAGCTAATCAACCCCGCTTTTGTCGCGCCATAGATCGGTAGTCCAGCGGAAGCGCGCAATCCAGAAATTGAGGCGGTATAGATCAGTGACGCTGAGGATGATTTCCGCAGAAGTGGCAGCAACCGCTTCGTAAGCATCATGGGCGTGATGAGGTTGATCGTCGTTGTCGCGAGCAGCCCGTCCTCGTCGTAGTCGAGTTCGGTTTGGCCTCGAAGGCCCGCGTGATTATAGAGCACATCAAGCACTTCGTCGCGTCCGAGCAGTTCATCGGCAAAATTTCCGACGGCAGCCAGGTCGCCGAGATCGACCGCTTGAGTTTCAATTGCGATACCCTCCGCCTCAAGTTCCTTCGCCAGTCCGTCGAGCCCGTCGGCGTTTACATCGACAGCGATCACTTGTGCGCCGCGACTGGCAAACATCTGTGTCGCTGCGCGGCCCATACCTGAAGCTGCTGCGGTGATGAGTACACGTTTTCCGGAGACGTCAAACAGTGCGTCTCGATCGGTGTTCTTTGACATTCGGGATTCTCTTTCTGTTGGTTAGGGGGAAGCGCGACGGTCGCCTGGGATCGTGTCGGTTGTGAAACCCCACGGAATACCCAGGCTGGTTGCCGCATCGGTAATGAGAGTGCTTTGCTCACGTGCGGCGAAGCGCACCCCGGTGGCGTTGAGGTGCTGCTCAACTTGGTCGAGCCCGGCGACCTTCCACGTAATCGCGTGGTAGACGTCGTTCGCATCACTGTTCTCCTCAAAATCACGCGCTGCCTGGGTGCCAGGCTCAGGCTGCGCGAAATGGAAGATTGCATCGGCCAGTTGCACATAAGGGCCGCTTACGCCGCGAGCAGCGTCGCGGCCTTCATAGATCACTTCGCCACCAAGCACTTCCACGGTGAGCCGCAGTGCCCGCTCGACATCGCCGGTGAGCATGGTGTGATGGGAGGCGAACTCAATCCCCAGAGGATCGTTAGCGACACCTATTTGTGGTGCGAACCCGTCCAACCCTCGAGTATCGAGTGGGAACTCAAAGCTCTCGAATACGTGATAGCGAATTCCAGCATCATCCGGCAACGTATGAAAAGGACTACCACCACTTGGGGGTTCTGGTGCGGTGAGGATCTGCTCGCGTGAGTTAGTCACACGAATGCCGTATTCTCCGAGCGTTCGATAGAGATTCGCCGCACCGTCGACGAACCAACCTGTCGTCTTCAGGTGAGCGTACTCAATGTCGGGATAGCGCTGTTCGCCATTGGTCACGTACCGACGCGGTTCAAGTGAATCGAACAGGACGTCTGCGATATTCGTGAAGATCGAGTAGTCGGATGCATGATCGGCTCGCGCGGGAAATACCTCTGCGAGATTGCGGCTCGGCTGGCCGAACACACTCGAGAAAAAGGCCGCTGCTTCGTCGAGGCTCCGCACGTGGATTGTCGGGTGAAACATTCGTTGAACTGCAAAATGCTGTGATTGATTGCCCATCAACACCTCACTCATTGATGACTCCTTCGTCAATAACCCGCAACCGGGAAGATCCACACAACAGAACGCGCGATCTTTATTACGGGACACAATGATTTTGACACCGGCACCAACGAAAAACAACCAAAAATGGGCTAAAAACCGCAGATGAAAGCGTGTATTCTGCGGGCTGCAAAATGCTGAGTTCGGGACCATTTTCCCCACTTGACAGACCCGGATCGCCTCGACCAGACTCTAGGCAGAGCGCTTATAGAAACGCGCGTTTTCTTATATCGAACATCAAATCCACTGCCTTGAGCCGAGTTCTCGCCGTTGAAAACTGCAAGCTGATGGCACACCACACAGAGGTAAGCAAAATGCCCGGCACCACCACCGAAGACACACTCGCCGATGACCCGATGGCGCCCTGGGTTCGTGGACTCGCGGCGACCCATCACGACAAGTTTCACGAAGACGGAATCAAGTGCCGCGGTTCCATCAGTTTCATCGACGAGGAAGCACGGCTACGCGGGGCGGCGCAGTTCACGCTTGGAAAAGCCATTTCGCTTGAGCGGGTGCTCGAAACTCGGCCCGAGTACTTCACTGAACAGAACCCAAAGGCCATCGATTTCAACGTCGAGGTCGGCATTTATGGGCGATCCGTACACGGCGGTGATGTCGTCCAGTACAACGCGCACGGCACCGGTAAGACTCACCTCGATGGGCTCGGCCACATTGGTGTCGACGAGACCTGGCACGGCGGCGTGCCCGCTTCGGCCTCTGAAACCGACGAAGACACGATGGTGAATTGGGCGCAGCACGGCGTTGCAACTCGGGCAGTATTGCTTGACATCCCAGCCGTCCGCAACGCCGAATGGGTAGAAGCAGGCGAGCCCGTCACCGCCGCAGAACTCGATGCGGCCGTCGAAGCGGCGGGAGTGACCCTTGAGCCCGGCGATGCGCTCCTTATTTATCAGGGCCGCGATCGTTTTGAAGCCGCTGGCCACAGCTACCCAAGTGGGGCGAAGGCATTTCCACGCCCAGGTATTGGCGAAGAAGGTGCCAAATGGATCGCCGAGCAGAACCCGGGGCTCCTTCTCTGGGACTTCCACGATGCTCGTAATAACGCACAGGGATCGCTCGAGGTCCACAGCCTCATTTTCGCGATTGGCCTCTGCATCATCGACAACTGCGATCTTGCCGCCGCCGCGCACGCGTTCCGCGAGGCAAACGTGTCCACGGGCCTGCTGGTCGCTGCCCCGCTCGCAATCCATCGGTCGACAGGTGTGCTGATCAATCCTCTCGTGTTGTATTAGTCAGCCGGTAGTCAACGCACAGCTGCCTACTTCCCCGCAAGCAACCGCTCCACCCGCGGCTTCACCTCAGTCGCCAGAAGCATGAGCGATTCAATGAAATGCTCCTGCGGCAGCCCGCCGATGTCCATTTGAAAGAAATGCCGCATGTGCCCCAGGTGGTCGTGCAAATCCACGATCCGCTTAGCAACCTCATCGGGATCGCCAATGAAGTAGGCACCAGGCGAATCAGCCTGCGCGAGGTACTGCCGTTTGTCGGGCGCCGGCCAACCCCGCAGTCGCCCCATCTCGACATTGAGGTTGTGCCAGCCCGGGTAGAAGCGATCGATCGCCTCCTGCTTCGTCGGAGCAACCAGGCCCATGGTTGCGACAGAAACCTTGATGTCCTCGGATGCGTGCCCAGCTTGTTCTGCCGCCTCGCGATAGAGCTGCGCGAGCGGCGCGAATCGGTGCGGTTCACCGCCGATGATCCCGTAAGAGATCGGTAGCCCGAGCCGTCCCGCGCGCACCGAGGAACCGGGGTTGCCACCCGTCGCAAGCCAAATCGGCAGGCGACCGGATGCGGGCCGCGGCACAACTGCGAGGTTGTCGATCGCCGGGCGAATCGTGTCGGTCCCGGACCAGGTGACGTAGGGCTGATTGGCGCGATTGATCGTCAGCAGCAGATCGAGTTTCTCGGCGTAGAGCCGGTCATAGTCACCCATTTCATAGCCGAACAACGGAAACGTCTCAACCGAAGACCCACGCCCAGCGGTGATCTCGATGCGCTCTCCGCCGCCAGCAATCGCATCCGCCGTCGCCATCTGCTGATAGACCCGCACCGGATCGTCGGTACCGATAATGCTCGATGCGCTCCCGAGCACAATCTGCTTGGTTGCGGAAGCCGCAGCGGCCATGATCGTGCCCGGTGACGATACGGGCATGCTCACCGTGTGGTGTTCGCCGATGCCGAAGTAATCAAGCCCGACCTGATCGGCGTGCACGATGGCGTCGAAGAGATTTCGAACGGCCACGGCCGTGTCGCGCTGCCTTCCGTCGGCGTCGAACTGAGTGTCGCCGAAGCTGTAGGCGCCGATCTGCATGGGTGCTCCTCTGGCGTCATGTCGTCCGGTCGCAACGCGTGGAATGCCCACGATATCGAACCGACTTGTGCTGGTCCGCTACTTAACCACCTACCGGCCTTCCCTGGGTCGACCATCCACCGGTAGCATCGACAGCTAGATTACAGCTGTTACTACTATCCGTTCTGTTTCTACCAACCGTCATAGACCCCATCATCCGGTCGGTTCATTCCCGCGAGGGCGTCGCCGAGGTCCTCGCCGACTATCGGAACAGGCTGGTGTCGTCCCGGCCCGACAGACTCATCCGGTCTGGCGTTCGCGTCATACACACCGTCACCATTGGTATCGACGAGGTTGGTTTCATAGACGCCATCGCCGTTGGCGTCCTGACTGACCGATTCCATGTATCCGTCACCGTCGGTGTCGTAAAAGGTCGTTTCGAGGTAGCCGTCTCCATTGAGATCAGCGCTGCTCGATTCTGCTATCCCGTCGCCGTTCTGATCGATCGTGCTGGAATCGATTAGACCATCGTCATTGGTGTCATAGAACACCGATTCTTGGAACCCGTCCCCGTCTTGATCGGCATAAACCGTGTCGAAATTCCCATCAAGATCCGTGTCGTAGGTGGACACTTCGACATCCCCATCGAGGTCGGTGTCCATATGAATGGCTTCGTAATACCCGTCACCGTCTGCGTCTTCGAAGAGGGTTTCCGCATAGCCATCGCCGTCGGTATCAAAAGTCTCCCAAGACATTTTGCCAGCTCCCTTGCTGTAGCAATCCATTTAGGATGAGCGAAGTGTACGCCTCACTGCCGCAAGTGAGCCGAAAGCTGGTGACCCCGTTCGCTTGGGAATACGAATGCCACGTTGTCCGTTGTCGAGGGCATGGATGGGTACAGGGAAACAGGTCATAGCGCCACGGCATCATCACCTGCCTCCGTAGATGCGACCGTGACCCTCCCCTCGATGGAATTCGAGTTGATTTCGTCATCATTCTGCGGCGCCTGCAGCCAAACGCGTGCAGTCCTCGAACACGTGACGCGGATGCTCCCGACCGCATCGCTGCGCGAGCGCAATGTTGCTGACGACCCGACGCTCATCACCGAACTCGACCTTCGTTCGACGCCGACGGTGATCGTGCGGGATCAGGACGGCGGCGAGTTTCTGCGCGCTGAGGGAGTTCCGAGCATCCAACACTTGCTTGTCGCTGCGGAGCGAGCTATGACCGCATCGAGTACAGCCTTCTAATCTGCAGAACCGCGCTTTCTCCACAGACACTCGAGCAAGGGTTCATTTACCAAGCCAACGTGTTTTCGCAGGCGTCCAATGGTGCGGAACAATGAGGGCTATGGAGACCTTCAAACGAACGCCATTACAACTGTTCAACCTGCCTCAGAATTTTGTAATACCTCTGTTTCAGCGGCCTTATGTGTGGAAAGAAAATGAACAGTGGGAGCCGCTTTGGAATGATATTCGCCGGGTTACCGAACTCCGTATCGCAGAGCCCGATTCCCACAGCACACACTTCCTAGGTGCTGTTGTTATTCAGTCCCACGAAGCTCAAAGTCGTCGTCTGACAACTTGGAACGTCATCGACGGTCAGCAACGACTTACCACCTTGCAGATTATTGCTGACGCGACATGCGCGCTCCTCGAGGATGCGAGTGAGATCCGACTCTCAGGCCAGCTTGAACGCCTTACTCACAATGATGAGATATACGTCGAAGAAGGTGAGAGCCGCCTCAAGGTGAGGCATCTGAACAAAGATCGCGATTCCTTTGATGAAGTGATGTCCGCCGAGCCGCCTGTTGACCATGGCGAACTCAGATTCTCAGATACTCAGATCGTTGCGGCACATCGCTACTTCTCCACCGTGGTAGGGCAATGGCTCGGCCCTAAGGACTCGGAAGGATTCTCGATAAAGGCCAAGGAACTCACCGATGTGCTCCTTGACGGTCTGCAATTAGTTTCCATAGAGCTAGAAGCTTCTGAAAACTCGCAGGAGATATTTGAGACTTTGAACGCGAGAGGAACCCCACTCACCGCTGCTGATCTCATTAGAAACTTTGTGTTTCAGCGACTCGCAGCGGAGGGTAGCGACACTGCGAAAGCGTATCGCGAAGACTGGCCATTTGAGACAAAATTTTGGACGCGTGAGGTGAGTGTTGGCCGAACCCGCGTTACCCGCAGTTCGCTATTCCTGAACCAATGGCTCGTCGCTCGAACCGGCGAAGAGATCAGTCCGCAGTCAACATTTGCCCGATTCAAGTCTTACGTCGAGCTTGAAGCTGAACAGAACATGGCTGATCTACTTCCCGAGATCAAGGTCCAGGCACAGCAATACGAATCCTGGACCGAGGCAGCGGACAGGCCAGGCGGGGACCTCAACCCGACAGAAATGGCTGTGTACCGCATGCAGGCCAGCGGAGTCGAGCTCCTGAAACCTCTCCTAATTTGGCTGCATCAGCCGGGCAAGATTTTGGGAGACGACGTGATTGCACTTGTGATCCGAGCTGTCGAAAGTTGGGTCGTGCGGCGCCAGATTCTCCGTCTTTCGGGTAGCGATCTAGGACGCATTGTGGCCGACATCATTGCTGCGAACTCAGTTGCGCCGAGTAATGAACTCGTCGACAGGGTATCGAACCACCTTGCTCGGTTGAACGTTACTAGTACATATTGGCCAGGCGACGAAGAAGTTCAGCAAGCTTTGATGACGGAGCCTGCGTATCGGCGATACCCCCGGGCACGGCTTCGTATGATGCTCGAGGCTGCGGAGAACCAATACCGTTCCGAGACGAAACAGCCCCAGATCGAACGTAAGGGGTACCCCATTGAGCATCTGCTTCCTAGGACTTGGCAGGAAACGTGGCCTGTTGATACTCCTGAGAAGGCAGAGGAGCGCCAATTGAGGGTTCATCGACTGGGTAACCTCACACTTCTAACCTCTTCCCTAAACTCCAAAGTCTCGAACGGACCTTGGGATTCGAAACGTGCCGCGCTATTGGACCACAACACCATCACACTCACAGGGAGGGTGGTCAAGCGCACCGAGCAATTTCCATGGGATGAGGAGCTCATCGATGAACGAACGATCGAGCTCGTTGAAACTCTGTTCAAAGTTTGGCCTGTCCCGAAGGGACATCATGGCAAAGTGGTTGACCCTCAGACCAAAGCTGGCGACTGGGTCGAACTTAAACACCTGATTGAAGCCAATCTCCTAACTCCCGGAGAAAAGATCGCTGCGACCCACAGGGATTTCAAGGGTGTGAAAGCAGCCGTCGCGCAAAATGGTTCGATAGAACTCGATGGAAAACGATTTAGCACCCCGTCAGCAGCTGCGAGGTACCTACGCAAATCACCAACTAATGGTTGGTATTTTTGGGCCAAAGAAGACGGACGCAGACTCCGCGATTTGCGGGCAGATTTTCAGAACGCCATGCCCGATGACGACCAATTACTCCGGTAGGTCTTACCGTCACCGATATACAATTTGACGCCGTTTCTAATCGATCGTCCCTATTCACCATTTGCGAATCAACGCTCATGCCGACAGCCGCGGAATATTACGCTCGTTGCACAGTATGTATAGTGCTGCACTGAACCATATCGACGATCACGAAAGGCAAACACGCCGGCACGCAACGGCAGGATGGCTCGAAAGTGAGTCCAGCTCAATTGTCTTCTCGCTGAGACGACAATATGCTTGCCGTACGCAGCTCGCTTTGAGTCGATCGCTTCCTCACTGACACGCCTCCCGAGCCGCAAAAAGGGGCGCGTGAGGGCGATGGGCACCAAGCAGACCGCCGATGCCTGGTCCCCTCATTCATGCTTGCGACAAGCGCACGAAACTCCCAGCCGGCTCCTCGCTGGCCGCGATTGAACTCACTCATCGGAAACTTTCCACGCTGTGTTTTCTCGAGGGCGGGATAAGACTTCGATTAGATTACCTTCACCCCATCGAACAAGACCGCGTCGCACGGAACTCGCCATATCTGCATCGGGCACGATGTCGACCTCTCAAGCAAGTCACGCGCTCATAACGTCCCAGGCTCACATTGACGCAGTCCAAGATAAGTCCAGGCAGACGCCGCTCCATCGGTTCAACTTCGCGAGAAGGCAACGAGGCCGGGCGCTGGTTGAAGCACGGATGGCGATTGCATCGTCACTACTATCGTTCCACCGAGCAGTTCACGGTCGGTGCCGATACTGTTCTACGGCCCGACAGAAAAATGGCTGCTGTGCTTGAGTGACTTCAGTTGCCGCGGTTAGCAATCACACGCCATTCAAATCATCCGCCGCAGCGTAGTCGCCAGTTCCTCCCGAGTCACCTCAAGCTCATCCCTGAGCCAAGCGTCGAGCGCACCCATAATTGCGGCAGCAGCGATCCTGGTTGCGGCATCCGGGCTCTCCGCGCCGCTCAAATATCGAGCAAAAACATCGATCGCCTGCGCCTTAATAATTGACCGGAATCGGCCGATGAGCGCCGCGCGATACAGCGCTCGATGCTCCCCGTAGTGATCAATGATGCGTTCGACGGCAATGGGACCATCGCTCGCGTCGCCACGGAGCTCCGCAACGCTCGCGGTGAAGATTTGCAGCGCGAGATCGCTCATATCTTCATAATGCGAATAGAAGGTTGTCTTACTGACCCCACTAGCCCGCAAAATATCGGCGACCGAAATCGAAGTCGCACCGGAACGCCCTAAGTCCCGTACGGCATCCAGAATCTTCCCTTGTGTTGCCAGCGCGCGTGGATCCTGTGACTTCCGCGCCGCAGTGCGCACCATTTCAAATGGCGGTGGAATGACATCGTTGTCCATGACACCAGCGTAGGTGAATAAGCCCTCCAAATTTCCCGAACTATAGTTCGGGAAGTCGCCTATACTTGGGTTTGCCTCAACTGCGGCATCGCACCGGCAACGATGCATGGAACAGCCCAGTTCGAGGTACATCATTCGACCTCAATGTGGAGGAGTCCCGTTGTTTTCCAGAACACCGATCGAGACCGTGGCCGATGCGAGACGACGCGCACGCAAGCGGCTACCCAAATCCGTCTATCGAGCCGTCCTCGCAGGCAATGAGAGCGGCGTCACCCTGCGCGAAAACGTCGCTGCCTTCGAACAGATCGGGCTTGTGCCCCGTGTTGGCGCGCCCAACAGCACCAAGACCGACTACCGCACAACCTTCATGAATCGCTCGATGACGATGCCGCTCATGATGAGCCCGGCGGGTGCACAGGCGCTGCATGCCGAAGGCGAACTACCCGTAGCTCGAGCCACGGCTGCGGCGGGTATCTCGATGGGGCACAGCAATTTTGCAAGCAGCCCCTACGAAGAGATCGTGCGCGCGAACCGCGACGCCATCTTCCAGCTCTACTGGATCGGTTCTCGAGACGAGATCGCCGCGCGACTCGAACGAATGAAGCGCGCCGGGTCGACGGCTCTGATCGTCACGATGGACGCAATGCCTTGGCAGTCACGCGACTGGGGCTCACCCGCGATGCCGGCGAAGCTCGACCTGCCATCGATGGTGCGGTTTGCACCAATGGCGCTCTCCCGCCCAGCGTGGCTCGCAAGCTACCTTGCCCGCCGTGAGCTGCCTGACCTCACCGTGCCGAATTTCGGTGACGGCGTCGGTTCGGCGCCCACGATGATGGAAGCGTTCATGGAGTGGCTGAGTATGGATGCGCCGCTCCCCACGTGGGAAGACGTCGCCTGGCTGCGCGAGCAGTGGGACGGGCCCCTAATGGTGAAGGGCATTTGGCACCCGGACGACGCGCTCCGTGCGATCGACGTCGGTGCTACGGCAATCGGTGTCTCGAACCACGGCGGCAATAACTTGGACTCAACCATGTCTCCCCTTCGTGCGCTGCCTGCCATCGCCGAGGCGGTCAACGGTCAAGCCGAGATCAGTTTTGACAGTGGTGTACGCCGAGGTGGCGACATCGTGAAGGCAATCGCACTCGGCGCAGATATTGCGCTGGCCGGACGAATGTGGCTATTCGCCCTCAGCGCTGATGGCGAACGAGGCGTCTCCGAAATCTTGGCCGCCGTACGGACGAGCCTCGAAAAGGTCATGATCGGACTCGGTCACACGAAACTCGACGAAATCAGCCGAGAGGATCTTCTGCTTCCCGAAGGGTTCGTGATCGAGCGCTCGGTGTTCAAGTCACTTGATCCAATTCGGGCATAGTTGCGCCTGCTCACGGTTCGTATTCGATTCGCACGGGAACGAATGCGAATCGTGAGCGGCCATGGTCTACCTCCGAAGGATCGAGCGCATTCGGAAACTCGAATTCAATCCTTTTCGTAAAGTTCGACAAGCAACACCTCTGCCGATTGCGTATCAAGCGTCGCTAGTGTCGCCGCATCCACGCCAAGTCGAGTGAGTTCCACCGTCAGCTTCAGCGGCAACGCGTTCTTCGGCAGTTGTTGCGAGGGTGCGCCTCGATTGGGCGCTACGCCTTGTCTCACACACTGCCAAAACTCGGCCTTAGTGACCTGGAGTTGCTCACGAAGGATATCGGCAAAGAGTCTCGCACCGTAGGTGTCTCCATTCACCGGACGTGAGATACGCGTGCGCAACCTGTCGCCCGAGGGCAATAGCAGTGTGAACGTCACGTGGTGCGTCACGGGCTTCCCCCGTGCCCCGCGAATGAGTTCCCAGCCCTCCGTCATGCAAAAGTCATAGTGATCATTTTTGGTCGCTGCGGGATACCTACTCGCCACCGCTGATCAACCAGTCCTTGAGCTGCGCATCCGTGGACACCGCCGCGAGCATCGCAATCGGCCAATTCAACTGATGATTTGGTGCGGAGCTGTAGTGAGTGCCCCAGTCCGCTTGGTACTCGCGCAACTGCAACACCATGTCTTCAATCGCCTCCTCAAGAGTTTTCCCCTCGGCGATGAAGCCCCTGCCTTCGAGGACCAGCACGTACACGTCGTCTTCGACATAGGTCGCGGCATTCGGTGAACATGTCCTCGAGAAGTACCGACGAAGTCGCTCCGCGTCCGCCACGGCGGAAACGCTCCCCTGCCTGCGAATCGTCACGGGTACACCGTGCTCCGAGGCGTCCATGATTTCCCGCCACTTCGTCCTCGCCTCGGTGGAGTTGTAGCTCGCGGGAAACTGCCCCATCGCCTGGGCCGACATGGCATCACCTTTACGTCCTGTATATGTTTTACGTAATGTAAAGAGATTACGCCGGATTCGCCTCCCTCGCCACCGAGCGAAAGGCACCGATCCGACTCCCGTGTCGGTGGCATACGCAACAATGAGGGCATGCATCCACACGCGCCGCTGGGCAATGAGCCTGAGTTCCGCGATCCCCCGCGGCCCCCGAAGTGGATGTTGGATGCGCTTGCGGCACTGTTCGTCATCGGCCTCACGTTCGCCCAAGAGCCGTCTCTGGAATACACACCGCCATCGATCGTTGCCATCACAGCATCCGTTGCAGTCGCGGCGATTCTGCCGCTGCGCCGACGTTGGCCGATCGCCATATTCGCGATCGTGACTGCGGTTTTCGCAGCCGTGGCGATCTTCGATCGAATGATCAACGTCGGGCTGGAAATCGGCATCGTGATCGCCCTATTCGGTGTGGGCATTCGGCGGGACCTAAGAATCGTGATGATCGCAACCGCCGTGGCAGTCGTGGCCGCAGTACTGGCAGTCGTTTCCGTCACCGGTTCGTTCTTTGATCCGCGCGTGCCACAGGTCATTTTGGCGCTCGCCTTTGCCGGTGCAGTCGGCGACGGCACTCGGATGCACCGGGGCTACATCACCGCGATCAAGGAACGTGCTTTGCGCGCCGAACAGACCAGAGAAGCCGAGGCCAGCCGTCGGGTCACCGAAGAGCGCTTACGAATCGCCCGCGATCTGCATGATGCCGTGGCCCACGAAATCTCGGTGATCAGCCTCAACGCCGGCGTCGCCTCGCAGACAATCGAGGTCGATCCCGAGCAAGCCCAACGTTCGCTCGCTGCTGTCAGAAGCGCATCTCGTGCGGTACTGAACGAGATCGGCGACCTGCTCGAACTGCTTCGCACGAGCGAGAGTGCCAACGACACAGCGGCCATTCCCCCACCAGAAACGCCGCAACCCGGGCACGATCAGCTCGACCCGCTTATCTTCCGCTTCGAAGAGGCGGGCCTGCGCGTCAGCCTGCGCATCGAGGGCGACCTTTCGACGGTTCCTGCGGCGACCGGCCGCGCGACCTATCGCATCGTGCAGGAGTCCCTCACCAATGCGTACAAGCACGGAGCCGAACACCGGGCACACATCCTGCTGGTCGTACGCGATGAACAGCTCGACGTGGTTGTCACCAATCCGGTGAACGGTAGCGGGCCGCCGCCAGAGGATGCGAACGTGTATCCAGCCATTGATACGCACGCCGGTCGCAGCTTCGGTATCGCAGGGATGCGCGAGCGTGCCGCGAGCGTTCGCGGCACGCTCGCGACCAACCTTGGGCCCGGAGGCTGGCAGGTGACCGCCTCCCTGCCGATCCCCGCAGATGACAACTCGGCGGAGCAGAAATCAGGAGACATGAACGCATGACGAGCGTGCTCCTCGTTGATGACCAAGCGCTGATCCGACAGGCGATCTCGGTCATGCTCAATCTTGCCGATGGCATCGACGTTGTCGGCCAAGCATCCGACGGCCGCGAGGCTGTGGCGCTCGCCAGCGAGCTCCGTCCCGACGTCGTGCTCATGGACATTCGCATGCCCGAGCTTGACGGCATCGAAGCTACAGCTCAGATCTGCGGCAGCCCCGATCTCGCGGCGACGCGCGTACTCATCCTCACCACCTTCGAGAACGATGCCAATGTGGTCGCTGCCCTGAAAGCAGGGGCGAGCGGATTCATTGGCAAGGGCGCCGAGCCGGATGATCTCATTCGAGCGGTGCGCGCCGTCACGGCCGGTGATGCGCTGCTGTCACCCGAGGCGACCCGTGGACTTATCTCGCGAGTATTGCATCCGGCTGAGGCACCCGCTGCGGCGCACAACACGGATCGTTCGCTCCTGGATGGCCTCACTGACCGGGAACGCGAGGTGCTCTCGCTGGTGGCACGCGGCCTCTCGAACCAGGACATTGCCGAGCGACTCGTGATCTCGGTACACACCGCGAAGACCCATGCTGGGCGGATCATGGTGAAGCTCGGCGCCCACGACCGGGCCCAACTGGTGATCGCGGCCTACGAAGGCGGCTTGATCGCACCAGGTGACTAGCCAGGTTCGCATCCACATCACGACAGGCATCTCAGGTACTGGGTGCCGAGCCTCTACGCGTCCACCGGAATTAGTCAAGCAACTTGATCAAGCTGGTGTAGCATTTTTCGAGTGCCCCAAGAATCACCCCAAGATGCCGCCCTCGCCGCGGAATTTCTCACCGCGCTTCGTCCTCTCTCGCGATACCTGCGCACGCAGCGCACCCTGTCCGAGGGGAAGGTCGGCATCCTTCGCCGCCTCGCCGAGCACGGCCCGGCCACGGTTTCGGAACTTGCCGTCGCCATCCACGTGAGCAACCAGGGCGCATCACTCGGGGTACGCGATCTCGAGACCGCCGGCCAGGTCGAGCGCACGACGGATGCGAGTGATCGACGTCGAGTATGGGTCGCGATCACCGACGCGGGCCGCGAGGCGCTTAACAAGGAGTCCTCGGCCTCGCAGGCACTGCTGCACGCGGCGGTCGAACGAAGCCTGGACGATGAGGAACGCGCCACGCTCGCCGCGGTCGTGCCCGTACTGACGAAACTCGGGCGGAGCATCCTCGATGAGTAAGCGCCTCGTTCCCGCCCTGATCTACGCGGCGCTCTCGACGGCCGTCGTGAGCTCGCTCGGCATGCTGCTCGTTCCCACGATCGCGCAGGAGATGAGCGTCTCGGTCGCGACGGCGCAGTGGATGCTCACGGTCAATCTGCTCGTCGGCGCGGTGGCGACCCCCGTGATGGGGCGGCTCAGCGATGGCCCGCACAAGAAGCGGATCCTGCTCGTCGCCCTGGCTGTTATCTTCGTCGGTTCGGTGCTCGCGGCGCTCGCAACGAATTTCGCGGTGTTCCTCATCGGCAGGGCGCTGCAGGGCCTCACGTACGGCATCGTGCCCGTCACCATCTCGCTCGCGCGCCGCTACGTCGATCGCAGCCACGTGCGAGCCACGATCTCTTCGCTTTCGGTGACCGTGGCCACCGGGCTGGGCCTCGGTTATCCGCTCACGGGCATCCTCGCGGACCTGCTCGACTACCGCTTCGCGTTCTGGTTCGCCGTCCTATTTATCTTGTCGGCGGTTGCCGTGGTCTGGAAGGTCGTGCCGAACGGCCCGGATGCCGAGGCTCCGAAGAGTGACTTCGATTTCCTCGGTGCACTGCTTCTCACCCTCGGCCTCGGTGCGCTCCTACTCGCCATCAGCGAAGGGCCGACATGGGGATGGGCGTCGGGCTGGACACTCGGCGCCCTCGCCTTCTCGATCGCAAGCTTTGCGGCGTGGGTGATCGTCGAGCTGCGCTCCGACCATCCACTCATCAACCTGCGCACCCTTCGCAACGGCGACGTGCTGCTCGCGAACGGTGCGGCGATCGGCCTCGGCGCGGCAACTTACATCGGGCTGTCGGTCGCCAGCCTCGTCGCGCAGGCACCGAGCTACACCGATTACGGAATGGCACTCCCCCTCATCTGGGCGGGCTTCGTGATCGCGCCGCTGTCGGTCGGTAGCTTCGCCGCGAACCGAGTCGTACGCCGCGTCGCGGGAAGGGTGTCGATGGATGCGCTGCTCCCGATCGGCACCGGAGTGATGGCGCTTGCCGGGGTTCTGCTCTGGTTCGCGCACTACCACTTGTGGGGCCTGCTCCTCGGCATCTTCCTCTTCGGCGTGGGCATCGGTTCGGGCTACGCCGCGATGCCAGCGCTCATCGCACGCAGCGTCGCGAGCGCCGAACTCGGCGCATCGGTGAGCTTCAACCAGGTGCTGCGCACTGTCGGAAGCTCGTTCGGTACCGCGATCACGGGCGCGATTATGGCCGCCCATCCGGGAGTCGGTGAACATACCACCGACGTCGGCATCACCACCGTCTTCGAAGTCGGCGCCATCATCTGCCTCACACTGTTCGCAATCCTGCTCGTGCGCACCGTGGTTTCGCGGGAGCGCTAGCCGCTCTTCCCAAGAGCGTTAGGCAGTTTCGAGAATGCCTCGGAGCCGCTCCAAGTCCTCGCGAACGAGCCTTGCATCCCGCTCGAAATCATCCTTGCTCACACCCGGCAGGCGATAGATCGTGAACACCACCTCGCTGCCGTCGCCATTGCGAAGCACCCGCAGCGGGTTCAAGACTTCAGTGCCGTCGGGGAAGATCACCGTGTGGTCGAGGATGCCGAGCCCTGCTCCGTCGTGGAACCGCACCTCGACGACGCCCATCGGTGAATCGGTGAGCCACTTGCCTCGCTCGTGACGGATGCCGGAGCTGAGTCCCGCAGCCCATCGCGGCAGATTCGCGGGATCGCTAGCGAATGCGATGACATCGCGTGGATCTCGCTCGATTGACTGCGAGATGTGCCGTGATTCATAGATCATGGGCCCGATTTTGCCCTTGCGCGATGGAGCGTGGCTGACAAGGCACTGCGCGGCCACGCGTATCGGTATATTCAGCTGCTCTCGACGTATCGGTAAATACAGATACACTGTTCGTATCGGTAAATACAGATATTGACCGCAAGGCGACTCATGACTCAGTACACCTCACGCATCCGCACGCCTGGTGACATTGGCCTTGCCATTCAGCAGGCACGGCTCTCCCGCGGACTCTCGCAGTCAGATCTGGCGAAAGAATTGGATGTGTCGCAGAGCGCGATTAGCGAAATCGAAAGCGGCAAAGCGACGATCTACCTCCGGCGCATCCTCGAAATTGCTCGCCTCATTGACCTCGATATTTCGGCCACATGGGAGGACGAAGATGCGCCTCGCAGTTGACCTGTACGGCGCCCGCATCGGCACGCTCGAAGGTGATGCGAGGACCTTCGATTTCGAACCCACGCGGGAAGGTATTCGAGACTTCAACGCATCAGGTCGCTCATCACTCGCAAACTCTGCGCTGCCTTAGCGGTGGGCGTGCCATACTGCGACAAGCAATGCTGCGATGAGGGAGTGATTGCAATGGTCGATGTACGTCGTGAAGTTCGCGCACAAGGAGATGGCTGGACCGAAACTCTGCAGTGGTACGCAGTCGCAGTCCGGGAAATGCAGTCTCGTCCCATTACTGATCCCATGAGTTGGTGGTTTCTCGCCGCGATCCACGGCACCCACCCACTGGTGTGGCATGAGTTCGGGCTTGTCGACGCCAACGAACAGCGACCCCCGGAAGCGGTGCAACAACGTGTCTGGAATCAGTGTCAGCATCAGAGCTGGTACTTCCTTCCCTGGCATCGTGGATATCTCGTTTCCTTCGAACGGATCGCACGCGCGGCAGTCGTCGCTGCAGGTGGCCCAACGAACTGGGCAGTTCCCTATTGGGACTACAGCGATGCAACACGACCGGACTCCCGCGTGTTGCCCTCGGTGTTCGCTGATCCGACGCTCCCCGACGGGTCCCCAAACCCTCTCAATGTCGAACGTCGCTACGGTGATGGCAGGACGCCTATCGTTCTCGACGAGCGGATGGTTTCGCTGCGGGCTCTAGCCGACACCGAATTCGCGGGCGGGACAGCCGATATCCCGCCGGGCTTCGGTGGGCCGCGCACGCTCTTCCATCACGGAACTGAGGGGCCATCCACATTCGGCACGCTAGAAACGTTGCCCCACAACGTGCTGCACACGGTGCTCGGTGGTAGCGCGCCGGGACAGGATCCGGACGACTGGCGCAATCTCGGGCTCATGACCATGCCGATCACTGCAGCTCTGGACCCGATTTTCTGGCTACATCACGCGAACATCGACCGTGTGTGGGAAGTCTGGCGACGGGAGAACCCCGATATTTCCGAGCCTGGGTGGCTCGATGGGCCGGCGGACCGCTCGTTCGTCGTTCCGACTCCGGAGGGCGGTGAGTGGATATTTACCGCGCGGGAAATGCTCGACACCGCCGCGCTCGGTTACTACTACGATTCCCTGCCGATCGAGGTGCCGGTGGAAGAAATCCCGCCAGCCGACGAGGTACCCGTGCCTCGCGACGAGGGTCGTCGACGAATAGAAGAACGTGCAACCGCCAGAGGAAGAGCAGCCGTGGACGCTAGTGGACAGCCAGAACTCGTCGGAGCGAGCGATATCGATATAGTCGTGCATGGCATGACCGACACTCCGGTGCGGGTCGATGGGTCTCGAATGCGCTCCTTCCAACGAGATGCGGCTCGCAGGACAGCACCCGCTGCGCCCCCACGAGTGTTTCTCAAACTCGAGGGAATCCGCGGTCCGAGCGATGCTGCGGTCTATTACGTTTACGTGGACGTGCCATCAGACGAGGATCCCGAGGAACGCCCCGATCGGCTCGCCGGTACCGTGTCCCTGTTCGGCGTTTCGGAGGCGAGCGACCCCGATGGAGCGCACTTGGGCAGCGGGATTAGTCAGGTGCTCGAGATCAGTGACATCGTCGACGCCGGTGCACTCGAAGCGGATGCGTCGGCGCTCGATGTTCGGTTTGTACCGGCGAATGACACCGTGGCTCGCGCGGAGTTCTCCGTCGGTAGGGTGAGCATCTACGTTCTCGAGTGACCATGTTGAAGGCGAGCCTCCGAGCGCAAGCAGTACTCAATGGCGCACGGCGTGCCCCTGCACCGGCGCTCATCTTCCTCGCGATCCTCGGCTGGGTGCTCTTCATTGGGTCGGGCCATGGCACGCACTCCTCCCACGCGATCACCCCAGCTGATCCGGGCATCCTGCTCGCACCCTCCGGGCACGCGGGACACGCATCCTCAATATCGATCGCCGCGATACTGCCCGGCCTCGGAATGTGGTTGGCGATGCTCCTCGCGATGTCACCGCCCCTGCTCGTCCGGGAAGTCGGCACCCAGTGGCGAATGAGCCTGCGTCGAAATCGCCTGACGAGAACGTTGCTGTTCCTGTATGGATACGCGTTCGTCTGGGTGATCGCTGGCGTGGTCGCGGTGCCACTAAGTTCGGCAATCGGGCAGAACGTCATGTTCGTGGTCCTTACCGCTATCGCCGTGGTCGTGTGGCAGCTCTCCCCGCTCCGCCGACGTGCACTCCGACAATGCCACCGAACGCCGATGCTTCGGGCCTTTGGCGTCGATGCCTACCGTGAATCGCTGCGATACGGGCTGGGATCAGGTGCCGTGTGTGTGGCGATCTGTGGCCCAGCAATGCTGCTCGTGCTGCTCACGGGGCAGTTTCATGTCATCGCGATGGCGCTCGTGACTATCTTCCTGACGATCGAACGCTATCGCCCGCTTGCACGACGTACTGCCGCGCTCCCACTACGCGATCGAGGGCGGGGTCCCGACCCCTGGACCACCCATACGCGGGTCGAATAACCGAAATGCGGTGACAGCAACCACCTCAGTTCAAGAGGGCGTGTCGCGTGAGATCGGCTGCTTCGCGTAGCTCGCAAAGCGGATATACAGGGCGATTACGTCGCGCATTACGCCACAATTTCCATGGAGGATTTCGACTTGTCTGCTATGCGCAGCTGACGGAGGCCATCAAGTTCAGGATGCTGAAGGGTTTTCCTTCGGTACCATCTGGAGACCCAATAGCCGAAATACGCGAACTCATTACGATGCAGTTCTCCTCGCTCAAAGCTGGACAATTTAGGACTCACTTGCGGGTCTCCCTCTCGCTCAAAGATCGCCCAAAGCACTAAGTCATCGCCGTGTCGCGAACGAAATTCCGCGCCGTCACACACGTCAATGCCTTCGTCTGTCCGCATGTTCCAGAGGTACTGAGAGACGGATTGTGTCAGCTCTCGAGGACGCGCGTCCTTCAATGCGGCGGCGTCAAAGTCGTGTAGTCCATACATGGACGTGGCAGTGGAATGAAATCGGTACCAAAGCGCCGCAATCGTTTCAGATGCAGTCACGTCGCAAAAGTGTCCGTCCAAATGTGCTGATGATGCGGCTCTAAGTGCGAGCCAATTATCAATATCAACGAAGCCGGGTTCGACCGTTGGGTGCAAGATCTCGTCAGATTCATCGACTTCAATTGCATCAATCTCAGACACGAGAGCCAGGTCAGGCCTGAAGTGGGCAAGCAATTCAATCAAGCAAGAACGCACACTGTCACCCGCGTACACAGTGCGATACAGTCCGCCGTCGATCGCGTCCCATCGCCCGTTGAAGCGCCCGCTTCCTCCTGCCCACCGCCAGTCGGCCCATTCCCACGGCTCCGGGCGATAGCCGATTCGCCAAACTCGCCTCGAGACAGGATTAATCCTCATCCGATTCGGGCAAAAGCTCGGGCTGCACCAAGCACTTGGTGGCTGATTGCATCGGTTGGTTCATCGCGCAGCACTCGCCCCGGGGCACGATCCTCCAGTTGGGGGTTCGCGCCTTGGAACCAGGCCTGCACGATAGCCGGTGAATTTCCTGCTTCCGTTAGGAGGCCAGCCACGTGATATGCCAATCGAAGCCGTTGTGTTACCGCGTCGCTCGGTCGCCGCTCACCAGCCACCCACTGCCGCACCGCACGCGTCTCACGCACGGACCCAAGGTATGCCACGAGCTTGGCTCCCAAAATATCGCGCAGGTGCGAAACGATGACAGGAAAATCCAATGTGACGGAATCGCGATGTACGCCAAGCCCGGGCGAAGAAGTTGTTGGAGCAGCCATGCCTCAATTGTCCCAGACCTCCTCAAGTCACACCACTAATCACATGATGAATGGCAATACTCACACGCAACTCATCGACAAGGGCGCCGTGCGAGAGCGGTTTGATCGCGCCAGGCGAATGATCGCATCCCAAGCACCGAGCACATACCCCAGCTGGGGTACGCCGCAGCAACCAAGTGACGGTCGTGAGGGGATGTGACCGCCGCGAATCGTCACGATGCTTGGGAGAATGAACACTCCTGTCACTCGCACCGAGCAATCAGCCACAGGCTCAGTTGTCTCGAATCCATCGGTAACGGATGCGACGGCGCCGAACGCAGCAACGAACACCGTGAAGAAGTCCAGCATCCTGGCTGTCTTCACCGGCCTCATCCTGACCATGTTCCTGTCCTCGCTGGACCAGACGATATTCTCGACCGCGCTCCCGACCATCGTCGGCGAGCTCGGCGGCGTCAATCACATGCTCTGGGTCACCACGGGCTACTTGGTCGCCGCCACGATCATGATGCCGATCTACGGCAAGCTCGGCGACACGATGGGTCGCAAAGGACTCTTCATCGGCGCACTGCTGGTGTTTCTCGTAGGCTCCGTCGTCGGCGGACTCGCGCCCGACATGACCTGGCTCATCATCGCCCGTGTCATCCAGGGCATTGGCGGCGGCGGGCTCATGATCCTGTCGCAGGCGATCATCGCGGATGTCGTGCCCGTCCGCGAGCGCGGCAAATACATGGGTGTCATGGGCGCCGTGTTCGGGCTTTCGAGCGTGGTCGGCCCGCTCTTGGGCGGTTGGTTCACCGAGGGCATCGGCTGGCGCTGGGCGTTCTGGATCAATATCCCGCTCGGTATCCTGGCCATCGTCATTGCCGCTATCGCGCTGAAGTTGCCCAAGCACGAGGCGAAGGCCCGCTTCGATATCTGGGGAACGATCACCATGGCGGTCGCGGTGACCTCAATCATTCTCGTCGCGTCCTGGGGTGGCGGCGAGTACGAGTGGGATTCCCCGGTCATCATCACGCTCATCGTGCTTGCGGTGGTGTTCTCGGCTCTCTTCGTCTGGGCCGAAGCGCAGGCCGAGGAGCCCCTCATCCCTCTGAAGGTCTTCAAGAACCGAAACTTCGTACTCTCCACCGCGGCAGGCCTGTTCATTGGCATCGCGATGTTCGGCACGATCGCCTATCTGCCGACGTACCTGCAAATGGTGACGGGCGTGAACGCGACCGGCTCCGGACTCATGATGATCTCAATGATCGTGGGGCTCATGTCCACGGCCTTGACCACGGGCATGCTCGCGTCGAAGACCGGTCGCTATCAGTGGATGCCGATCGCGAGCATGATCGTGCTCGCAATCGGCATGTGGCTGATGTCGACGTTGACCGTCGAGACGCCGATCTGGGTGCTGCTGAGCTACATCTTTGTCATGGGCGCGGGAATTGGCCTCGGAATGCAGATCCTCGTGCTCGTCGTGCAGAACGCGTTTTCGGATCGCGAAGTCGGGATGGCCACGGCCTCGAACAACTTCTTCCGTGAGATTGGTGCATCGCTCGGTGGTGCAATCGTCGGTGCGCTGTTCACGGCACGCCTGACAGACCTGCTCACCGAGCGGCTGGGCGATCTCGGAGCCGATGCCGGTGCCGTCGACATGAATTCCTTCACTCCAGCGGCAGTGAATGCGTTGCCGGACGCGATTCACGACGTCATCGTGGGCGCATACAACGACGCGCTCACGCCCGTGTTCGTCATGCTCATCCCGATGGTGCTCGCGGGGCTCGTGCTTGTGGCGTTCATTAAGGAGGTGCCGCTGCGAGCCGAGATTGAGGATGACGGCGAACGTAACGGCAACATCAACGTCGGTAACGGCGAAGGTGTCGGTGGCAGCACCGATACTGATGGCGACATGACCGATGTCGCCATCAACACCAAAACGATCGAAGCGACTCAGGAGACTCAAGCATGACCGCACCACCGTTGATAGAAGCGCGAAACATCTCGAAGAGCTACGGCAGCGGGCAGTCGCGCTTCGACGCACTCACGAACGTGTCCTTCGAGGTGCGCGAGGGCGAGAGCATCGCGATCGTCGGCAAGAGCGGCTCGGGTAAGTCAACGCTCATGCACGTGCTCGCGCTACTCGACTCCCCCGATCAAGGCAGTCTCGCGCTTGAGGGCGTCGATACCCAGACGCTGCGCGGGCGGATGCTCAACCGCACTCGCAATCGGACCTTCGGATTCGTCTTCCAACAGTTCTTCCTCACCGCCAACCAGACGGTGCTCGAGAATGTCATGCTGCCGCTGAAGATCGCGGGGATCGGACGCGCCGAACGCAGGCGGCGCGGCATGGCCGCGCTCGAACAACTCGACCTCGCCGACAAGGCGAAGAACAAAGCAACCGCGCTCTCCGGCGGACAGAAACAGCGCGCGGTGATCGCTCGTGCACTGATCAATAATCCACGCATCATCTTTGCTGATGAGCCCACCGGCAACCTCGATTCCGTCACGGGCGAAGTGGTCGAAGACATCCTCTTCACCCTCAATCGGGAGCACGGCATCACCCTCATCATCGTCACGCACGATCACGAACTCGCCTCTCGCTGCGACCGACGCATCCAGATTCGAGATGGGCGAATCATCTCGGATGACGGGCCGTCAACCGCCAGCGTGACCACCACATCCGCCAGCAACGGCGATGCCGAAACCGCTGACAATACGAGCACCGACGAGGAGCGAGCATGAAGACCATCGACCTCATCGGAAGCGCCATCTCGAACACGCTGCGTTCGAAAACGCGCACGTTCCTCACTACAATTGCGATCTTCGTCGGCGCGTTCACATTGACGCTGACGAGCGGCCTTGGCACCGGCATCAATCGCTATATTGACGACACGGTGGCGAGCATCGGGGCAAGCGACGTCATGACGGTGACAAAGAGCTCCGACACGGACTCCGGCGCACCCGGTGCGAGTGGTCCGGTCGAGTATGACCCGGATGCGATCAGCACCGTTCCCGGTGACCCCGGCGGCTTCGCGCCCACGACCGCGGCACTCACGGCGGACGACCTCGACACACTTGCGGAGGTTAGCGGCGTGCTGCGGGTAGAACCGACGCGGTCCATCAGCGCCGACTACGTGCAGTTCGCCGACGGCACGAAGTACGTCGCCTCGGTGGGCAGCCTCATTCCTGGCCAGACCGTGCAGCTTGCCACCGGGTCGCTCCCGGCGGATGGCGAGGATTTTCAGGTCGTGCTGCCGGTCGAGCTCGTCGAACCGCTCGGGTTTTCGTCGAATGGCGCGGCCCTCGAGCAAGACGTGACGATCGGGGTCAGTGATGGGGTGCAGGCGCAGCATACGGTGGTTGCCACCATCACCGGTGTTGCGGACGAGTCGCTCGCAGGGACCGGCGCGAGCCTGATTCCGAACGATGCGCTGGCGGATGAGCTCTGGTCGCTGCAGAACACCGGCGTCGCCGAAGATCAGCAGGATCGGTTTGCGAGTGCCAACGTGTGGTTCGCAGCCGATGCGACCGAGGCAGAAATCACCGCGCTGAAGGATGCACTGACCGACGCCGGGTTCACGGGCACCACGATTGCCGACCAGCTTGGCGCCTTCAAAGCGGTGATCGACGCCATTGTGCTCGTGCTCAATGCCTTCGCCGCGATCGCGCTGCTCGCGGCGAGCTTCGGCATCGTCAACACGCTCTATATGTCCGTGCAGGAACGCACGCGCGATATCGGCCTCATGAAGGCGATGGGGATGGGTTCAGGGCGAGTGTTTACGCTGTTCAGCCTCGAGGCAGTGTTCATCGGTCTACTCGGGAGTGTGATCGGTGCGGGCGTCGCGATCGCGGTGGGCAGCGGGATCAGCGGGGCGCTCTCGGAAAGCCTGTTCGCTGATTTGCCGGGGCTGCAGCTCATTGCCTTCGACCCGCTGACCGTGGGGATCATGGTGCTTGTCGTGATGCTGATCGCGTTCTTGGCCGGTACGCTGCCTGCGGCGTCTGCCGCGCGTAAAGAACCGGTGGATGCGCTGCGGTACGAATAGTGCGGTGAGACCGACCGTGCGAGAATTCGGGTGGACTGATTGATTCAGTTTCGGTCCGCCCGCGTTCTCGTCTCGGCATGGGTTGCCGGAACCAGCCGCGGCACGAGTCGAACGAGCACGACCATGATCACCAGTTCCACCAGGGTCTGCGTGACGACTACCAGCGGCGCGAGGTCGAAGGCCGCGGGTAGCGCGATCACCAGCGGCAGCACGACGAGCGAATTCCTCGTTACGCCGCTGAACACAACCGCCCGGCAACCTGGCGGGTCGAGGCGCGCGACCTTCCCTGCGAGCATCCCGATCGGAATCATGATCGCAGCGAACAGCACGTAGACCGGAATCGCAAGGAGCAGCGAACCGAATCGGGCACCAACTCCAGCGATTTGCGAGGCCACGACGACGGCAAGCGTGAGCATCATGAGCGGCACCATGGCGGACTCAACCGCGTGCTGCAACCAGGCGCCCCACCGCGTGTATGACGCCGCGAGCTGGGTTAATCCCGCAGCGAACAGCGGCAGCACAATGAGCAGCAGGAAGGCTTCGACGAATGGCGCCAGGTCGATTGTTGCGACGAAGTCTGCTCCAAGAAACGCACTGAGGTAGAGCGGGAGCAGCAACATTTGCAAGAGCATCAGCAGCGGCGCAGCAGCGAGCAGTCGATCTTTCGCGCCGCCCGCGAGCCCCGTGAACACGATGACGTAGTCAATGCACGGTGTGAGCAGTACGAATAGGACACCGACGAGCAGCACCTGATCGTGCGCCACGATTCTCGACAGAATGAACACGACGACGGGCGCTGCCGCGAAGTTGACGACCAGGACCGTCGCGAGGAATCGCCAGTCGCGGAATGACTCTCCCATCTTTGCGAACGGCACCCCGAGAAATGTCGCATATAGCAGCAGGCCGAGCACGGGATTAATCGCGGCTTCGGCAGGATGCGCGACGATAGGGAACGCTAGGCCGACCGCGGCACCCACCGCGAGCGCTGCCAGGTATAGCGCAACCTGGTGTCGCTCGAGCTGGTCCGTCATATGCCTCATGCCCTCCAGAATTGGCGTACCGGCATTCCCAGGGAGTATATGCACCTCACGGGGTCACCCGCACCGCCAAATATTTCAGCCCGGTTGAACAACACCCCCATTCAACCGTGTGACGATCTCGACGCGTGCCGCGAAGACTCCCCGGTATCCTTATAAATTCCACCGCTTCACCCTCGAGCTCAACGTGGAGCTCTGACGAAGGGAATCCCCCAATGTCCTTCCAGGCTTATCTCGACGCCATCGAAGACAAGACCGGGCTCACACCCCGACAACTGCTCGACATTGCGAAGACGCGCGGTTACGACTCCCCCGATGTCAAAGCCGGCGTGATCCTCGAATGGCTCAAAGACGACTACGGTCTCGGGCGCGGCCACGGCATGGCGCTCGTGCACGTCATCAAAAAGGGGCCAAAGATCGACAGCAAACATGTCGGTACCGATGGAACACACCGAGACGAATCCGACACGCTCTGGCTCGACGGGAAGGCGACAAAGCCCGAAGCAAAGTGATGTTCGTGGGTCGCTATCAGTCAACCGTTTAAAGGCAAACCGCAATGCACGATGTGATTATTGTCGGCGCTGGGCCAACCGGCGTCTGGCTCGCAACCGAGTTGCAGCTGCAGGGCGTGCAGGCCCTCGTCCTCGAACGTGACAATGAGCCGACGAAGATCGTTCGCGGTCTCGGACTGCACGTGCGAAGTCTCGAGATGCTCGACCAGCGCGGTATCCTCGACCGCTTCCTCGAAGCCGGTCAGACTTACCCCGTTGGCGCGCAGTTTGCTGGAATTCACAAGCCGGCAGCCGAACTCGATACCGCGCATCCGTATATCCTTGGGCTCCGGCAAACCGAGGTCGAGCGTCTCTTACTCGAGCACGCTCGCGAGCGTGGGGTGGAGATTCGGTACGGTGCCGAGGTTGTCGACATCCACGAAGGTGAAGAGAGCGTAGCGCTCGAACTTGCAAGTGGTGAGCGGCTCGAGGCACGTTGGGTGGTGGGATGCGACGGTGGCCGCAGTACGATTCGCAAGCGACTCGGCATCCAGTTCGAGGGCGAATCGGCCTCGAACGAGTGGCTGCTCGCCGAGTTTCACGTCAGCATGCCGGCTGATGAGGTGGCCGCGATCGTCAACGAGATTCGTAAGACAAACCTTGGCTTCGGCGTCGGTCCGACGGGCACGGGCACCTATCGCGGCGTCGTGCCCGCCGAGAACGTAACGCAACAGGCAACTCGCCCCACGTTTGAAGAGTTCACCCGACGTGTACGTGATGTTGCCGGGACTGACTTCGGCGCTCACTCCCCTCGCTGGCTCTCACGCTTCGGCGATGCCACTCGGATTGCAGCAAGGTATCGACTCGGTCAAGTTCTGCTCGCGGGGGATGCCGCGCACATCCACCCACCCCTTGGCGGACAGGGTCTCAATCTCGGCCTGCAAGACGCGTTCAATCTCGGTTGGAAGCTCGCCGGCGAAGTAAACGGCTGGGCACCCACCGGATTGCTCGACACCTACGAATCCGAGCGCCGCCCCGTTGCTTCCGACGTGCTTGACAACACTCGGGCACAGTCCGAGTTGATGCGCCTCGCCCCGGGCCCGCAGGCTGTCCGTCGCCTCGTGTCGAGGCTGATGGACTTCCCCGGTGCCACGCGGCACATTATGGAAATGGTCACGGCAACCGGCATCCGATATGACTTCGGCGATGTCGACGATTCAATCGGGCGCCGGATGCGGGATGTCAAGCTTGCTAGCGGACAGCGACTGTACGGACTAATGCACGATGGCCGCGGGCTGCTGCTTGACCGAGCCCGGCAACATTCGATACGCGGTTGGGAAGACCGCGTCAATCACGTCATCGACTCGACCGACGATCTGGGAATGGATGCAGTGCTCTTGCGTCCGGACGGGCACATCGCGTGGGTCGCAAAGGGTGAGCGGGTTGATGCTGCGCCGCTTACACGGTGGTTTGGTGAGCCATCGCGCTGACGACGTGGTCAGCCGACGACAAGCCCGACTTATCGTGCCGGCTAAGCCATGTACGCCGCGTCCGGAACATCCGTAATGAACATGTGACCCGGCGCATGCGTCAACGCGAACGGCGGCTTCGACGCCATAATCGCCGCTTGCGGAGTCACCCCGCAGGCCCAGAACACGGGAATCTCACCCTCGCGAACTTCGGGAGCGTCCCCGAAATCAGGTTGTGAAAGATCCGCAATCCCGAGCGAAGCGGGGTCACCGACATGCACCGGCGCACCGTGCACGGCCGGGTAGCGGCCAGAGATCCGCACCGCATCGGCAACTCGATTCGCCGGGATCGGTCGCATCGATACGACGAGCTCCCCAGTTAATCGTCCTGCCGGAGCACACTGCTCCGAGGTTCGATACATCGGCACATTTCGACGAAGTGACTGGTGTCGAATCTCGATACCCGCATCCACCAGCCCCGCTTCGAAGGTGAAGCTGCAGCCAATCAAAAACGACACGAGGTCCGGATGCTCTTCCCAGATCGCCGTCGCATCGGCGACTTCTTCGGTAAGCACCCCGTCGCGCCACACTCGATAGGCGGGAATATCGGTGCGCAGATCCGCACCGGGCGCGAGCGAGGGTTCGAAGGAGCCCGCCTCGAGCACTTCGAGTACGGGGCAGGCCTTGGGGTTCCGTTGGGCATACAACAGCACGTCAAAGGCCCAATCAGCGGGAACGGAAATCAAGTTCGCCTGCACGAGCCCGTGCGCAATTCCGCTCGTCGGTACCACCTCACCAGCACGATAGCGCTCGCGCGCTTCTCGTGCGGCCGTGAGCTGCTGGTCATTGGCAATCGCTGTCATCGCTCTCTTCTTCCGTGAGTCTTAGGCTCGCACCGAACCAAGTACCGCGTTGGCGGTCACCTGGTGCCCGGCTTCCACAGCGTGGCTGAGCTTGCCGCTTCGGGTTGCCTTGATTGGCATTTCCATTTTCATCGCTTCGATGAGCGCAACGGTTTCGTCTGCCTCAACATCGGCACCGTCTTCGAGTTTCCATTCACTGAGAATCCCCGCGAATGGTGCAAGCAGGGCGCCGTCATCGGCGGTTGAGTCGGTCGACTCCGTCGCCTGGTCCTCGCGATCGCTACCGGCGGTGGGTGCGAGCCCCGAGAGCAGTGCTTGCGGCAATCCCAGCTCCACCATGCGCCCGTCGATTTCAATCGACAGCCGTGTCAGGCCTTGCTTCGCTGGTACGGGGACTGCTTCGGCCGGATCGAAGTCGGCGTCGCTCTCTTCTTCGATCCAGCGCGTGTGCACTGCGAATGCATCGTCGTTGCCAATGAATGCCGGCGCAGTCACGACATAGCGGTCGAATGGCAGCACCGACGCGACGCCATCAATCTGGAACTCTTCGAGGGCGCGCCGCGCTCGAGCCAGCGCCTGGTTGCGGTCCTTGCCCCACACAATCAGTTTCGCGAGTAGCGAGTCGAAGGTCCCGGGAACGACATACCCCGGGTACACGCCCACATCCACTCGAACACCCGGTCCGCCCGGCACCTCAAAGCGCTCGACGACTCCCGGAGTGGGGAGATAGCCCAGGGCCGGGTCTTCCGCATTAATCCGAAACTCGAATGCGTGCCCGTGCGCCGGAATCTCCTCAGGTAGCGTCAGTGGTTCGCCGGATGCCACACGGAACTGTTCTTGCACGAGATCAACCCCGGTGACTTCCTCGGTAATTGGATGCTCGACCTGAAGCCGCGTATTGACCTCAAGGAACGAGAGCGTCCCGTCTTCGCCGAGCAGAAACTCGACGGTGCCCGCCCCGACATAGTTCGCCGCGGCACACACGTCCTCGGCGGAACGATGGATGCGCACACGGAGCTCGTCGCTCAGAAACGGCGCTGGCGCCTCCTCAACGAGCTTTTGATTGCGTCGTTGCAGGGAACAGTCTCGCGTACCGATAGTTTGCACGCGCCCGTGTTTGTCACCGAGCACCTGCGCCTCAATGTGTCGAGGGCGGTCCAAGAAGCGTTCCACGAGGCAATCTCCGCGACCAAATGCGGCAACGGCCTCGCGAACAGCCGCTTCATACGCGTCACGAACCTCCGCACGGTCCCTGACCACACGCATCCCGCGACCACCGCCGCCGAATACCGCCTTGATCACCACGGGAAGTCCGTGTGTATCAACGAATTCGAGCACTTCCTCGACGCCCGAGACCGCGCCCTGGGTGCCCGGCACAAGCGGCGCACCCACCTCGGCCGCGAGCGCACGAGCCCGCGCTTTGTCACCGAGCAGTTCAATCGTCTCCGGGTCCGGGCCGATCCAAGTGAGGCCCGCATCCTGGACAGCCTTCGCGAAGTCTGCTCGCTCCGAGAGGAATCCGTAGCCGGGATGCACGGCGTCGGCACTCGAGCGTGCGGCAATTTCCAGAATTTTCTCGATGTTGAGATAGGACTCTGCAGGAGTCTGGCCACCAAGCGCAAAGGCTTCGTCGGCGAGACGGACATGAAGCGCATCAACGTCATCGTCGGCGTAGACTGCGACACTCGCAATGCCCGCGTCTTTGGCTGCGCGAATCACTCGCACGGCAATTTCGCCGCGGTTCGCGATGAGAATCTTCTTCATGCTCATTGAGTTGCATCCTTATTGAAATCAACTAATTCATCGAGACCGTCGTTGGTCTCACACCGTTCAAATTTGACGAAGGATCCTGGCGGCAGCTGCGCCGCGAGATCCAGATCTGCCTCACACACGGATCCGATTACCGGATATCCGCCGGTCACCGGGTGATCAGCAAGAAAAAGGACCGGCTGCCCGTCAGGCGGCACTTGGATCGCTCCCGTCGCGAGCCCTTCACTCGGCAATTCGCGATCAACGTGTGCTTCGTCGCGGCTAATGCTCGCACCGACCAACCGCACGCCAACCCGATCACTGCGCGGAGACACTTCCCACCGCGTCTGCCAGAACGTGTCGAGCCCCGCAGTATCGAACCAATCATCGCGCGGGCCCAGCAGGATGCGGAGCGTGGTGGTCTCACCAACGCCAGCAAACTGGCGGCTTGGCGGCAGCGCGAAGCCAACCGCTTGCGAGGAAGATTCATTCGCGAGAATGCGGTCCCCCGCGGCCAGTGGCTCCGGACCTAAGCCAGCGAGGGTATCCCTCGACGCGCTTCCGAGCACGGTCCCCGCCTCGATTCCGCCGCGCACCGCGAGCATGG
This sequence comes from Gulosibacter sp., assembly GCF_052090685.1. Taxonomy (NCBI): domain Bacteria; kingdom Bacillati; phylum Actinomycetota; class Actinomycetes; order Micrococcales; family Microbacteriaceae; genus Gulosibacter; species Gulosibacter sp. The sequence continues at coordinate 83,030 of NZ_JBQDBE010000005.1, read as the reverse complement.
TCCGGACGCCACGTTCGGGCGGTTCGAGCTGCAGGATCTCACCCGTATTCACGCGAAGTGCTTGCTCATGAGGCACGTCTCGAACGCCGAGCGGCCCCTTGATGGTTCCGCGTCGAGGTGCACCTGCGAGTGCGATCACGGTGTCTCGCACGACGCGACATGAAACCGTTCCGGCGCCGAGTTCGAGCGCGGTCGCGCCTCGTACATTGCCGACGAGTTCGTTCGCCGTCACGAGCGCGGTTCGGTCGGCAGCGCCGGATGCGGACACCCCAAGATTCGCGAGATTGGGTCGGCCAAAATCCTGGAATATCGTCATCAGTCCTGGCTGCTGTATTTCCAGCACGGCGACGGCGTGCTGCGAATCTTGGGGCGCGCTCGTGACTTCGGTCGTGTGTTCCGTGCGAAGCGGTGTGGCTGTGGTCGCACTGTCACGAACTGCCTCGAACCGAACCGTCCCGCCTGGTTTGAGGAGCGCTGGATCAGGTCGCGACAGGTCCCACATCGGCAGCGTCGAGTGGCCGAGGAGTTGCCAGCCACCTGGACTCTCGCGCGGATAGATCCCGGTGAAGCGATCAGCGAGCCCCACCGATCCGGCGATGATTCGGTGTCGAGGCGTGGACCGCCGCGGCACGATAAGCGCGGTGTCGCCGCCAGATAAATACGCAAAGCCCGGTGCGAATCCGGTAAACGCAACGGTGTAGCTGGCCTCCGTATGACGACTGATCACTTCCGTTTCGGAGAATCCGGTCAGCCCAGCAATTTCTTCGAGGTCAACGCCGTCGTACACGACCGGCACCACAATGTCATCGTGGTGCGCCTGTGCCGCGTCGGCACCTTGTCCTGCGATGAGCACATCGCGGAGTAACCGGACGAGGACTTCGGGGTGGCGGGCATCGCCGCCCCGAATGAGCACCGTCTCTGCCGCTGGGACGAGTTCATCCGCCTCGAATCGGCTAGCGGCACGCGCGTGCTGCAGGGCCTGGAATCCGTGGAGTGCGTCATCCAGACTGCCAAAATCGAGGAGCAGACCGCGGTCGCCGGCGCGGCGAACAAATGGCAGTGCAAGTTCGGGGGTCACGGTATCAGCGCTCATGCTGCACTCATAAAGGACACGATATCGATCTGCTCCGCCTCAAGCTGGTGCCGGACAGCTTTCGCCATCTGCAGAGCGCCGGCACTGTCTCCGTGGACACAAATCGATTCTGCGTTCACTGTCACAAGTGCGCCCTCTCGCGATGGCACGGTGCCGAATTTCACCAGCTGCAGCATTCGCTTGGCGACCAGAATGGGGTCATGCAACACTGCGCCCTCTTCCGAGCGCGATACCAGTAAGCCGTTTTCTTGATACATCCGGTCGGCAAATGCCTCGGGTACGGCACGGAGTCCTTCGCTCCGTACCTGCTCCACGATGGGCGCGGCAGCAAGACACACCAGGGGCAAGTCTGGGTTCATCCGCTTCACCGCGCGGATCACCGCGGCAGCCTGGCGCTCATTGGTCGCAATCGCGTTGTACAACGCACCGTGAGGCTTGACATAGGAAACGCGGGTACCGGCGGCCCGAGCGAGCGATTCCAATCCCCCGATCTGGTAAATGACGTCCGCTTCGAGAGCGGCATCCTCAATCTCCATCGGGCGCCGCCCAAAGCCCTCGCGGTCGGGATAAGAAACATGGGCACCGACGGTCACACCCTGACGAGCAGCTGCCTGCAAGGTGTCGAAGATCGATCGCGGGTCACCAGCATGAAAACCGCAAGCGATATTGGCGCTCGTCACGAGTTCGATCATGGCGAGATCGCTACCAAGTTCTAGGCCGCCAGAGTGTTCACCCAGATCGCTATTCAAGTCGATTTTCATTATTGATCCTCTATTCCACGTGGATGGTTGACACTAATCGCCCTATCGAGCAACGTAAAGCAGTCGCTTGTTCGCGAACTCATCCATCCCTTCAGGTCCCAGCTCACGGCCAATACCGGAGCGTTTCACACCGCCGAAAGGCAGCTGAGCCCCAAATGCGGCTGGCACATTGACGTGCGTCATTCCGGACTCCAGCTGACGCGCCACTTTTGTCGCTCGGTCAATATCGCTCGAGAACACTGCACCGCCTAGCCCGAATTCACTATCATTGGCAAGCGTTACAGCCTCTTCGTCGCTCTCCACGCGATAAATCACCGCGACGGGCCCGAATAGTTCTTCCGAATATGCACGCATTTCTTTAGTCACTCCGGTCAGCACCGCGGGGACGAAATAGGCACTGCCCGCTTCGACAATATTACCGCCGACGTGGAGTGTGGCGCCCTTCTCGACGGCGTCACGGATCTGCGCTTCCAGTTCCGCTGCGCCACGTGCGGAGGCCATCGGATTAAACGTTCCTGGAAGCTCGGCATTCGGATCCCCCGGCTTCAAGTCACTCGCAAGCGACACCATCTCACTAACTAGTTCGTCATAGACCGAATCCATCGCGATGATTCGCTTATTCGAGTTGCAGGATTGCCCCATATTGGACACTCTGGTGGTCCACGCGGTGCGTGCCGCCGCAGCCGCATCCTCTGCATCCAGTACGACATAGGCGTCCGATCCGCCCAGCTCGAGTACCGTTTTCTTCAGGTTCCGTGCCGCATTGATCCCAATGGCAACGCCGGCACGCTCCGAACCGGTCACCGAGACGCCGCGTACCCGCGAATCATTGACGAGCTGCTCAATCTGCTCGTGCGTCGCAAGCACCGTGTTGTATGCGCCCGCTGGCAACCCGGCATCCTCGAAGATCTGCTGAATAGCGAGTGCCGATTCCGGGCAGGTTTCCGCGGGCTTAATGATGATGGTGTTACCAAGAATCAGGTTCGGGACCACGAGCCGCAACAGCTGGTAATAGGGGAAATTCCACGGCATGATTCCGAGTACAACACCGATAGGGAGCTTCTCAACGATTGCTTCGTTGCCCGCAGGCACCGAAATCGTCTGGTCCGCCGTCAAGACTTCAGCCTGTTCAACGTAGTAGTCAAAAATGCCCTTGCACAGGTCAATTTCGGCTTGGCTTTCCGAGAGGCCCTTACCCATTTCTCGGGTAATGATCTCGCCGAGTTCTTCGACACGAGACTTGAAAAGCTCGCCCGCACGCTGCACTGCCTCTGCCCGTTCGCGCACACTCAGCGTCTTCCACTCATTGAATGCTTTGTCGGCGCGGGAAAGGGTCTGTTCGATTTCAGACTGCGAAGGGTACGGATAGTTCTTGAGCAGCTCTCCCGTGGCTGGGTTCTGCACTCGATATCCGGATACCGATGTCGTCGTTTCAACGTTGGTGTTCATTCGCGTTCAGTTTCCTTCGCTTTGTGCGTCCGCGACGGCAGTTTCGCGCCAGATATTGCCGCGTTCCATTACGGGACGAACGAGTGCATTGAGTTCAGCCACCCGCTGATTTTCGTCGTCGAGCGGAATTGTCTGCTTATTGCGGTATTCCAGTGTCTCGAGCACCTGGTCATCGACGAAATAAGCGCCCGCAAAGAGTTCCGAAACCTCAATAAAGAGATCAGGCTGCTTTTCACGAATGAACTCGACGGAGAGCGCAGAGACGGCAGCAAATTCATTCACGAGTCGTCGCGTGGGTTCAATCAGATCGGGACGAATCTCACAGATCCTGCGCATGGCGTCAATGTAATCGGCTGTAGCAGACGCCTTCGGTGTGCTGCTATCGCCGGGGATCAAAAGGTCGGCAATTCGTAAAATCGCCTGTTCCTCTTCCGCTGTCCAAAGAGACGTGTTGGTGCTCATGCGTTTGCTCCTTTCGACCCGGTCGCTGCATATCCAGCATCCGAATTGGCATGTCCAGAAAGAATGAGTTCTGCGGTCCGCATCGCCATTGCGACGACAGTCGCCGTGGGGTTCGTGCCTGCAGAGGTGGGCCAGGTGCTGCCATCCACGATGTAGAGATTGGGCACGGTGTGCGCCCGGCCCGCGTGGTCGACGACGGAGTCCTCGGCAGAAGAGCCCATTTTTGCAGTACCGAGGAGATGCCATCCGGTATTTCGGATGTGCGGGGCCACGTTAATCTTCTTGGCGCCGGCTTCCTCGAATGATTCCTTCGCGCGCTCCACGTGGAAGGCGAGGAGACGACGGGTGTTCTCGGAGTTCTTGTAGTGAATCTTCACCGAGGGAAGTCCGTGTTCGTCCACCACTTCGGGATTCAGTTCAACTCGATTGTGGTCTTCGGGCAGGTCTTCCGCGATGATCCCCCAGGTCGCCGAGTGGTTCAGTCGTTCTCGAACCGTGTCATTGAAGTGTGTGCCCCAGAGGTCGCGATTGTCGCCCCAGGGGAATGCGCGGGTCATTTCCATCGCACCGCCGGTTGGCATGAGCCCCCATTTCGCTCCACGCACGAAGCCGCGAGACTCGTCGGTTTCATAGAACTCGAGCGAGTGGAGTAAATGCCCGTATGCTCCCTGAGCCGTACCGACTTCATCCTCAAACGTGCCAACGACTGCCGAATATGGATGCATCATGAGGCGCTTGCCGACCAGGCCACTCGCGTTCGCGAGACCATCAGGATGCTGTGCATTCGCGGACATGAGCAGGAGTCGGGGCGTACCGAGTCCGTTCGCCGCGAGGACAACGAGCTGCGCTTTTTGTCGACGTTCGACACCCTGGGCATCGAAATACACGACGCCCGAGGCCTTACCTGTCGCATCCGTCTCGATCTTGGCGACCTGAGAGCGAGTCAGGAGGAAGGCGTTCTTGCGCTGCGAGATTTCCGGCCAGTGGGTGAAGTCAACCGTGCTTTTTGCTTGGTCGCCAACGCCGAGGAAGGTTGCTCCCTTGCGCTCGCTCGGCTTCAACCGACCGTATGGGCGAGTCGCGATGCCGTTGGCTGCTGGCCACCAGTGCCAACCGAGGCGGTTGTGTGCTTCACCCATCCGTCGACCAACTTCGCCGATCGGCGTGGGCGCCATGGGAAACGAGGTGCCAGGAACCGCCGGGTCACCATCGAGCCCTGCGATCGCGAAGTCTTTTTCGGCCTGACGGTAATAGGGGATGAGTTCCTCGTAGGACATCGGCCAGTCATCAGCAACGCCGTCGAAGCTACGCACGCGGAAGTCTGAGGGAAGATTGCGCTGCCACTGCGCGGCATACATCATGGCGCTACCGCCAACCCCAGCCCAGAGCAGAGCGCTGATGTCAGCATCCGTCTCGTCGACCGCGAAATCACCGACACCCTGACGAATATTTGGCTGCGGCGACCACTCTTTGCCGCCCACAAGTTCACGCTCTATGCCCGCATTGCGAGACGTCGAGTAGTCGGGCCAGTCGCCCTGCTCGAGGCAGACTACGGTCATTCCAGCTTCAGCAAGAGCCTTCGTCATTACGGCACCGGCCGGGCCTGCACCGATGACAACGACGTCTGCGATTTCTGGGAGCTGGTACTCCCCTATTTTCTCTGCCATAGCTTCGTTCCTTTTCTTTCCTTGCAGCAGAAGTTTCCGTCAACCGACGTAGTGTCGGCCAGGATTACTACTCAACCTTCTCGGTTTCCTGGCATGCGAGACACAGTGTCGCGTTTGTTGCGGATGAGACGTCCATTTCCCGTGCAACATAGGACAGGTCACACGCATCACACTGAATTCGCGTTCCCCAGAGGTCTTCGATCTGTTCGCGCACCGGGTCGTCTTGATTTCGACGCAGTGCCGTGCCCTTGCAGAAGTGCACGATGACATACAGCACCACCGCAAGCACGAATGAGATCAACGGGGCGAGCGCAGATGCCGTGGGAAGCACATTGGCAAGCTGGAGCAGCACAATGCCGGTACCGGCCGAGACAAACCAGACGGCGACTCCTGGCCCAAATGACTTCACGCGAAGCGCTCGGAACTCGGGCTCCTCACCGCGGTTGAGGATCTGGTGAGTAATCATCATTGCGATGAGCGACACGATGAGCACCGCCTGCCAAGCGAGTGCCGCGGAGATATAGCTGAATACGTCGGTGAGCATGACGAGGAACATGCCTGCCGAGAGGACGACGACCCACATCTTCCGCGAAATGCCGCGTTTCGAAAAGTGGCCGACAAAGCGCTCAAAGTTCACGCTCGAGAAATAGAAGTTTGCAGAGTTGATTCGCACCTGGCTCACAATGATCACAATCAACCCGATAATGCCGAGGCTGTCGATAATTCCTTGGACAACGCCGCTCTCCGTAATCTCGCCGGCGTGCGCGGCGAATCCGACAATCGCGATGCCAACAAGGCCATTGAAGAGGTACGCCACGCCGTAGAACGCCCAGCCGAACGTCACGTGCTGGTGGAATTTCGAGTCCGACTTCTTTGCGAAGCGGCCGGCATCTTGTGTCTCCGGGAAGAGCACGAAAATACCCATGTACAGGATGAATACCGTCAGCCAACCGGGAATGCCGGTGCTCGGGTCGGGACCTTCTGGGAATACGTCCCAGTTCCCCTCCCAACCGACGTTTATTCCGGCTACGACGACTGCCGCCGCAACGCCGAAGAAATACACCGGCAGCGATACCCAGTTGAGCTTGCTCAGCCAGGTCTGCATACCGCCGAGCATGAGCGGAAGCATGCCGAGAACCACGATGCCGTACCAAATACGGATGTCCCACACACCGAAGAAGGATTGCAACGCCACCGCCACGATGCTGCCTTCAAACACGGCGTAGTAGAACAGGCACAGCCCGACTAGGAGGGGTGCAATCGCGGCGCCCTTATTGCCGAAGATACGACGCGAAAGCAGCGTCGAGTTCAACCCCCAACGAATGGCCTCTCGAACGGTTGCACTACCGAGCAGTGAATAGGCAATAACTACCAGCACCATTCCGATGACGGCCTGTTCGACGCCCACGAGTGCTGCGCCGAGAGCGCCGTAATAGACAAACGCCATGGCACTGGCGATTGCCGACCAACTACCCACAATTGCCGCTTTGCCTTTTCGAGCCGACTCGGGGACGACATGATTCGTGTATTCGCCGTCCTGCTCGTTTTTCAGGACCTGCGGGTCGTCCTCCATAGACGTCCGGAAGCGCACACTTTGAGTGTTTGCTTTTGCCATGGTTGCTCCTTTGCTTGCGGCCCTCAAGTTCCGATTCCCACGCCGTTATGGGCTCATACCGGTGAGCTCGACAGGACCGATTCTCTTCGTTGGCAATCACGAGACTAAGCGATTGTTCCACAATCCACAAGCCGTTGATCCACAAATTAGCGCTGAGGTGAGTGCACGTCTGGCACTGAAGGAGCGTCGAGCCCTTCAATTGGTGCCCAGCGACGTACGCTGTCACCTATGACTCAGTCGCAGGGCACCCAATCACCGAAGCCTCCGCAATCTCGTGCGGAGGAGATTGCAGAGTCCCTTCGACAGAGCATCGTTCACGGTGAAATGACGCCGGGGCAGCACTTGGCCGAGGTATCGCTCGCCAAGGAATTCAATGCCTCAAGAAACACCCTGCGCGAAGCCTTTCGGCTACTGAGCCAGCAGAATCTCGTCATGCAGGTGCCGAATCGTGGCACCTCCGTAGCGGTACCAACCCTGGCATCAATTCTGGACATCTATCGAGTTCGCCGACTTATCGAAGTATCCGCGGTTCGAACGTCTTCAACCTCGCATCCCGCATTCGATGCCATGAACCAGGCAGTTGTCGTTGCGACCGCCGCAGCCAAAGAAGGCAATTGGAATCGAGTCGGCACCGCAAACATCGACTTCCACGCAGCAGTAGTGCGACTCACCGACAGCCCAATACTGCAGACGCTTTACGACCGGATGTCCGCTGAGCTCCGGCTTGCGTTCGGCGTCGTGGGGAATCCCGAATACCTGCATTCACCATTTCTCGGCAAGAATCGCGAGATCGTCGATGAAATCCGCGCGGGTCGTGCGGACGCCGCCGCCGCCCTACTTGAGAACTATCTCGTGCAGTCAGAGCGGTTGCTGCTCGCGGCCTTGTAACCGCACCCGGGGCGGCCCAAGAAATGAGGGCGCTGCACTGACTGCCCAGCGCACAGGTCACGCTTTTTCGGCGAGAAGCTCACCCAGCATCGCACCGAGCTGCAAATCGGGCATTGCACCCAGGTGCGTGAGGCGCAGATCTCCGGACTTATCAATGAGGATCGTCGACGGAGTGCCTTCGAGTCGGTAGGTGTCCATGGTAATTGGAATGTTGCCGCGACCATCGTGTCGGTCCACGGCGACCGGGAACGGGATTCCGAACTCGCGCAAGAACACTTGCAGAGCTTCGGGCCCGGTTACGTCGTGATGCTCGAAGACTGTGTGGATGCCGATCACTACGACCTCTGGAAACTGCTTCCGCACCCGCACTGCCTGCGGTAGCCCATAGTTGAGGCATCCTGGGCACAGCATCTGGAACGCCTCGATCAGCACAACCTTGCCGCGCAGTTGCGCCAGCGAGGTCTCCTCACCAAACCACTGCGCAATATCGAGCTCCGGGGCGGCAATGCCCGCCGGCATCAGGCGGTCCATGGCTTCAGGCTAGTCACGGCGCCGTGCGGTGAGCAAGGATGGTGCATGCACCGCACATTCTGAGCAAGTAAAAAAGACGTATGTCTGACTCACGCCCCGACGAAGCTATTCTCAAGCAGATTCACGCACCGATAGAAGTACGACTCGACACCGACGAAAGCGGTTCGACGTTGACGATGCGTCGCGAATTCTCGCACTCGGCTGGGTTTCTCTGGCAAATGCTCACCGAATCGGAGCTGCTCAACCGCTGGTCCCCCATCGTCCCGGATCGCGCATTTGACTCACTCGGCCCTTCTACGAGTCGCGAGAGCCCCGACACCGATCCATTCGACACCGAGGTACTCGTGGTCGATCGCCCGCGGAAGCTGGCACACCGCTGGGGTGAGGAGACAATCCAGTGGACGATTTTTGAGGGTCCCGAAGGTGCATCCCTCGAAATGCGGCAGACGCTTCTAGACCGGTCGTTCGCAAGCCTCGCGGCGAGTGGCTGGCGTGTCTGCTTTGGGCGGCTCGCCGCAGAAGAAGACGGTGTCGAACGGGAACGGGTCGTCGGGGAACGAGCGCTTGCCTACGGTTTCGACGAGTTGAATGAGCAGTACGCGGCGCAATTTGGTTACGACGCCAAATAATCGCTGAGAGGCCGGAGCCACTGGCACTTCGCGACACACAGCCACCGACAATCTCCCAGGCTTCGATGTAAATAATTCTTGACACCATAGACCCGCCTCCGTAGCGTTAATGTCAAGAATTCCTTACATCGCGAATTCCTGACGCAAGGAGACGCTCGTGGTCTATGAAGAGCGCAATATCTGGACGAGCCTCGTCGTAAGTGTGATCGGCGTGGTCGTATATGTGCTCGTCATCCTGCAACAGGCTGGCGGCGGACCGCTCACCGAAACCACTTGGTGGCCGACGATGCTGTGGGTCATTGGTGGAAGCATCCTCGCCGCGATCATCTTGAGCATCCTCTGGGGCATCGTCGCGGGTCGGCGCGATCCCGAAGCAGCATCACAATCCGATGAGCGAGACCGTGAGATTGCCCACATGAGCTCGCGCGTCGGTCAAGCGTTCCTCATCATCGCGGGTCTCGGGATCATCGTGCTCAGCGCACTCGAGGCCCACTGGTTCTGGATCGCCAACACGATGTTTTTTGGCTTCGCCCTCTCATCGATCATCGGCGGCATCGCGAGCGTCATCGCCTACCGACGGGGGCTCGTCTAATGGTCAAGCCCACAAATGTCACCAACACCATCCGCGCCACCCGTGAACAAACCGGAATGACCCAGGCCGAACTCGCCAAACAAATCGGCGTCACCCGCCAAACCCTGATCGCCATCGAGCAGGGCAAGTACTCCCCCACCCTCGAGCTCGCATTCAAAGTTGCTCGTGTCTTCAACCGCAGCATCGACGACATTTTCCAGTACCCGGAGGACTGACATGTCTCAGCACAGCCCCACCACCACAACGACCATGACCGCCTGGCAACAACGTCACTACGGCGGCCCCGAAACCCTCGCCCTTGAACAGATTCCGATTCCTTCACCCGGTCGTGGCGAGGTACTCATCAAGATTCGCGCGACGGCGCTCAACGCCGCAGATATCCGCCTTTTGCACGGCGATCCACTGCTCGTCCGGCTCGCCTTCGGCCTGCGTGGGCCGAAGGAACCCGGCCGAGGGATGGATGCCGCGGCTACAGTCATTGCGATTGGTCCGGATGTGACAGGGTTCGCGATCGGCGACGAGGTCGTGGGTGAGCTTCCGAGCGGAGCACTTGCTGAGTATGCGATTGCGCCCGCCGAGCGCCTGGTGCCGAGACCTGAAAACCTGTCTGTCGAAACTGCCGCGGCGCTCCCCTTGGCCGGCGGCACCGCATGGCAGGCCATGGACACGGGCCGCGTCTCCACCGGTTCGCGCGTCCTCGTGATTGGCGCGTCGGGCGGAGTGGGGACGTACGCCGTCCAACTCGCTGCACACCGAGGCGCCGATGTGTGGGCGATGTGCGGGGAACGCAACCGCGCGCTAGTCGAAGACCTCGGCGCATCCCGCACCTTCGACTACCGCACGACGGAAATCGGAACGCTGCCGCAGGATCGATTCGACGCGATTATCGAGATCGCTGGCAACGCACCGCTTCGCACCCTTCGCCGACTTCTTGCGCCCGGCGGCACGCTGGTCATGGTAGGCGGCGACGGAAGCCGAGTGCTCGGCCCGCTGCCCCGGATGCTGCGCGCGGCCCTGCTGTCGATTGGGTCGAAGCGTCGCCTCGCTTCCTTCCTCGCGGTCGCGAAAACCGAGATCCTCAACGAACTCGTGACCTTGGCGGCGGACGGGCAAATTTCTCCCGTCATTGAACGCACCTGGCCACTCGACCAAGCACGCGAGGCGATTGCGCATGTAGACGCGGGACACACGGTTGGGAAGGTGGTTGTCCTGCCGGTTGCGGCTTAGCCCGAGCGCCACTCGCGAGTGGCAGTGAATCGGGTGCGGTTGCGATTGTGAACGACGGACGCTTCAAGACATGCACACGGTATGCAGCATAGATTAGTGCAGTATTTGCTGCAATAATTGATGCATGAGCGATGCAACCGTCCACCGAATCTCCGTCCCGATGAGCGATCGAGATCTTCGCGACCTCGAATTACTGCAGTCCTCCCCCGAATATCGCGAACAGCTCCCCGCATCAGCAAGCAGCAAAGCCGCGTTGACCCATGCCGTATTTGATGAGGGGATGAAGGTCATCAAGGAGCGTGCCGAGGCTCGAATCTATGAGGAAATGGCAAAGGAATCTGCCGAGACCGAATCACGATCGAAGAACCGGGCACGGCTTTCGCGCCGAGGACGAGACAAGGTCGTTGACTAGCGGTGGAACTTCGACGCGGTCGCATCTATCTGGCCAAGCTCGAGACCGACGAACCCAAGTATTGGCTGGTTGTTTCGAATAATCAGCGTAACCGTGCATTTCGTGATGCCCTCGCCGTGCGCATTACCTCCACGAATAAATTCACCGAGTTGGACTCCGTCGTCCCGTTACCGACCGGTGAAATCCTCACCGGCTGGGTCAGGTGTGACTCGCTCACCACGATGTACGAGGACGAGCCAATCAAGGACGTCGGTGGGCTTTCACCCGCCGCAATGCGTGCAGTCGAATCTGGACTTCGGGCTGCACTCGGCATGCAACCATAGGCAAGCTCCGAGTGAGACCGTCACGGCATCGCGACCAACAGCTACATTCTCAGTCCGAAAAATCTACGGCTCTAAGGGGCTGTTCCCTAGCCGCGGCAATGCGCTCAGCCTGTGCCTCAATCGCCTTCTTGAGCTTCGCATCCGACCGCCATAACTCCGCGCGAATCGTGAGGCGGTCTTTCGTAGATTTCGGTCGCCAGACTCCGATCAGTTCGCCATCAACGGCGACAACACCCGGTCGACCGAGCACCGGCCACAGCTCCTTGCGGCGGCCTGCATCCGGCACCAGCAGCTCGCGATCCTTCGCCGCCAACACGAGATCAAACCCGCTCAGCAGGCGCAGCTGCGGCGCATCCGCTTCGGCAGCGTTCGCCAGCATGGGCAGGTCATCTTCGAGTACGGATGCGCGCTGGCCATCGACGTCAACCTCGCGCGCGTCCGCGGGCCAATGCGGCTTGATCTCGCCAACATTGGTCTCGAGATAGGCAGCCACCTCGCGCGGCGTTGCCGGACCCAGGAGGTGCAGGTAAGCACGAATCACCTGCAGGTGAGTGGATGCGCGGAGCGGGTCGATAGCCGGTCCGGGCTTTCGACGCGGCAGGTTCGGTACGCGGCGCAGGTTCGGTGGTTTTTGTCCGGGTTCGAGTTCGAGGCCAGAGTGCAACGCCGAAAGACGGAACAACTGCTCATGCGGATGGGTTGCCTGACAGGGTCGGCAGTCAACTTGATAGGGGTCGGGTAGCTGCTCGTGCAGCGCCTCGGACAGCTCGCCCTTCGAGAGCGACTTGCCGCGCGGCGGCACCGCATCGTGCATCGCTTCAGCAAAGATCCGCATTCCGTCGAGAGCGTCGATCCCGGCGGCCTGCAGGTCCTTTGCCGCCGCCAGGATGCGTTTGCGCCCATCCTTCTCGGAGTACGGCGACACCGCGACCTGCACGTCGGACACGTCTGCACGACGCAGAAAGTGCGGTGCGCCGCGAACTGTCCAGGTCAGTGCGAGCTCTTCGCTGAATCCGGAGGTCACCCTGATCGCCTCTGCCGTTGCAACGCCTCGATTCACGAGCGCGATGACGCCCGCCGCATTCGCACCGTCTTGGATGCCGAGGTCAAGGCTCGCGAGCTCGGTAACAGTGGCCGCGTCTGGTTCCGCATCAAGGCCGGCTGCCCGCCACCGGTAGCGGAGGACTTGTTCGCGTGAGAGCGTGACGGCGTCGTCAGTCATGGATGCGAGTGTACGGTGTGGCGAGGCGAGTCAGCCTGATTATTGGGGCTTATCAATCGAGGTCATGCACCTCGCATTGGTCCGATTCCAAGTGATCGATGGCCTCCAAGAGTCGTCGCGCATTCGCTGGCGACCGCATTAAGTAGGCCGTTTCCTTCAACGATTGATGTTCATCCAGCGAAAGAATCACCGACGGTTCTCGACCAGCCCGCGTGATCACGATTTCTTCGCGATCGTCAACGACTGAGTCGAGCACTTCTGCGTACCGAAGCCGTGATTCGCTATAACTCATTGTTTTCATCTGACACCCCTTCCGTACAAGAAATCGCACGCTGGCTGTGATGGTCGATGGTGGCTCAGTTCTTCCGGTGCGCGAGGGTACTGAGATCACGCTCTGAGGACAGCGATCGCGAGATTCTCGATATGGCGCCCTAGACAACAATTGGGTGGAAGCGTCAGATAATGACCTTCCACCCAATTGCACGATCTTGAAACTTAAATCTAAATCGCTTCTAGTTGGACTCCCAGAAGTCAGGTAGCGGCGTGAGGTTCGAAATCTCGTGATAGGGCTGGTAAAAGTCGCTACCGGGCAAGCCATATCGGTTTACCCAAATACGTCGGACACCATACTTCTTTGCGGGCATGATGTCGTACTCCCATCCCTGTGCCACGTGGGTGATCAAGTTCGGGTCACGGTCAATGGTCTTGAACAGGTGTTCAAATGCGCCCGGTCGTGGCTTGAACCATCCGGCATCTTCCGCTGTTAGGACATAGTCGAACTCGACTCCAATAGTGTCGACGTGATGCGTAATGAAGTCGCGATCCGAGTTGGAGATGATCGCGAGCTGTACACCTTTTTCCTTCATTTTGTTCAACGCTTCTGGCACTTCGGGGAAGACTGGAAAGTCCTTCGCTTCCTCGACTAACTGATCGCCGAACGCATCTTCGTATGCTGCCCCGTGCAATAACATCGTGTTCTCGAGAGTCGAACGCACGAGATCCTGGTACCGACGATACGGAGCTTGCGCAACGGCATGAAAGCGGATCACACGCAGGTTATCGAGAAAGACGTCGTGGTCTACTCCAACTTCATCGAGGCGATCTTTCACAATCGGCAAGGCCAGTCGATTGAGGTCGAAATCGATGAGGGTTCGATAGCAGTCAAACGTTGCGATTGGTGTGTTGTTTGTCATTAGTGTTCCTATCTGGTGTGGTGTTTAGAGGATTATTTGCCGCCGCTTGAAGCGACAATTGCGTTGAAAGTGGTTTCGCCAGTGTTGGCATTTGTGATGTCGAAGACGGGTTCGACGTTTCGGAGAAAACTGAGGTCAAAGTCGGTAGTTCCATCGACGACGAGATCTGCCCCAATTTGCCCGACGGCGGGCGCTATCTTGAATCCGTGTCCAGAGAAACCACCGAGTACAATCGTATTTTTATGCTCTGGTGCGAGCGCGAGGTATTCATGCATCGAGCGCGTATAGCTCTCAACATATGTGTTCATGCGAACTGGGTTTGGGTCGATACCCGGGAGGAAGTCACGCACGATCCAGGAGAACTTTTTACGCTGCTCCCCCGCCTCGCGGTGATCGAGGTGTCGCGGAACTTCATCCGGATCACCCGTTGGGAGATGGTCGTTGAACCCGAGGCCGAGTTTGACCAATTCGCCACCCCGAGTGGGAATGCCATAGCAATAGCTCGGGGCTACCTGCATAAAAGGCGGCAGCCTGGTCAGGTAGCCGTCGGCCTTTCCTACGAACCACGCTGAGGTGAGCCTCCGAGTGACAATCCAGTCCGAGAGCCCGGGGATGACTTTTGTTGTCCAGCCGCCACATGCCACCACGACTCGATCAAATGTTTGCCGAGCGCCTGATTGCGAGATAATTCTTGCTCCAGAGGAATCCTCCTCGATGCTGCTTATCGCACTGAATTCATTGACGGTGGCTCCCGATCGCACCGCCTCTTGAACTGCCGCGACGATACTCCGCTCGGGATAGATCACACCCGCCGTGCTGTCCCAGATACCCATTTGATCATTTCGAATATTGAATTGCGGGAATCGTTCACGCAATTCTGTGGCCTCGAATGACTGGTGATCGAGGTCCCATTTACTCGCCATTTGTGCGGCGTGACCGAGCTGCGAATCGCCCTGGCGACCGATGAGGAGGGCGCCTGACTTGTCGCGCATTTTTCGACCGCTTATAGTCTCAAGTTCATCCCAGAGCTGACCTGCGCGCAAAACCAAGGGCATGTAACCCTCAGTGGTGAGCTCGAGATTTCGAAAGAGTCGACTCTCACCGCCGGCTCCAGCAAATGGATGCCCGATATAGCCGCTTTCAAACCCGTGAACTTCGATACCTGCCCGTTTACTCAAAGCCCACAGCACTTGCGCGCCAATAGCACCGAGCCCTATTACAGCAACTTTCATTCTCTACTCTCTCCAAAACGCAGTCTTCAAGTAGCGCGCAATTCCAGCGCTATCAGTATTTACCGAACGGTCTTTACGATTAAGGCTACTCGCTACCGGTCAACTTTGAGTTTGTGTTCCACGTTAGCCACGATTCGTGATGAAACGATACAGATTACGGCGTAGATTATCCCCGCCAGCACCAACACATTGAAATATTGAAATGTCATTGCCCCGATTGAGAAGGAATTACTGGTCAACTCGCCAACACCAATTGCAAACGCAAGGGAGCTGGACTGGAACACCATAATGAGCAATGATGTCAGCGGACCGAGCACCGCGCGTAGCGCTTGCGGCAACACGATGTGGAAGAATCCTCTTGTTGGCGTAATTCCAAGACTCGCGAATGCTTCTGTTTGCCCCTTAGGAACGTGCAAAATACCAGCTCGGAATACCTCACTCGAGTATGCCGAGAGATTCAGCCCGTGAGCCAACACCATCGTTGCGAATGCCGTCATCGTAATTCCCGCGTCCGGCAGGCCGAAGTAGAACAAGTAAATTACCGCAAGCAGCGGAATACCTCGACATACTTCAATAAAGGCAATCATGATGCGGCGAATCCACACGAACTTGCCAACACTCAGTACAGCAAAGAGCAAGCCAAATGGAAGTCCGACCAAGATCACACACCCTGTAAGTGCAAGCGAAACGCCGAGACCCTCCATCAGCTTCGGGAACCATTCGGCCCATCGTTCGAAGATCATACGGTCACCACCTTTGAGCGGACTTTTGCATCAACAAAACGCGAGAAATAGGACAGCGGAATTCCCACGATCAAATAGAGCACCGCGGCAATTGAGAAGACAAATACCGCAGAGGCTCCTCGTGACACTTCAAGTTGTGCCATAAAGATAATGTCTGCAACACCAATGATCGATGCTTTGGCGCTGTCTTTGAGGAGGCTCACTGCGTATGAGGCTGAAGGTGGAAGTGCGATGTTCACCGCCTGGGGCGCCACTATTCGCCAGAACTGATTCGTTGGAGTCAATCCCAAGGCAGCCGCGGCCTCCCGCTGACCTCGGCTCACATTGTCGATACCCGCGCGAAAGTTCTCCGCCAGGTATGCGGCTGAGATGAGACTTAGCCCAATGAGTGCTGCGGGGAGCGGTTCCAACGCCAGTATGGGGCTGATGCCGTAGTAGATGATAAGCAACCACACAAGTGGCGGCACACCGCGGCAAATATCGATTATTCCAACTGCCAACCACCGAAGCGGTAAGAATTTGGATGTACGGGACAGTGCCAAGGGCACGGCGACAATAGCTCCGACAACAAACGAAACCACCGTTAAAATTATCGTGATACCAAGCCCAGCCCCGATATTCGTGAAGAGATCACCAAGACTGAGATTGTTCATCTATTGAGCACCGCCTGCAAGAAGGACTTCGTGCGTTCCTCCTTCGGGTTCTTGAAGAGCTGCTCAGGCGGGCCCTCCTCAAGAATCAGGCCCCGGTCAAGCAACATCACTCGGTCCGCAACTCGCTCCGCAAACTTCATTTCGTGAGTTACAACAATCATGGTCATTCCGGTATCGGCCAGATCTCGCATGACCTTAAGCACACCGTCAGCGATTTCTGGATCAAGTGCGGACGTAGGCTCATCAAAGAGCATTACTTCCGGATCTAATGCGAGCGCTCGAGCGATCGCGATTCGCTGCTGTTGACCACCTGAGCATTCGGAAGGCTTCGCATCCGCTTTATCCGGTAGTCCGACCTTCTCAAGCAGGTTTCGCGCGACCACCTCCGCTTCTGGTCCGCTCCGTTTCCCGTTGAGTTTTTGCGCCAACACAATATTCTTGAGCACACTCAGATGGGGAAACAAATTGAAGCTCTGAAACACCATGCCAACCCGCCGGCGTAACTGGATCAGTTCTTCTTTTGTCGGGTTGAGCGGATCTTTGAATACGGGCTGCCCATTCAAGATGAGCTGACCGTTTGTCGGTCGCTCGAGGTAGTTGAGGCAGCGGAGAAAAGTGCTCTTTCCCGCACCACTCGGTCCAATCAAGGCGATTACTTCACCGCTGTGCACATCCAGCGAAAGTCCCTTCAGGACTTCGTTTTCGCCGTAGGTCTTTTGGATATTGTCAGCACGGAGCAGTACTTGGTTCTGGGCGTCGTCCATGGGATTCGTCGCTCCTCTCTACTTGCTTAGCCTTCTGGTGAGTAGATCCACTGTGGGTCAAGCCCATAGGCCTCAAACTGCGATTGGAACTCACCCGAATCAATGAAGTCGGTCAGTGCGATGTTCACGCCGTCCTTTAGCTCGACATTGCCTTTCTCGACCAGAACCACAGCAAGTGCTTCCTGCTGCGTGTGGGGCAACTGGTCAGAGGGTTCCATCGTGGTCAACGAGAGTTCCGAGTATTGATCCTGCGTGAGTCGCCAGGAGTTCGCGTGATTGTTCACGATCCCCACGTCGATTCGCCCAGCCTTAATGTCATCAATCACCGCAACGTCGGATTGATACTCGGTGACATTGTCGCCAAATACGTCATAGAGTTGTTCATTCCAGAGGTAACCCTGTGGGGTGCCGATCTTCTTATCAGCTAAATCCTCGACGGTATTCCAGTCCTCGCCCTTCGTGACGATGCCCATGGTGCTCTGATACATCGGCTCGCTGACTTCGAACAGGTCCCGACGTTCGTCATTGACCGTCCAGTTACTCGAGCTGAGGTCGGCACGGTTGTTCTGCAAACCCTCGATCGCGCCGGCGAAGGAAGTCACCTGGTAGTCCATCTCTAAGCACAATTGCGCGGCGATGTGATTCAGCAACTCGCCTTCAACGCCCGAGAGGGTATTGCCTTCCGTGGTGATGAACGGCGGGTGCTCGACGACAAGTGCGGTGAGTTTACCTTCGGTCATGGTCTCCACCTCAGCGACCGGCTCACAGTCATCCGCAACGCTGGAGGCTCCGCCTCCCCCGGCCGAGCAGCCTGTCAGCATCAGGGTGAAGGCAGCGAGGCCGCTACCGACAGCAAGAAGCCTTGACCGGTTGTTCTTGGTTCTAGGAGTGATACCCATTGAAGGTCCTCAATTCTGGTCAGAATCATCGTTGATTCGCCGAACATGCTTTGGTGACTCCTAGATAAGCACCCGCAATTGTTCATGTCAAGCCACTTTTTTGAGGTGTTTCGCCTTTTTTTCGTAAAATATTGATAATCAGGTAGGTTTTTCCCGATCTTTGATTAGGATTTGACCATGTGGCTAGATGAGTTAGATCACCAGATCCTTGCAGCGTTGCACGTAGATGGCCGGTCGTCGTGGTCCAAGATTGCGACCGAAATTGGCAGCTCGACCAGCACCGTGCGCCGACGATTCGAGTCCCTTTTTGAACGGGGCCTCATCCGAGTCATTGGCAGGACCGACGTATCGAGGCTCGGCTACGGACCACCTGTCATCGTGAAATACTTCGGCCGAGATGCGCTACGCCCGGAATTCATCGAGCATCTCAAACACCATCCACACGTGCGCTTTCTCGCATCCACGGTCGGGTCGGCCCACGCCTTGGCTGAAATCGTGCCTCGGTCACTTTCCAACTTGCAGGCCATTCTCACCGATATTTCGCAGCGTTTCGATGTGACGTCTGAGAGTTTTGTCGTGGCGCATACATACACCTCCGGCCAGGATTGGCTACCAAATGCGGCGCGCGTAATTCAGGCAAAAGGGCCGAGTGCTCCTGTGACGCTGACCGCGGATCAGACCAACATCCTCAGTTTGCTCCTCAGCGACGGACGAACGTCGTACGCCACGCTCACAAAAGCGCTGAATAAGTCGGAGAACACCGTCCGCAAGGCTGTGGATGAAATGCTCACGCAAGAAATCATCTCGCTACGCGTCCTCGTTGAGCCCCAAGTCCTGGGCTTCGAGACAATTTTTTGGGTGCTCATCGACGTCGACCCAGCCACCCTTGTTTCTGCCGCAACCACCCTCGCTGAACTCCCCTCTTCCAAGACTGTCTTCGCCACCACCGGCAGCAATAATCTGCTCGGTCAGTTCGTCCTCTCCCGACACGCCGACACCTATACGTTCATGACGGACGTGCTCGGAAAACTCCCTGGAGTACGCGATTTCGAAATCCTCTTGGAATCCGATACGTACAAGCGAGTATGGAACACCCTGACTGACGGGGTTTATACCGATGTGGCCGGGCCCGACTGGCTTTTTGGCGACAGCGGCACCTAGCAAGTTCATTCACCACTCAGGAGAAACTGCTTTGTATCAACAAGGTTCTCCAGTGATTCACCAGCTTCCCAACGCCGCAGGTTCGCAATGAAGAGATCGAGCGCTTCATCTCGCCAACCCGCAACGTCAGCGGACTGGTGAGGTGACACAAGGACGTTGCTCAATCCCCAGAGCGCGCTGTCTTGTGGAAGTGGTTCCTCGTCAAACACGTCGAGCGTGGCAAAACCAAGCCGGCCCGCCTCGAGTGCATCGATGAGGGCGAGTTCGTCAATCAAAGGACCTCGGCCGACATTGACAAGATGGGCACCGGGTTTCATGGCCGCAAGCTCGGCCGGGCCAATCATTTTTTGCGTCGCACTCGTGAGCGGCACTGCGAGAACGACATCATCGGCCGTCGTCAAGAGGTCTGGGAGCGATTCAACGCCATAAATATGCGTCTGCCCACCATCGGAGTTCCGAACAGTTCTTGGAGTGCGTCCCACGACTGCGACATCCATATTGACCGCAGTCAAGAGCCTGGCTATGTTGCGCCCAACTCCTCCCGCACCGATGACTACCGCTCTTCTACCTTCGAGCCGTGACACGGGGCGCTGACTCCACACTCGCTGCCGCTGGTTCGCGAGCGAACGGTCGAACCGCTTGGCCCAATATAGGATGCTCGCCAACACAAATTCAGCCATTGGCTGCTCAAAGATCCCGCGCGTATTAGTAACTGGAATGTTCGCGGTACCCACTTCGGGCGTCGCGACCGCGTTGACACCAATGCTGTTGGTATGGATCCATTCGAGCCCCTCGGGGCCGCAAGCGCGCACTATCGATGTTTGAAGATCCCAGACCAGCAGGATGCCGGCATCACCTCGCAAGCGTTCATACTCTGCGGGCGACGACACGTATACGGGTGTCGACACATCACTCAGTCGGGCCAGTTCAGGCGGGATGGTTTCTCGATCTGCAACGGCGACAATCACTCGAGTGTTCAACCACGACTCCTTGGTATCGGCATGGGAATAAATGCGACAAATGCCTCGTGCGAGAGACCTGCACCCGACTGCTCTGTCACTCCCCTCAACTATCGCAATAGTGAAGCCTGCCACTGTCTAACTGTAAAACAGAGATCCGACCTGAGCAATATCAGAGTCGCGAAGGAGTCGATCTCTACCCAGTGAGTAGGCATTCCCTCTTCGCTGACGCAACCTTTCACCGATGAGCGGGTTCTTCCGGGCGATATTGAGCCTGTTCCGCATCAAGGCCGGATGCCCGCCACCGGTAGCGGAGGACTTGTTCGTGAGAGAGGGAGACGGTGTCGTCAGTCATGGATGCGAGTGTATGACGTGGCGTGGCTAACCGGCCTGGCTTTTTGGGGTCGTCAATCTAGGCACTATCGACCATAATGAAATCGGCACGCGGCAATTCGCACTTCATCGTTGGTCGCGCGATAGACAATCCGGTGTTCGTCAGTAATGCGCCTTGACCAGTACCCAGAAAATTCATGTTTCAGCGGCTCCGGCTTTCCAATGCCTTCGTTGCCGTTACGGACAATGTCTTCAATGAGCGCGTTAATTCGCTTCAGAATCTTTCGATCCTGCGTCTGCCACCACAGGTAGTCTTCCCACGCATTGCGATCCCAAACAAGCCGGACGGTCATTCTGGATCTACGAGGTCATGCACCTCACCTTGGTCGGACTCCAGGCGATCGATGGCTTCCAATAGTCGTCGTGCATTCGCTGGTGACCGCATCAAATAGGCCGTTTCCTTCAATGATTGATATTCATCCAGCGAAAGAATCACTGCCGGTTCTCGCCCAGACCGTGTGATCACGATTTCTTCGCGATCGTCGACAACGGAGTCGAGCACTTCTGCGTACCGACGCCGTGATTCGCTATAACTCATTGTTTTCACTTGATGCCCCTTCCGTACAAGTAATTGTACGCTGAGCCATCTTGAGTGTCGAGGACTGCTTTACAAAAGAGGAACGCCGTAGCCAAGAAAAATCGGGCCACCGGAAAGTTGCATACGCAGAAACACTATGTACGAACAAGCAGGCCGAATATTCGGAGGCCAACGCGGATGCTCCGACTGGCAAGCTCACAGACTCACCTTTGACGGCCACCAAATCTATAGTCCGTCCCCTCTACGCTAGTGAGCATGCACTCCCCCTCCGCTGACGCAGTCCCTCGCCGATGAACTGGTTCTTCCGAGCGGTACTGAGCCTGTTTGCCGCGCCGAGAATCAATATGCGCGAGGACTACGGCAAGGTCAGGCGCTTCCAGCGTTGGGTCGCGTCCATAGGCCGTGCGCGGCACCGCAACTCCTACCGACAGACCGCCGAGATCATTGGCGGTCGGCAGATCTCGGTGCGAATTTTTCAACCGGCGGATCGCCGCGGGGACGATGTCCTACTGTTCTTCCACGGCGGTGGCTGGGTGACCGGAGACATCGATACCTATACCGCCGCCTGCGTCGCGATGGCCGATCTCACCGGCTGCACCGTCGCATCCGTAAACTACCGGCTCGCGCCCGAATACCCGTTTCCGGCGGGACTTGACGACTGCTACAGCCTCACGAAGCGGCTTCTGAACGAACCGGAACGCGCGGGACTCAAGGACGTCCGAAACCTAGTGCTGATTGGGGACTCTGCTGGCGGAAACCTCGCGGCAGCAGTCTCGCTTAAACTGCGCGACGAGAGCCATCACGGCGTCGACCGGCAAATCCTGCTGTATCCGGTGACGCACTGGGACCACGACCCCGAGACCTCGCCCTTTGATTCGGTCCGCGAGCACGGTGAGGATCTCCGCCTCACGAACGCCGAAGTCGACGATTACTTCGATCTCTACGTTCCGGATGCAGAAAAGCGTCAGGATCCGCTGGTCTCACCGCTTGAGTCGACCGACCTCGCGAACCAGCCAAAAACGCTGGTGGTGACCGCCGATTGGGATCTCTTGCGCGACGAGGGTGAGGCCTACGGCGAAGCGCTGGCGGATGCGGGTAATGCGGTTCAGGTTCACCGCGTCCCGGAGGCGCTCCACGGCTTCATACAGCTGCCGCGATTTTCACGGCAAATGCGAGACGCGTACGAGGTGATTAACGCGTTCCTCGATGAGGGTTTTGCGCCCGACCGTACCGGCGCAGTCGACTTCCCCGCTCCGGAGCAGCGCTCGTGAACGGACCGATCACCACGCGACGTCACTGGGTGCGGCTCGACAACGCATCCAATATCTTTCTCGCTGCCCGCACCGACGCCGACCCAAAAGTCTTTCGGATGAGCGTGGAGACCGATCACGAGGTCGATCCGGTGCTGTTGCAACAGGCCTTGGATGAGACCTACGACCGGTTTCCGCTCTATCACGCGGTGCTGCGGCGCGGAATCTTTTGGTATTACCTGCAGGACAGCGATCTTCGCCCCGCGGTCGAGCCCGACGAACGCTACACCTGTTCCCCGATTTATCAGGCCGATCGCATCAATCTGCTCTTCCGCATCCTCTATCACCGACAGCGGATCATCCTCGAGATCTTCCACGCACTTTCCGATGGCACCGGGGCACTGTGGTTTGTCTCCGATCTCGTGACCGCATATACGCGACTGCGCTACCCCGAACCGGGACACTCGAATGCGGAAACAAGCGACATCGGGGCGAGCTCGGATGCGCAGGTCGAGTCGCTGGGTCCGCTGACCGAACCGGAGGAGACTCCGGAACAGACCCGGGGTTTGGTGCCCGACAGTTTCGCGCACCACTTTCGCCGCCGCCCTCGTAACGAGCGATCGCTACCGGAATCGGATTTTGACGAGGCTGCGGCACCGGCAACCGAGGATTCGCTCGAAACCGCCGACGAACCCAAGCCGCCGCTCAACCTGCGGCAACGACTCCGGAGCCAGCTCGATCGTTCCGACAGGAAGGTCTATCGTGTGCGGGGCACGCGTACGCCCGATAACCGCACGCGTGCCGTCGAACTGACAATGGATGCGAAGAGTGTCCTCGACCTCGCGCGCGCGGAAGGCGTGTCGATGACGATGTATCTCACCGCGCTGTTTTTTGAGTCCATTCGAAAGGCCTCGGATGGTCTGGGCAAGGCGCGTACGCTTTCTGCCTCGGTGCCGGTCAACTTGCGGCAGTTTTTCGAGTCCACCTCGGCTCGAAATTTCTTCGCGACGGTCCGAGTGGATTACCGGTATGGCGACAGCGAAATCGAAGGCGAGGGCGATCTCGGCGCCATCGCGCGACAGCTTGAAGCCCAATTCCGACCGAAGGCCACCCCCGAGGCACTCGAAACGAAGCTGCGACAGCTCATTCGCCTCGAGAAACTCCCGGTGCTGCGGATCATTCCCAGGCCCTTCAAAGACCTCATCTTAAGGCTGGTCAACTGGGGCAATAATCGCGGTCTGACCGTCGCCGTGTCGAATCTGGGCCGGGTGACACTACCGGAACCGGCCGAATCGCGAGTGCGGCGGCTGTACTTCCACGTCACCGCGGTCCGGCCACAGTTCTGCGCGATGAGCCACGGTGGGCTCCTCACGATTAGCTTCTCCTCGCCGTTTTGCGAGACCGATCATATTCGGGAGTTTGCCCGCCACCTCACCGAAGCGGGGATCGAAGTGAGTGTGGCCGCTGCGCCCGCCACCGAGGAAGAAGTCACGGAGCTGGTGGGATGAGCCCGGATGCAATGAGCTCAGGTCCAATGAGCCCGGATACGCCGGGTCGCGACACGACAAGTCGAGGTAACCCGAGACGCTGCGCTGACTGCGATATCGCGATCGAAGGTGCGTGGATGCGCTGCCCACTGTGCGGCGCAGCCGTTACCGGCGAGGCAACGCCGAGTCCCCTACCGGCTATTCCGCTCACGTTTTCGAGGCGTCGCGTATTGAAGACGCTGTTTCTCACTTCGCTCGGCGTGATCCTCGCATCCTTCTCGGTACAACTCTTTTTCGGTCATGACATCGGCGACCTCGGAATCGCTCGATCGATTTGGCTTGGTGTGACTGCCATGTGGCTCGTGGTGCTAATGGCGGTTCGCAAGCGACACAACGTGGCGAAAAGCACCGTGTATCTAGTGCTCTTGATCGGGTTGATCTGCGTGTACTGGGATTACCTCAGCGGCTGGAATGGCTGGGCGCTGACCTATGCAGTGCCCATTGTCTGTGCCGCCGCGGCTGTGGGCCTGTTGATCACCGTGCGGCTTATGCGTATCGAGGTCGGCGACCACATTGTGTATAGCGGGCTGACCGGGTTGCTCGGGCTCGCCCCGATCGCCTTCCTCGTATTCGGTTGGGTAAATAACCCGTGGCCATCCTTCATCTGCATTGCGGTGAGCGTGATCGTGATCGTGCTGGTGCAGGTGATTCGCGGGCGGTCGATCGGGCATGAGCTCGGGAAGCGGTTTCATCTGTAGGGCTACGAAGAGGTGCGCGCACACACGACATTGCGAACACCGCAGCAGTGGACCAGTTGGGATTAATGGCGCTCGTGGAAGTATGGACTAATCGCTTACTGCTCAAAAACTCCGCCAGTCGCTACCTTTATTCGCGGTCTCCGCGAGAACGCTATTCCGAGCTATGCAGGGGATCACCGATCTCAGTCGCGAAATCGGTGATCCTAACTGACGCTCCCGGCTGGTGTGCCCGCGTCCTAGCTAGAACGAAACATAGTTTCCGTTGTCATAAACCATGAATTCTTCCGCACTTTCCGGAACAATGTAGACTCCGTACCCGGTGAATTCTGATCCTGGGTACAGCGTAGGACCGTCTGAGAATGATGACATTCCATCTCCCAGCACTACCCATTCCTCGGAATATTGATTCCCTTCTGCGGTTGCAAGTTCCAGATCCCAACTTGCCAAGGATGGTTCCACTCCGTCGGGATCGATGCCGGTCATCGTGTACTCAACCACAACATATTTGTATCCGGCTGGCGCCTCGCTGTTGAACATGTTCCATTCATAGACAAGGTCGTTTGCATTCGAGTCGAAAATACTCGCCGTCAGGCTGTATTTCTCTCCGCCAAACGGTCCAGTTGCGGTGTATGGTTGCGTGTAAGGCGCGTCAATTGTGCCTGCTTCGGCAGAAACAACAGGTTCTTCCTCTTCAACCTCGGGTTCTTCCACCACTACTTCGTCAGCTTCGTCCGCTACTTCGTCAGCTGGTACGTTCTCCGCCGTATCCTCAACTTCGTCCTGGTCTTCGACGATTTGGGGTTCAGCCACTGGCTGCTCGTCTTCATCGTTCGAGGTGAACGACGCCATAAACATGAGGTTCGAGATAAGTGCAATTCCACCAAGCACCACACCAATAATCGCCATTGGTTTCGACTGGTGCTTAACAAGCGCAACTATGCCGAGTGCAATTGCAGCAACCGCGACTAGGAGACCCAGGAGCGGTACCAGTCCTAAAAGAAAGGCAATAATTCCAACAATTAGAGCCGCGATTGCCAGACCATTAGAGCCAGAGCGATGTGGGGTCGGTCCTTGGGCCGGAGCAACAAGAGTCTGTGTGTTTCCGTCGGGTGAGAACTGATTGGGATGAACCGGAGGCGGCGGCATCATCGGATCAGTCCATCGTTGGCCGTCCCAGTATCGCGATTCGTTATTGGCGTGAGGTGCTGGGTACCAGCCCGCCGGCGGAGTTTCCGTCATGTCATTCCTGTTCTTTAACCAAGCGGATGGACACTCTTATCCATCGACAGATTGATTTTAGCTGAGAATCAACTTGGAGTAATGGCGTCATCTTTGATCCACTTCCGCAATTTAAGTCCCGCATTAAATTGCAACTCCATCGAGTCTGGGGGTGCTAATTCCGCCACAGCGCACCTGCTCATTCCACACTTCGGAGTGTCTCTCATCACGTAGTTTCCTGGTCAGAATCGGACGAACGCATCTTCTAAAAAGCACTCTTGGACTCGAATGGCCTGACCACCGCTGGCGCTGGTCCGTTGATTCCAGTGAGCCTTACCGATGCAAGAACTCCAATGCGTGCAGTTCTTCATCAACCATTAACACTTGCTATACAAGCCTTGTGTCACAAGATATGATGTGAAGCATGGAGTTCGACGAAGAACGCATCGCCACCAACATCCGCAAGGGTGTGCTCGAGTACTGCGTGCTGGCACTGCTTTCGCAGCGCGAAATGTACGGGCTGGAGCTCGCAAACCAACTCGTCGAGCGCCACCTCACCGCAAGCGAAGGCAGCCTGTACCCGCTGCTCACTCGCATGCGTAATTCCGGCAGCGTAGCCACGCGCTGGGATACTCCGGACACCGGCCGAGCCCGCCGTTACTACACCCTCACCGATGAGGGACACCGCCAACTCCGCGTGTTTGCGGAGGTGTGGTCCACAATCGCGCCACAGGTCGGCGCACTGCTAGAGGAAGAATCATGAGCCAAGACGACCCCGCAACGCGGCAATACTTGAATGCACTCAAGGCACAGCTGCAAGGCGTGCCGAAAGCCTCGCGCCAGACCATCCTCGATGACGTACGCGCACATATCGTCGATGCAGTCGAAGAGGGACGCGAAATAAGGGAGATCCTCACCGCGCTCGGCTCCCCCGAGGAGGTCGCTCGAGACGCTCGGGAGCAACTCGGTGCAGATTCTGCCCCGACCACCCTCGACTCTGCCGATAAAGCCGCTCGGACCCTGCACTTCGCCTCGCTCGCACTGGCGATCATTACCGCAATACTCGTCTCATTCATCCTGCCCTCTTTCGCTATCGAAGAAGTCGGAATGTCGAGTGAGGGAACGGGCTCAACAATCCAAACCGCAACCAGCCTGTTCGATCAGTTCGGGATCGGCATCGCGCTGCTGCCACTCTTTCCCGCGTTGCTGGCATTCCTGCCATTGGTGTTCATCCCGAAGTTCCGTGGCGCAGTCGCACTCGCGAATGCTGTCGTGATGACTGTGATTTCGGTCTTCGCTGGCTTCTCGATTGGCGGCTTTTACGTACCGCTCACCCTGCTCATGTGGGCCGCGGTACTGGTGCCACGGTGGATTCGACGCGGCAAATCAGCCGTGGCTGGCCGCAGTTGGCGGATCGTTGGCGGTGTACTCATCGTCTTGCCTCCGACACTTGCGATTATTGGTGCCATCACCGGCACCTTCATGGACCCGGCCTTGCCCTTCTGGATCCTCGCGACACTCGTTGTCCTACTTGGCATCCTCTTCGCGCTGCGTGTGAAATTCATCGATCTTCTCGTCGCCACCCTTGGCGTCGCGCTCATGGCACTCGCGATCTTTGACGCGGGGATCCTCGTGCTCGCCGTGTGGTGGGGCGGCGGACTGTGGCTTGTCACCGGTCTCAGTAGTTTCGTCGCCAATCGCGTGGCTCCCGGAAACGGTCGAGCGCAGCCGGACAAACCGCATCCGAGCCACCCACGACTACTCCCCTCGTAAATTGGACCGGCAAGACCACCTTCCAGCGGCCCTGCATCACCAAGTCAACGGCTTCGTCGCTACGCCGCCTCGGTATTCGCCAAGAAATACTGCAGCACCTCGAGGAAGATCTCCGGCTGTTCCGAGTGCACCCAGTGCCCCGCGCCCTTGATCATCACCTTATTCATCTGCGGGAAGAGTCGCTTCATGAGCGGCGCATCTTCCTCGCGAACATAGTCCGACTTGGCGCCACCCATCCACAGCATCGGGCCGCCAAACGAGCCATCGCCATATTCGGGTTCGCCACCGATGACCGGCAGCGACTCCAGCAGCAGGTCAAGATTCGGCTGCCATGTGAACCCGTCATCGCCACGCACAAGGTTTTGCAGCAGGAAGCCACGCACTACCCGACTCGGGATGGGCTCTGCCAGTATCTCGTACGCCTCGCCGCGGCTGCTCACCTGTGCGAGATCAAGCGCCTTCAAACTGCCGAGGAGGTGCGTGAAGTCCGTACCTTTGCTGCGGTCGGGTGCCTGACCTTTACTCGGCCCCATGTCCACGATCACAAGCCGCGAAATCAGTTCGGGATGCCGTACCGCGAGGGTCATCGCCAGCTTCCCGCCCATCGAGTGACCGACCAGGTTCACCGGACCTTCCGAGGCAAAGTTTCGCGAAAGCTCCGCTGCGACCAACTCTGCTTGCTCGACGTAATCGAAGCGCTCGGTCCAGTCCGATTCACCATGGTTCGGCAGGTCCACCATCAGGCTCGTGTGGGATTCCGCGAGCCCTTTTGCCGCGGTCGTAAAGTTCTTGCCTCGCCCCATAAGGCCGTGGAAGAAGACGACCCGATCACGTCCCGACCCAATCTGATGGGTGGCGATGTGGAACGAGGATTGCTGCTGAGACATTGCGAGTCGTGCCTTTCAGATCGGGTCACTTCAACGTATCCCAACCTGAGGCCGCGGGCGGTTATTCCGCGACCGGCTCGTCTGCCCTATTCAACCTGGTCAGCCTTAAGCGCCCCACCCAAATCGAATGCCCGGAACGAGACCGCACGCTCGACACCAGCTTCGATACCGGTGCCTTCCAGAATTTTCGGGATGAAGTCGACTGGCTTCGGGTGCCAGGGCAGGTCCGCGAGATACTCGCGATGGCACTCGAGCGACCGGACCGCGGCAGCCTCCGCAGCCGCATCCACTTCGACCGCGTGCGTTGCGTGTTCGGAACCGGCCACGAGTAGCAGCTTGATTTCCCAGGGCTCGAGGCCCGCGCCGATTTACTCACGAAAGATCCAGCGATTGGAGGCATCCCGCGCGCCGTCAATCGCGGCCAGCCCCGCGGCGCGGTGGTCAGCTTGGTTGAGCCCGCCGTAGGCTTCGAGGTCGTAGTTCGCGGTGATCACGACATCTGGACGGAACTCTCGCACCTTCTGCGCAATGTCGCGCCACAGGTCGAGCCCGTATACGAGATTGCCGTCCGGGTGATTCAGGATGCTGAGGTCGGCTACCCCAACCGTCTCACAGGCCTCACGCTGTTCCTGCGCGCGAATGGGGCCGACTTCTTCTGGCGGCCGCTGCATCCCTGCTTCGCCACTGGTGAGCAACAAATACGAGACCTCGACGCCGTTCCGCGTCCATTGGCTCACCGCCGCCGAGAGTCCGTATTCGGCGTCATCCGGGTGCGCGACCACCACGAGCACGCGCTGCCACTCGTTCCAGTCCAGTGTTTCAAGCGTCATTGCGATGTTCCTCTCGTCAATACGGAACCCTATCGAGGCCGCAAGAGAATCCGCACCAAAAGTCGACAGCGATCAGACCAACAAAACAAATCGGTCAGGGAATGCTGGGGTCCATACGGACTTCCAGCACGCCCTGACCGATCTTGTGAAGAAAGGAGGCGCTACCTAGAGGTAGAGGCGCTGGCCCTTCTTGTGCTCGTCGTAGGCCTTCCGAGCTTCGATGGTCGATTCGAGTTCCGAAACCTCCGGAACTGCCACCTCCCACCATGCGCCCGAGCCGCCGAAGCGCGCCTGCGAGTCAACCTCGACGTACACCACACTCGTACCCTCGTAAGCCTTGGCTTCTTCGAGTGCCGCGGCGAAGGTCTCAGCTGTGTTCGACTTCCAGACCTTCGCGCCATAGCTCTCCGCGTTCTGCGCGAAGTCAACCTCGAGTCGAGGACCGTCGTGGGTCACGCCACTATCGCCACGCTCATTGAAGCGGGTACCAAACGCCTGCGAACCAACGGTCTCCGAAAGCGCACCGATCGAACCGTAGCCGTAGTTGTTCACGATCACGATCGTCAGCTTCAGCTTCTCCTGCACCGCGGTGAGCAGCTCGCTCGAGAGCATCAGGAAGGTACCGTCACCGATCAGCCCGAAGACGTGACGCGAGGAGTCGCCCATCGCGTTACCGATCGCACCGGGAATCTCGTAGCCCATGCACGAGTTGCCGTATTCAATGTCGTAACCCTTGGTACTGCCGGGGCGCCACAGACGGTGCAGGTCACCGGGCATTGAACCGGCAGCGTTCACCACCACATCACGCTCGCCTGCGGCCGCGTTGAGAATGCCAAGCATCTGCGCCTGCGAGAGCGTCGGCGAGTCATCGAGCGCAATGATGCGGTCGTTCTCTTCGCGCCAGCCCGAAGCAAGCTCCACCGCCTTGTCACGTGCGCCCTGCTCAATCGACCAGTCGCCGAGTTCTTCGAGGAGCTCATCGATCGTGACCTGTGCGTCACCGATCAGCGCCGTCGCCGCTTCCTTGTACGCGTCGATCTCCGCAACGTTGATGTTGACGAACTTCACGTCCGGGTTCTGGAAGAGGGTGTTGGATGCGGTGGTGAAGTCCGTGTATCGCGTACCGATACCGATCACCACGTCGGCCTCCTGTGCCGCCGCGTTCGCGAACTTCGTGCCGCTGGCGCCGAGCGCGCCGAGTGCGAGTTCGTGCTCGTGTGGGAACGAGGCCTTGCCTGCCTGCGTGACGCCGACACCGATACCGGTCGATTCGGCAAAGCGCACGAGTTGTTCGGAAGCCTCCGAGTAAATCACGCCACCACCGGAGATGATGACCGCGCGCTTCGCGGCACGGATCACGTCCGCGGCGCGCTTGATCGCGGCACGGTCGGCGCGGTTTCGCGGAACATGCCACACGCGGTCACGGAAGAGGTCTTCGGGGAAGTCATAGGCCTCCGCCTGAACATCCTGCGGCAGCGCGATCGTCACCGCACCGGTGTCGGCCGGGCTGGTGAGCACCCGCATCGCTTCGAGGAGCGCCGAAGCAAGCTGCTCGGGACGCCAGATGCGGTCGAAGTAGCGCGAGACGGCACGGAAGGAGTCATTCGCGGTGACGTCCATGGCATAGGGCATCTCCTGCTGCTGCAGCACCGCACCGGTCGCACGGTTCGCAAAGACATCCGAGGGAAAGAGCAGCACGGGAAGGTGGTTGACCGAAGCAGTACCGGCACCGGTGACCATGTTGGTCGCGCCCGGGCCAATCGAGGTGCTCACCGCGAGCGCACCGAGACGGTTGCGCACCTTCGCGTAGCCAATACCGATGTGCACCATGCCCTGCTCGCTGCGGCCCTGGTAGTACGGGAAGTCCTCTTCGTACTCGAGCATTGCCTGGCCGAGGCCACCGACGTTGCCGTGTCCGAAGATCCCGAAACCGCCGCCGAAGAAGCGCTGGGTTTCGCCATCGCGCTCCACGTACTGAGCCTGGAGGAACTTGATAATTGCTTGGCCGACGGTCAGCCGCACAGTTGGATAAGACGTCGACGTCATACCGCAACCACCCTTTCGTGTTTCGCTGTGTTGATTAGTGTTCGGGGTATCGAGGCACGAACGGCACACGCTCGTCTGCCTGAGCGGTTGCCCAGTCGTGCTGTGTGTCGGCAAGTGCCGGGTCCTGAAGCGCCTGCAGAGTGCGCCCCTCGGCGCCACCCGCGAGGACATTGAGGTAGTACAGGTCGTGACCGTGCGCCGCGACCGTGGTGTGGTAAGCCCACGGCAGCAAGCAGACATCACCGTCACGCACGGTTTCGGTCAGGTCAAAGTCGCGCTCGGGCGAGTAGGCGCGCTGCAACGCCCAGCCGTTCTCCTGGTCACGCAGGCGGTAGTAGTAAATCTCTTCAAGCTGGGCCTCGCCTTCGCGGTCGACCTCGTGCTTGTGCGGCGGGTAGCTCGACCAGTTCCCACCGGGAGTCCACACCTCGACCACAAGCAACCGGTCAGCCGGGAAATCGGGCGGAATTGGCGTAGAGACCTGTCGGGATGCGTTGCCGCCACCGCGGCTTTCCACGCTGAGGTCGTCCGGGGTCACGAGACGGACGTCGTATTGTTTCTCGGCGAAGGATGAGGCGATCGCCACCTCAGCATCGTCGACCGACTGGATGCGCACCTCGGTATCGCGGGGGACGTAGAGCGTATAGCCGAGACCGTCGAATACGGATGCGCGGCCACCAATTTCGTAGGTCTCACCCGCAACCTCGACGGTCACCTTGCCGGAAAGTGGCACGATTGCACGCTCTTCGGTGTTCGCGGGGAACGAGAGTTCCTCGCCCGAGGTGAGCTTGGCAATTTCAAGCCCGGAGAACTGCCATCCGGCATCTTCGGGGGTGACTTTGGTCCAGTTCTCGGCGGCGATAATCTTTGGCTGCGTCATTGCGTCCTCTCCATAAAAACAAGTCTCGAGAAACGCACCACGGGATGGACTCATCGTCTATCAGGTGCGATTACTCTGCATCCGCTTCGCTGAGATTGCCGAGCCGTTCGGCGACGTCGAGGAGTGTTTCGAGGTACTCGTCCTGCTTTGCGTGGAAGTCGCCAATAATTCCCGAGAGCGAGAGCGCGCCGATGAGCTGGCCCCGGTCACCGCGAATTGGCACACCGATCGCTCCAATCCCGTCGGTCACATCCTCATCCGAAAAGACATAGCCCCGTTCACGAGTGGTTGCCACATCCGCGCGCAGCGCTTCGTCCGTGGTGAGTGTCGCGGAAGTGTAGGCGCGGCGCTCCGGAACTGCTTGCAAGTATTCGTCAATGTTCACGCCGAATGCGAGACAAGTGCGTCCTGCCGCGCCGGCGTAGAGTGGCAGACTGCGACCGGGCTTGAGCAGCAGCACGCCGATTGCGCGGCCGCGCTCCCAGTCAAGGCACACCGCCTCCTGCTCGCGGAGCACCGAGAGGTAGGCAGTCTGCGAGGTTTCGGCGACGAGTTCGGCAAGGAGTTCGCGCGCACCACGCCACTCGATCATGGAATCGCGCGCCTGATCGGCAAGGTGGAGCCAGCGCAGATTGAGCTTGGCGCGAGAACCGGGCATCGCCTCAGTCAGCCCGATCGACTCGAGGCCGTCAAGTAACCGATATACCGAGGGGCGAGGAATATCGAGGCGCTCGGAAATCTCGGCCGGCGACATGTCACCATCTGCGGCGAGCAGACGTACGACCTCGTCGGCGTTGGACAGTGCGCGAATCGGCTTCATTCTGCTCCCCCAGCGTTCACTGCGCGTGTATCTTCAGTCGCGCGACTGCCGAGCGCGCGGCTGATCTCGGCCGCTGCCGCTTTCACTTTCTCCGCCGTGTTCGCATCGGCGCCGAGCACCCGGTCGCGCAGGCCACTCACTGAGATCCCACCCTCAAGCTCGCCGCGGTGATTGTAAATCGGCGCGCCGAGCGCCGCGATCCCCGGTGTGACATCCTCATCCGAGACGGTGTAGCCCACCGCGCGTGCCTGTTCGATTTCGCGCCGGATCACCGCCTCACTCGGAATCGCCTCCCCCGCTTCTCGACGTGCCTCGAATCTTGCGAGCACCGCGCGCAATTCTTCATCGGGCAGGAAGGAAAGCAGGGCCCGCGGTGCGGCACCGCTATAGAGCGGGAGGCTGTCACCGAGCCGCATCGCGAGCGACTGCACGTCGCGCCCGCCAATTCGCTCCACACACACAGCACTGTCGCGTCGCAATAGGCACAGGAAGCTCGAATTTCGAGTCTCGTCTCGGAGGTTCGTGAGGATGGGGGCCGCCGCACCGCGTACATCCAACCGGTCTT
Source organism: Gulosibacter sp. (assembly GCF_052090685.1). Lineage (NCBI taxonomy): Bacteria > Bacillati > Actinomycetota > Actinomycetes > Micrococcales > Microbacteriaceae > Gulosibacter > Gulosibacter sp. Next base: position 49,110 of record NZ_JBQDBE010000005.1, on the reverse strand, counting down.
CGAGCATCCCGCCGATACGCAGGATGTCGACACCGAGTCGGTAGCGGCCGCGCCGCGATCCGGGGTCAACCCAGCCGAGTGTCATCAGCGTGGAGAGCAGTCGATACGTGGAACTCACCGGTTCACCGACGCTCTCAGAAATCTGCGCGGCGCTGCGCTCACCATCGGACTCAAGCACGTTGACGATGGCGCCTGCTTTCTCAAGGATCGCCATTCCAGCAACATCAGTGTCTACCGCCATTGGGCAAGTATCTCACGTCGCGAAAACTTTGTCCGCTTCATGTCGAGAAGATTCAGCCCCGCATCCCTACTTAGATTCTTATTAACTGGACATGTTGTTTATTGAGTGATAACTTTGGGTCGCATGGAGACACCACAGCCCGCAATTGACACGTCAGCGGCCAACGTCGCACCCGACGCACCGCTCAGCAGCGTGGTCACCGTCACACCCGCGCCCGCGATCGACCGCGTCATCCGCCTCGACTCGGTAAGTCGCGGCTGCGTCAACCGCGCTCCCCGAGCCGAACACTTCCTTGGCGGCAACGGCGTGAACCTCGCAAGAGCGCTGAGCGCTTCCGGAAATGCCACGGTCGCCATCGCGCCATTGCATGTGGATGCGGCAGTTGCCTCCCAGCTCCGCACACCAGGTGTGCAACCCATTGCAATCCGCGAGCGCACGCGCATGAACACGGTGATCATCGAACCGGACGGTACGACCACGAATATCAACGAACCCGCGGCCACGCTGAGCGCAAGCGAATGGGCTTCACTCTGGCAGCAGGTTGAGGAATCAGTGCGTGACCTGAACGCTGATTGGCTGTCACTCGGCGGCGCGATCCCCAGCGGCTCCGATGGGCCGTGGATCGGCGACCGACTTAACACGATCGCGAGGCAGTCCGCGACGCGGCTCGTACTCGATATGCCCTCCGCCACGCTCCGCGAATGGCTCAATCGTGGCGTGCGCCCCAATCTCATTGCACCGAATCTCGATGAGCTGCGAGAGCTCACGGGTCGTCGGATTCCAACCCTCGGCGCGGCTGTGGATGCGGCGTTCTCCCTGGTGCGCCAGGGCGTCGAGTTTGTGCTCGTCACACTTGGTGCCCACGGACTCGTCCTCGTGTCACGCCGACACCAACTATGGGCGCGCACCGCGCCGGTTCGACCGGTCAACACCACCGGTGCCGGGGATGCGACTTTGGCAGGACTGCTGAGTGAATGGCGCGGCGAACACTCTCCCGCCCGGATGCGTCAGGCACTCACGAAGGCGGCTCGGTTCGGTCGTGCCGCGGTCCTCACGACTGGACCGACTATCAATCCCGAAGTGGTGCCGAGTGTTCCGGTGGATATTAGCGAACCCATCGCAACGGTGCGACTCGAGAGATAACCGCTGGCGCCGCGAACAGTACCTGTGCGAGACTGCAAAGCCCGGCAGAATGTCCTGTCAACTTCACATCATCCTGAACTGTAGGTGAATGCGTGGCGAGTCTCCTTCCATCGCTCCCGGCAACTGTGTGGGCGTTACTGCTGCTCGCCGCGTTCTTCGTCGGAGTCTCAAAAACCGCGCTGCCCGGCATCAATACGATCTCGATCGCGATCTTTGCCGCGGTGATGCCCGCGAAGGAATCCACCGGTGCGCTGTTGGTCTTGCTCATCGTCGGCGACATCTTTGCCCTGTGGTCCTACCGAAAACACGCTGACCTCAAAGCCCTCATCAAGCTCATCCCGGCAGTTGTTGCCGGACTCATCCTCGGCGCGCTCTTTTTGTGGCTCGCGGATGACGGCAGCGTCCAACGAGTGATCGGCGTGATTCTGCTGCTCGTGGTCGCGGTCACACTCTGGCAGCGCTATCGCAAATCTGGCGAACCGAGCGATAAGGCAGCGGCAGTGGCACGCGTGGGATACGGCTCCCTCGGAGGATTCACCACCATGGTCGCGAATGCTGGCGGCCCGGTCATGTCGCTCTATTTCCTCGCATCCAAGTTTTCGGTCAAGACCTTCCTCGGCACCGCAGCTTGGTTCTTCGCCATCATCAACCTCGCGAAGTTGCCATTTTCGATCGGGCTCGGACTCATCACACCCGAGAGCCTCGTGCTCGACTTGGTCCTCGTTCCGGGCCTCATTGTTGGCGCGTTCCTCGGTCGATGGGTCGCGCATCGCATTAAGCAAGAGGTATTTGAGATCGCGGTGCTCGTGCTCACGGTCGCGGGCGCGATCTATTTGCTGTTCTGATCGGGGACCGCATTGGAGGCCACCGGCCGCGATCTAAATACCCGACAGGTTCCCCAATCGCCCCGCGACGTCTTGCAATACCTCGCGGATCGCATCCTGCTCGCCAACAAAATTCTCCGCGAGCCCCGAGGCTGTCAACGACCCGATCACCTGACGTTTACTGTCGAGCACCGGTACCGCGAGCGCCATGATGCCTTCGGTAACATCGCCATCCGACACCACAAAGCCACGCTCGCGAGTGAGCCGAACATCCTCCCGTAGGGCCGCTTCGGCGAGCAGCGTGCGGTCGGTATACCGGCGTCGCGTCGGTGTGGCCGCGAAATAGTGGTCGAGGTCGGTGCTGTAGGCCAGGATGGCGCGGCCCGCTGCACCGGCGTGCATGGGCAAGCTGCGGCCGGGCTTCAGCTCAACCACGCCAATGCCGTGCCCCTGAGCCCACTCGATGCACACCGCTTCGTCATCGCGGGGCACCGCGAGGTACGCGGTCTGCCCGGTGCGTTCGACAACTTCGGCAAGCAGCACACTTGCATCCCGCCACTCCCGCATTGACGTGCGAGCACGATCGGCCATCCGCAACCAACGCAGGCTCAACCGGGCCTTCGAATCACGCACGGGCTCGGTGAAATCAACTGAGCTGAGCCCGTCGAGCAAGCGATAAACGGTCGGCCTGGGTAATTCGAGCTGCTCGGCAATTTGGGTCGGCGAAAGGTCCCCCTCACGAGCAAGCAACACGATGATTTCGTCAGAGTTTGCGAGCGTGCGGATGGGCTGCTTCATCGTGCGTTCCCTTCTCTTAGTTGCGCATCTGTTGCCCGTGCGTCTCGTGACCGCGTGGCTGATTTCAGCCTCGCGCCCGCCTGCTGGTTCGGCACGTAGCCGAGCAGCGCGTTCGACTCACGCGCTGCTTCCAAAACCTGCTCCGCGGTGTCTTCCTCGCGATCGCGGATGCGTTCACGCAACCCGCTGAGGGAGATCGCCCCCGCAAGCTCCCCGCGATGGTTATAAATCGGTGCGCCGATGGCCACGATTCCGGGAGTGACATCCGCATCCGAGACCGTGTAACCCTGCTCGCGAGCAACTGTGATCTGCTCACGAATCGTGGCGAGCGTCGGTGTCCGCTCTCCCCGCCGACGCCGTTTCGCGACGCGACCCAGGAACGCATCCCGCTCATCCTCGGGCAAAGAAGCCAGAATCGCGCGCGGTGCCGCCCCCTGAAACAGCGGATAGGAATCCCCCAACCGCATTTCGAGATCCTGCACGTCCCGACCACCTATGCGCTCGACACACACCGCGGTGTCACCGCGACGGAAACAGAGGAAGCTCGTATAGCGGGTGCGATCGCGAAGCTCTTCGAGCACCGGGAGAATCGCGCGGCGCACATCAAGTCGGTCTTCGAGCAGCGTGCCGATGCGCAGGATGTGCAGACCCAGCCGATAGCGGCCGCGAACGGTGGCTTGATCCACCCAGCCGAGGGCCGAGAGCGATCCGAGGAGTCGATAGGTCGAGCTAACGGGCTCGTGTACTGCGGCAGCGATCTCGGTGGCGCTCGCCTCTCCCATTTTCTCCAGCAGGGTCAACACAGACTCTGCCTTGCGGAGGATCGAAAGTCCGGCCGCATCACTTTCGACGGTCATTCAGGGATTCTCTCACGATCGAAGCACTTAAACCTCGAACTTAGTGTCTCACTTCATAGACATTGAGTCCATACATTGATATGTTAGGACGAGTATTCGCTATTCGATTCGCGAGGTTTCCCTTAAATGAACGACCAAACGTCAACAGCGGAGTTGGCTGGGATCGCCCGGCAAGCTCGCTGGCACATCATCAACACGGTAACGTCCAGCAAAGCGGGCCACATCGGCGGCCCACTTTCGGCAACCGACCTCATGGTGACGCTGTATTTCCGACAGCTCAACATTGACCCCGAGAACCCGCAGAGCCCTGACCGCGACCGGTTCATCCTCTCAAAGGGTCACTCCGCAATCGGCCTCTACTCGGTGCTCGCGCTGCGCGGTTACTTCCCCGAGGAAGAGCTCTCAACCTTCGACCACGGCGACTCGCGGCTGCAGGGCCACCCGGATATGAAGATCACGCCCGGCGTTGACGCCTCCACCGGTTCGCTTGGCCAGGGCCTCTCCGTCGGTGCCGGCATCGCCCTTGCTGCCAAGAAACAGGGTCGTGACTTCCACACCTGGGTACTCACCGGTGACGGTGAAATGGAAGAGGGAATGATCTGGGAGACCGTCCTTTCGGCACCCCGTTACGGCCTCGACAACCTCACGCTCATTGTTGACCTCAACGGTCTACAGCAGTTCGGTTGGGATGCGGCTGACACTGACCGCTTCGACCGCAGCGAGCCGCTCGGTCACGTCGATCTCGAGCGCGTCTTCACCGGTTTCGGCTGGAATGCAGTCACGATCGACGGCCACAACTACGACGAAATCATCGAGCAGTACGACGCCGCCGAAGCCGCTCGCGGCGTTGCCGGCAAACCGACCGTGATCATTGCCCGCACCACTAAGGGTCACGGCATCTCATTCACCGCAGGAACCTACAAGTGGCACAACGGTGTCGCCACCCCCGAGCAGCTCGACGCCGCTCGTTCCGAACTACTCACTGAGGAGGCCAAATAATGAAGGCTCAGCGCCAGGTATGGGGCGAAACCCTCGCCGAACTTTCCAAGACCGACTCGCGCATCGTCATCCTCGACGGTGACCTCGGGACATCCACCAAGGCTGACATCATGGCCAAAGACAACCCGGATGCTTTCGTCCAGGTTGGTATTGCCGAGCAGAACATGGTCGGCATGGCTGTGGGCATGTCCACGGTCGGCTACCGTCCGTGGCTCTCAACCTTCGGCGTGTTCCTCACGAACCGTGCGCTCGACCAGATCCGCATGCTCGTCTCGCAGACGAAGGCACCGGTTCGCCTCGCCGCTGCCTACTCGGGCCTTCTGAACGGTGCCGCCGGGAAGACGCACCAGGACATCGAAGACCTCGCGGTCATGCGCGCGATGCCGAATATGACCGTCCTGGCGCCGGCCGACGAGTACGAGCTCGAAGCAATGGTCCGCTGGGCCGCCGAATTCGACGGCCCGCTGTACATCCGCGTTGCTCGCGACCCCGTTGTTCCGGTCTTCACCGAGGCCTACGAGTTCGAGCTCGGCAAACCGCGTCTCGTGCGCGAAGGCTCCGACGTCACGCTCATCTCCACCGGTGTGCAGACCTCGCGCACCGTGGAAGCCGCTGATCTGCTTCAGGAGCAGGGTGTCTCGGCCCGCGTCATCCACCTCCCCTCGCTCAAGCCGCTCGACGAGCAGGAACTCCTCTCGCTCATCGGCAATGTTGACCGAGTATTCACCGTCGAAGAGCACACCAAGATCAACGGTCTCGGTTCGCTCGTCGCAGAGCTGCTTGTGGAGTCGGACAAGCCCACGCGCCTCACGCGCATCGGCCTCGAAGACGGCTGGTCGGAATCCGGCCCGAACGACTTCCTCCTCGACAAGTACGGCATCTCGCCCAAGCGCGTCGCCGAGCAGGTCCTCGCCGTTCGCGCGTAGCTGGCGCAACACCTTCTGCAACAACCTCGCCCGCAGAGTGGTCACTGCTTGTTGGTATTTCCGTTTGTTCCAACAAGCAGTGACCACTCTGCATTGGTGGAGGCGATTGATGGCTCGCCGCTAGCTCGCCAGCTCGCGAGCAGGGCCTATGGTGGATGCGATGAGCACCGGACCTTCTTCTTCAGCTGACGCAGCTTCGTCAGCCAACTCGGCACAAGGTCACATCCCAAAGCAGCAAGCTTGGCGAGCACTGACCGCCCTCTGCATCGGGCTGTTCACCACGATGGTCGACCAATCGCTCGTGGCGGTCGCGGTGCCACATATTCGCGAAGACCTGGGCGCGAGCGTCAACCAGGTGGTGTGGGTCTCGGCGATCTACCTCCTCATGTTCGCCGCTCCCCTGCTGGTTACGGGCCGACTTGGTGACCGTTTCGGGCAGCGCAATATCTATGCCATTGGACTGGGCCTCTTCACCATCTCGGCCCTCGCCTGTTTCTTCGCGCCGACCATTGAAGTGCTCATTGTCGTCCGAGCAGTGCAGGGACTCGGCGCATCCCTGATGAATCCGCAGCCGCTCAGCGTCATCAACCAGATCTTCCCCCGAGACAAGCGCGGAGCCGCAATGGGTGTCTGGAGCGCGGTCGCCGGCTCTTCGGGCCTGATCGGACCGGTCATCGGCGGATTCATCGTTGGCTCGGCAGGCTGGCGGTGGGTGTTCCTGCTCTACGTCCCGCTCGGGATCGTGGCACTGTTCATGGCGCTGCGCTGGGTGCCAAAGCTCCCGACCGCGGTGTCGAAAATCGATATCACCAGCGTCATCGTGTCGATCATCGCGGTCTTCGCCGTCGTGTTCACGCTCCAGCAGGGCCCGGACACCGACTGGCCAGCCTGGATTTGGGGCGTGCTGGCACTCGGCATCACCGCTGCGGTGGTCTTCGTCCTGCTACAGCGCCGCGCATCCAAACGCGGCGCCTCCGCGCTCATGCCAATCGAACTGTTCACCATTCGCAACTTCACCCTCGGCGCGATCTCGGTCACCACGCTGGGGTTCACGGTTTACTCAATCCAGCTGCCAATCATGCTGCACCTGCAATCCGGCGCTGGCCTGTCATCCGAACTCGCAGGGTTCATGATCATGCCGATGGCCATCATCTCGATCACCCTCGCGCCATTTGTCGGCCGCCTCGCCGACAGGCTACGTCCGGGAGTCGTCTCAATGATCGGCTTCTCGACCCTGATCAGCTCGATGGTTCTCTTCGCCGCCCTCATGCGCCCAGGTGTTCCGGCCGGGTGGATGCTCATCCCAATTGTCTTGCTCGGGGCCTCGAACGCACTGTGTTGGTCTTCGAACTCCACGATCGCGATGCGCGGGCTCCCCCGCCACCTCATTGGTGCGGGTTCGGGCTTCTACAACACCGCCCGACAGGTCGGCGCTGCAATCGGGTCTGCTTCACTCGGCGCAGTCATGCAGGTGGGAGTCGCAACGACCGACCTCTCTTCCGCGATGGGCAATGCGATGCTGCTGCCGATTGGAGTGCTGCTAATCGGCCTGATCGCGGTGTCCCGGTTCCGTTCTGACCTCCCGAAATAGCTCGCGATCAATCCTCGATCAGCGGCACAAACACGTAGGCGCCGTGCTCGGTCACGGTGACCTCACCATCCAGCCGCACCACCTTGAGCATCCGCTGCGCCACCGGAATCACCATCTTGCCGCCCTCCGCGAGCTGATCCACGAGCTGTCGTGGCAGTTCTTGCGCCTCCGCAGACACCAGGATGCGGTCAAACGGTCCGTCCTCCGGCGCACCAAGGATTCCAGTCTTCGCGCTTCGAATCTCTACCCAGCCGCGGCCGCGAGCCCCAATTACCTGTCGTGAACGTTCCACGAGTTCCGGGACCCGTTCAACGCCAATGACCGATCCGGCTTCGCCCACTAGCTCGCCGAGGATGGCGGATGACCAGCCCGAGCCCGAACCGACATCGAGCACTCGATGCCCGGGGCGCACATCCAGCAGCCGCATCATATTGGCGACCGTCCGCGGCTGCGAGTTCGTTTGCCCGAATCCGATGCGCAGCGGTGCGTCGATGTGTGCGCGTCTGCGCGCGGAGGGAGGCAAGAAGTCGACCCTCGATACCGCCGCCATCACCTGCGATACACGGTCATGCTTTGGGTTTACGTCGTTGTCAACCATCGTTCCCGCTTTTCCCTCCGAGGTTCTGCCGCCAATGGTAGCCACGCCAGTAGGGTAATTACGGATGCGAGGAGGAGAGCCAGTTGCCCAGCATGAGCAAGCGCCGATGGTTTCACATCAGCGTGATCACCAGCCTGACACTCGCATTGGTCGTTGGCTGCGCGCCACCCACATCGACCTGGGATGAGTTGGCAGCGGACACTCCAATCGTCACCTTTGATCATTACCAGGCTGGATTCGAACGGACGAAACCTCCTGCCGGAGACGACTACCTCGTGGAGACAAATAGTGACTTCATCCGGGTGAGCACACTCTCGCAGTCGGATACTCTGCCGGAAGAAATTGCAGCGGAGGCAGCAGAGCTATTGGGGTATTCGGATGCGAATATTGCTGAAAGCGGCCTCCAAGCAAACGAGGGTGAGCTGTTTTACGCCGTCTCCTTTAGTTTTCGAGCCAATTACTGGCCAACGCTCGATTCCGAAGATTACTTCATGGATAGCTATCGTTTCGTGCTCGGCGACAAGCCACCGATCATCCTCGAAGAAGCAAATCAACACCAGTGGCACCTCTTTGCTGCCCCGGAGGATGCGGCACCCGAGGACTATGTCTTCGAGGTTGAGACGGATGGAATCGTGCAGTCACTGAGCCTGATCGATGGCTCTCGAGTGCATTCTGACGTGGAGCGTATCTATGGTCGTTACGAGGTGGTTTCGATGGACAACGTCCACGATCACGAGCTCTACGCAATCACAACCAACGACCATGGCGAAACCGACCGCGTATGGGTCAGAGGCTTCGGGAACGTCATTGCTCCAATGATCCCCGGACTTGGTTGGGCCGAGGCGGGGCACATCTACCTCGGCTTTCAATTCGTGCCGGTCCAATCAATGTCCCGCCCCAACGCCGCGGATAGCGAATACGAGTTCGAGGATGGTACGACATATGAGGTCCATCTCGGCGATGGCTCGGTGATTCCGGCCGAACAAATTACGTCGGACATCAGCCCCTATTCCGAGTCCGTATCCATTGCTTGGTTTCAAATACCGGTCGACACGCAACGCGTGACGGTGGTAATCAATGTTGAGCCGTACCCGCGGCGTGACGGGCTGGCCGAAGATCTTGGTGATCTCGTATTTACCCAGCCCGTCGACTTTTCAATGGAGTAGCGCGGCCTCGGCGTTCGAGGCCCCATACCCTCGCGGCCTCGAAGCTCGCGAAACTAGCGGATTGCCTCGGCAAGCGGCACTTCGCCATCGTAGAAATTGACGGTTTCCCGAATCGCGGCTTTATTAGCGATCACGTGGGTAATGACATCGGCCACGAGCTCCCGTGCGGTGACGGCCACCTCGTCACTTGGCTGTTCTCCGTCGACCTTCGCCTCAGCATCCGCAAGCAACACCTTGCCAGCTGAAGGTTCAAGCGTGAGCAGGCCCGGGCCAAGGATCGTGTAGTCCAGGGCACTTTCGCGCAGGTGCGCGTCGGCGCCGTGCTTGGCCTTCACGTACGGGTAGAAGGAGTCCTCCGGGTCAACCCGCTCAGGATCCACGCCCGCGGAGGCATAGGAGACGATGACGTAACGCTTGACGCCTGCCTGCTCCGCAGCATCCATCGAACGCACCGCGGCTTCGAAGTCGACCGCGTTCGTGCGAGCTGGATTGCCACCACCGGCACCGGCCGAGAACACCACGGCTTCCGCCCCGGCAAAAGCGCCCGCGAGCGCCGTCTGATCTGCCGATTCGATATCAAGCACGACGGGGTTCGCACCTGCTGCCTCAATGTCATCGACCTGGTCGGCATTGCGGATGACCGAGTAGACGTCGTAGCCCGCCTCCTGGAGCTTGGGTGCGGCCAACAGGGCAATCTTGCCGTGACCTCCGAGGATTACTACGCGCTTTGTGTCTGGCATGAAACTCTCCATTCTGTCGGCTGACTTGCAGTGACTACAACAGTCCACCCTGACAGCTATTCCGGACTCGACCTGATTATTGGCTCAGTGTCATTGGCTGGGCATGACCGGCTCAGCATGAAGGGTAACATTTCTCGAACCGATTAGCCCCAGCGGCGTATTTCACGCGCAAATGGGCGCTGTTAGGTTGTTGGGTGTGCATCCTGGAATAACGTCCCTCGAGGTGAGGGGTCGACGTCGCTTCGCGTCGCTCACGCTCGGACTCGTAGCCGCAGTTCTAGTCCTCACCGGTTGTTCTCTCGTCGAGCCAAGCTCACCGTGGGAAGTTGTTGCCGAGGATCAGCCATTCTTCGAGCTCAATGAGCTTCCCAATGGCTTCGAAGGCACCACAATCGAACGAACGGATGATAATCGCGTCGATATCCCCGGCAGTACAATTCGCGTGACCAAGATCACGGAGTCCGATTCTCTGTCTCGGGATGCGGCAATTAAGGTAAACACCCGCATTCCGGCTTCGGAAGAGCGACTTCCAAATGAAGAAATTGCCGCACCCAATGGCGAGGTGTTTCACGCAGTCCGGCTTGATGTGCAATCGAATTATTGGCTGGGTGCGGACAGCAGCCAGCTTGCCCGGCCCCAATTCAGCGTGTTGTTTAGCGATCGCGAACAAGAATCTTTTTTGATTGAGTGGATGCAGGGTGAGTCAATATTGCTCTTTTCCGCTTCTGCAGACGCTCACCCCACTGACGCGGTGCTGCAGATCGAAGCGAGCGGCAGCACGCAGCAGCTCAGTCTTATTGATGGATCGCGCGTGGACTCAGATATTGAGCACTTCTATGCGGCAGCAAACGAGGTCGCGATAAACGAACAAGACTCGCTTTCCGAGCGAGCAACCGATGAAACCGGAGATACCGACGCCATCTATATCGGGATCGATGATGCCCACCTCACCCCTATGACCGCCGAATACGGCTGGGCTGACGAAGGCAATATGTACCTCGCCGTCAATTTCAACTACAACCAGCATTTCACCAGTTCCCGCGTCTCCACAGGCATGGACGCACTACCGTTCGGAAGTGGCACCACCTTCCAACTTCGGTTACCCGATGGGACAGTTCTGGACGCGATAGACACGGTTAGCACCTATGGCGTTGGGCAGTTGGCATGGTTCGAGATTCCTTCGACAACCACCGCCGCTGAATTCATTACGACAATCGATCCCTATCCCCGGCGCGAAGGTTTCGCGGAAGACTTTGCCAACCTTGAGTTCGTATCGCCATTGACGCTCACTCATGACAACACTCGATAGCGCAGCCGAGAAAGGGCCGATGTAATGAGCCGTCTGAAGCTCTCTTCACGTGCGTCTATTTTGGCGGCGTGCACACTCCTATTGCTGAGCGGCTGCGCGTTTGGGAGCGCCGAACGGCAAATCGAATCACTGCGAGGAACGTATTTGGATTCTTCGTCGGACTTTTCTCAACTCGACCTCGTATTGGAACCCGTTGAAGGAACCGAACCCCTCGAGTTGCCGGATTTGGCCGTACAACTCACTGCTTCGCAGATGACCGACACGCTGCCGTCCCAAGCGGGAGAAATGCTCGATCCATCGGGCTCTTCGGAGACTGAAGAAGACAGCTCGAAAGACATTCGAGCCGCTGCCGGGGAAACCTTTTTGGTGGCTGAACTCAGCTGGCAAGCCCCCACGATGATGCCGATGGACTACTCCACGACGAATCTCTTTGAGTTCAGCGCCGTGGTTGATGACGAAGAGGTTGGACTGGTCACCGACATCACGGTCGGGCAGGGCGTCACCGGGGTCGGGTACCCCGCCACGGGCTGGGTCGTCCTGTCCGTTCCTGAGAACAGCGCACCGGAAGACGTCGTGCTTGACGTCACGTTTAGCGACCGTAACCAGCAGCTGAGTCTTATCGATGGATCGCGCGTGCATTCGGATCTTGAAGAGCACTATCACTCGAGCATCGAACCGGTCGTGGAAGATTACTGGTGGGAAATCCGTGATGAGGCGAGTTACGGTGAAGAAATCATCGCCGCAGGATTTATCGAAAGCACCCAAACTGCGCAAATTCTAAGTAGCGGCCTCTATCCTTGGGCAGATCCGGGTCATGTCTTTGTGGGAATCACCACCAACTCGATAACGAGTATTCCTCAGGCACTGCCCACGGCAGCTATTTCACTCACGCTCGCGGACGGCAGCACAATAGAAACCTTCCTCGCTGAGCAGAATGACGTGGTGCTGCCCTCCGAAAATACGGTGTGGTTTATGGTTCCTCTCGAAACCGAGAGTGCCGTAATCAACATCCATTTTTCGGCTAGGGATGATGCCGGCGACACGGTCGAGCTCGGAACCGAGGAAATCCCAATCCACTTCCTCGCTGAGGAATAGTTACAGTGCGTGCCGACCGTCGACCCCGCAAGTTCGGTGCGATTAGCCTTCCGCTACCAGACTTCGATTATCACGCCGGCCGATTCCAAGCCTTCCCGCGCCGCATCCGCCATGGTGTCAATGGGACCCACTACGGTGAGTTTCTCGAGCTGCGGGAATCGTTCCTTCGTCACATCCGCCCAGGTCCGCACCCGGTAAAGGTCGTCTTCACCGTCCCACGAAGGTGATAAGAGCATGAATGCGCTGAGACCGCCGTCATAGAGCAGCGTGTCGACCTGCTCCAGCTGCTCGTCGGTAATTTCCAGTTCACGAGCCCACTGTTCAATTTCCGGAATTCGCTTCGCAAAATATTCGCCGTGGATCAGTGCGTCTGCAGCGGAGATATCAATACCCCGTTCCGCCATGAGCCATTGATGCGCGTTCTCATACGGTGTAACGATGACCTTCTTGTACGTGAGTCGATCGATCACCATGAGCTTTATGACAAAGTCTTCGAAATGGGCCATATTGAAATCCCTTGTTGTTCTATGGTTGATTGAAATTTCACGAGAGGTGCTTATTGGCTAACAAGCGCCTATGAACTAACCGGCGCCTGTCAACCAATATGGTGAAACTCACCGCTCTGCAGGTCTATTGCAAGAATGCCGTTCTTCGAACTCATCGTGCGCAGGTCAAACCCGGCAAGATTGTTCAACTGCAGAAAGTATGGGCTGAGCGAAGGGACCCAGTCAATTTGCATATAGGTACCGCCGAGGTGGTTTGCATACTCGAATCCGGGTGCTGCGGCCCAGCGCTTGAGTTCCCAAGTATTCGGATCATGCGCATCCTGATAGCCGGTACCGTCGGCGTTCGGTGACGGTGTCATCGGTTTGCCGACATTGGGATCCTTTCGGGGAATGAGCCATACCTTGCGCTGAGGATGCGGGTGATCCCATGCATTCACGCCGTGTTCTCCCGATGCCTCGGCCGCCGCTTCGGCCGGCACTGTTCCGCGAGTGTCCGCTGGCGGTGGCACCGGGCCGGGAGCGAGTTCCTCTGCAGTGAGCCAAATCAACGCAAACCGCTTCTTCGCGAACGGAGCTTGTGCCGTCACCAGTTGCGGATGCGGTTTGTAGGGTCCCAGGCCGCAGGTATCGGGAACGACTTCCGGTGGCGCGGTACCCGCGAGGACGGCGGCGTGTTCGGTCTCGCTCAGTCGCTCTCGCTCGGTATCCCCCTGAAAGATCGCGATGCCGGGAAACTCTGGGCCGCGACACAGGTACTCACCCGGCAGGTACAGGGTGAGTGCGTGCCGCATCGGAAGGCCGCTTTCAGGGCTTCGCGGCCAGGATTGCGGCGCAATGGCGGGACCGTCGTTACCCGACCAACCCGCGGGCGGGATTGCGGGCAGATCAATGTGCTCCACCGTGGAGAATTGGCCTCGCTCCCCCGCTTCGTACACGAGATTCCAGGCAGTCGTCGGTAACGAATTCATACCCACGACAATAGAATGCCTCCTTGCGCCGGCGGCACCATATTGGCTGAGGATGGTCGCAAAGTATTACAGCGGAGTCGATCCGCAGGGGTAACCAATCAGGAACTGCCGAGAATCCTGGACAATCGGTCAACCGCGATCGTTACCGTGTCGCCATGACTACATTCCGGGTCCACGCAGTGTCTCCTACCCTTCCCAAAGACGATCTTCAGCACGGCGAGCCTGGCGGCGCTGCCGATGCCCTGGCGATGGCTGAGGATCTCTTTGATCCTGGGACACCCGTGATCGTGTTTTCGAATGACGCCAAAGCACCCCGCATTGGTAATCCCAGTAGCGACGTTACGGTTGCACAATACGGCGATACCAAGCTCGTATTGGGCGGCGAACGCTTCCTCAAACAACCAGAAGAGCAGAATTTCTTCCATTTCGAATACAACGACACGGGTGAATCGATCGACCTTCGCGTCAGCGGCCCCATCGGTGAAAGGGAAATCACGGGTACCGATGAGTCGCCCGAAGAACTGTGCCCACCAACCTGGCGGGCGGCGGACATCGGCGGGGAATGGGGCGCGAACGGGGATCCGTTGAGTTTCGAACAGGCGGTGCTCGATCGCGCCAAACAGGATCTCGAGGCCGAAGCGGCACAGGCGGATGCGGCACAGGCGGATGCAGAGGACCTCGAGGAGGAAGAAGACGAAATGCCACCGGTTTCGGCACTGATGTGGTTTGACGAGTTCTGTGCGTGGGCAGTGGGCTTCAACTGGCACGGTTTCAACTTCATCAACGAGACGCCCCTCGATCTGCGCGACATCGAATCCTGGCAGCTTCGCGAGGTTCCCGCCGACACTCCAGGCGCACACCGGGTTGGTGACCCAATCAGTGACCAGACTACGGCGCCTTACGCAACGGCGGAAACGCAGACGCCGCCTGCTCAAGCAGCCACGCGCGCATCCGAGCCTGACTCAGCATCCGAATCAGCCCCGAAGAAGAAGAAGCCCTCGTTCTGGAGCCGCCTCTTCGGGCGTGATCGCTAGTCGCCCTGCTCGACCGCGATCACGAAAAGTCACCGATATCGCGGCACCCGCGAGCCGGATCGCTTGTGGCTCAGAGCGCCCCGAGCACCTCATTGAGCGCCTCAGTCATCGATGGATGCGTATAAATCGAGTCTCGAAGTTCCGTCGCGGTGATGCCGTGGCGAATCGCCATCGCCACCAAATTGATCACTTCCTCAGCATGCACGTGCATGAGTGCCGCGCCAAGGACAAGATCGGTCTTCGCATCCACGACGACTTTAACCAGGCCCCGCGGATCGCCATCGATTTTGGCACGCGGGGCAGCGGCGATGTCCGCGACCTGCTTTGCCGCGACTGCGACCTGGTAGCCCTGCCCGCGCGCATCCGCTTCGTTGAGCCCCACTCGGGCCAGCGGCGGCGTGAGGAACATCACATACGGCGTCGCAACACGGTCGCTCGTGGATCGCTCACCTTCGCCGAAGAGTTGGTCGGCGACAACCCGGTTATCGTCGAGAGAAACATAGGTGAATTGCGGTCCGCCGTTCACATCGCCGAGCGCAAACACGCCTTCGGCCGAGGTCTGCAGTCGATCATTGACCACCACGTAGCCACGATCATCGGTGTCTATGCCAGCGCGCGCGAGCTCGAGATCACTCGTGACCGGTGTTCGCCCCAGGGCAAGGAGCACCGCGTCGGCTTCAATACTGTGTTCATTGCCCGAGACTTCATAGGCGACTCGCGCGGATAGGTCGTCTTCAGAAATCTCGGTAACCGAGGCCCCGGAAATCAGCTCAACTCCCCGATCGACAAGGATGTTCACCGCAGTTTCCGCGACATCCGCATCCTCGTGCTTCAGCGCGCGTTGGCCGCGGTCCAGCACCGTGACCTTCGTTTCGAAGTGCGCGAAGATCGACGCGAACTCGAGCCCGACATAGCCACCGCCAACCACCACCAGCGAGCTCGGTACCGGGTCGATGTGCTGGATCGTCTCGGAATTGTGGATCCTCCCGCCAACCACTGCGCCCGAAATCGGCGGCACGGACGGCTCTGTGCCGGTATTGATGAGCCCCTTGTCGGCGGTGATCCTCAGCAGGTCCTCGCCGCCGGTGACAGCCACTTCACGTTCACCGACAAATGCGGCAGTGCCGCTCACGAGCAGCACCGAATCAAGTTCGCTCAGCACCGAGAAGTTTTTCTTTCGCATCGCGCCGGTGAGCGTATCGCGGCGCTCGACCGCGTTGGCGAAGGATGCTCCCGGGTCATCTCCCGCTCGACGGGTCTCGGCCTCGTGCACGAGAATCTTCGTCGGCACGCAGGCAACATTGATGCACGTGCCACCCACTCGGCCTGAATCTCGCTCAACCATCGCCACGCGCAGCCCCTTCCGAGCGGCCGTAGCGGCGAGGGTCTTTCCGCCCTTACCCCAGCCAATGACGAGCAGATCAACGTGCTCAGTGTGATCCGGCGTTCGATTGTGTTGTGTCATGCTCCGGTAGCGTACGCTTCACACCCGAATTAACCACCCAGTCACCACAACCGACCAGATGGTCTGTACTATGGACTTCATGTTCGAGTTGACACCACCTTCGCCGCGCGCCGGCGCCCGCGAATGGGCTTCCCTGGCCGTACTCGTGCTCGCAGTAACGCTGCTTGCGATTGACGGCACGGTGCTTGCCCTCGCGGTGCCATCCCTGAGCGCAACACTTGACCCGACGGCAAATCAGCTGTTGTGGATCGGCGACATTTATTCATTTGCACTCGCAGGGCTGCTCATCACCATGGGTAACCTCGCCGACCGAATCGGCCGTAAAAAACTGCTCATGATCGGTGCACTTGGCTTCGGCCTTGCCTCGGCAATCGCCGCATTCGCGCCCACCGCAGAAATTCTCATTGCCGCTCGCGCACTACTCGGTGTCAGTGGCGCAACGCTGATGCCCTCAACCCTCTCGATCATTCGGCACATGTTCGCCGTTCCCAAGGAGCGAACTCGTGCGATCGCAATCTGGTCGGCGGGTGCAGCCGGTGGAGCCGCACTCGGGCCACTCGTGGGCGGCGTCCTGCTCGAGCACTTCTGGTGGGGTGCAGTGTTCCTCATCAATATCCCGGTGATGCTCATCCTGGTGGTCACCGGGCTCTTCCTGCTTCCCGAGTCAAAGAATCCCAAACCACAATCCGTCGACTGGCTCTCCTCCATCCTGTCAATCGCTGCCATCGTGCCGCTCGTCTTCGCAATTAAGCGAGTGTTTGGCGGCGGGTTCGACTGGGTCTTGCTCTTGGCCATCGTGGTCGGTGTGCTCGCGGGGTGGCTGTTCATCCGTCGACAGAAACGGCTTACGGTACCGATGGTCGATCTCGAGCTCTTTGCCGTTCCGGCATTTCGCGGCTCGGTAATTGCGATCGGTCTCGCGATTTTCGCACTGAGTGGTCTGCTGTTCTTCTTTTCGCAATACCTCCAGCTCGTGCGCGGACTTTCGCCACTGCAGGCTGGGTTGATGGAGTTGCCCGCCACCGTCGCCATGATGATCGTGATTTTGGCCGTCTCGGTCACCGTTGCTCGACTCGGGATGGGTGGTGCCACCGGTCTCGGGCTCATTGTGGCTTCAGCTGGCCTCGGCCTGCTGGCGTTTAGCGAGGGCCTAGACGGTATTAGCTGGATCGTTGTGTCCTTGCTCATCACCGGATTCGGTATCGGCTTGGCGACGACAGTGGGGATGGATGCCGTGGTCGGCTCAGTCCCTCGGTCGCGAGCGGGTGCCGCCTCGGCAATCTCGGAAACCTCGTACGAACTCGGCGTTGCCCTCGGCATCGCGGTGCTCGGGTCACTGCTCACCTCCCTGTACCGAGTGCAGTTGCCCGATCTGGCTACGGTTCCGGAAGGGATGCGTGGTGCAGTTCACGAATCGCTCGCTGCGGGTCTCGAGGCCATCGACGGAAGCGATCCCGCACTGATCGAGATGATTCAACACAGCTTCACCGGCGCCATGCAAATTACCGCGGTGGTGGCAGCCGTTATCCTGCTCATCGCCGGAATATTCGCATGGCGGACGATTCCTCGTGAGATCTCGGTGAATGAAGACACCGGAACCATTGAGGTGGTCAAGTAATGACGGCGACAGACAGTTCACGAAATACCGAGCGCACGCGTCAGGAAATCCTGGTGGCTGCCCGAAAAGTGCTCGTTGAGCGAGGAACCGCAACGACGGTGCAACAGATCGCTTCTGAAGCCGGCGTTTCGAAGAGTGGCCTGCTTCATCACTTCTCAAGCAAGGATGAACTGCTCCTGTCGGTGCTTGAGGAGTATTTTGAGGGGTTACAAGCCGCAATTCGCGCGCAGGTTGACCTTTCGGAAAACCATCCGGGCAAAGGTCTGCGCGCCTATGTCCGTGCGCTGTGCGACCCGGACTCCCCCATTCGCGTCGAGTTCGCGGGGTTCGCGGATTTCGGGACGTACTTAATGGGGATTCCCGGCATTGATGAATTGAGCGAGCGCGATAACGAGTATTGGCGTGAATTCTTTGCCGAAGACGGGCTTGACCCCGACCGCATCCTCACCGTTCGCTATGCCGCCGAAGGACTTGCTTCAGCTTCCGCTTACGATGAAAAAGTGCTCACCGAGGACTTACCTCGGGCGCTACCACTCCTGCTTGCGATGACCGAGGAGTAGTTGGCGGCGCTAGTGTGCGCCGCCCGTTTCAATAAGCAGCACTCCGCCCACAATGAGGATGATGCCGAGGCTCATCACCCATGTCAGCGGCTCCTTGAAGATCAGTCGGTCAAGAATTGCGATGAGGGCTACACCGGTCGCGGCCCAGATTCCATAGGCAACGCCAAGCGGGACTCCAAGTTGCAGCGTTACGGCCAAGAGGGTGAAGGCCACTGCGTAACACAGAACAACACCGATCCACCATCGACGTGGTCCATCGGTTGCCTTTCGCAGTGACAGGGTGCCGCTGACCTCCATAACGATCGCGCCGAGGAGCGCCAAGAGTGCGAGCCCGCTCAAGCTTCTGCTCGCTTCTTCGAGGCCGCCTGTGATCCAAGCTCAACCAGCAGGACACCGACCATCACGATGACGATTCCGATTCCCATAACAAGCGTGATCGGTTCGTTGAAGATGACCCAAGACATGATCGCTGTGAGTGCGACCCCGCACGCACCCCAAATCCCATACCCCACGCCCAGCGGCATACCGCGTCGGAGTGAGAGGAACAGTGCTCCGAATGAGGCCGTGTACCCGACCGCAACCACCGCGTAGAGCCAGGGTGCGTCGAGCGCACCCCGTAGCGAGAGTGAAGCGGTCACCTCAAGAATGATTGCCGCGACTAAGAAGACCCACCGCATCCATACTCCTCTCGTGTAGCAGCGAATTGGTTAGGGAGCGCCAACGAGCGTATTGAGTTGCAGCTGCAGTTGCGCTTTGAGTTGTTCAACGCTCCCGGTGGCTCCGGGGAGCAGCGCCGCAGTAATCTGCGTCCCAAGCGCGAAGCTGAGTAGTGCATCCACCTCAGCTTCCCAAGACCGCGAACGGTCTATTTCGGCGCACCAATCGAGCAACCAATTTCGCCATTCGCCGATGGAATCTTCGAAGAGTTCCTGTGCCGGCGGGTCGTTGGTGGCTTCGCTCCAGAACGCAATGACTACGCGAGCCTCATCGAGCAATTCGGAATTGAGCGGAAGGATTTCATTGAAGAATGCCGTCAATGCAGCCAAACCGGTGAGGCCGTTTACTTGTGCGACTACCCGTTCGTTTGTCCTCGCAAATACGTGGGCGTATGTCGCCTGCATCAAATCGGCTTTGGTGGGAAAGTACGGCTTCAAGGCACCGTTCGCGTACCCGGCTTCCTGCGCAATTTGCCGCATCGTGGCGCCAGCCATTCCCTGTCGCGCGATGATTCGCCACGTGGTGCCCACAATTTCTGCGCGACGCTGGTCATGGTCCACGGTTTTTTGCACTGTACTTACCTCGTTTAGTCCCGCCACATCGCCAGCGAGTTCCCGCGTCTGCGCTGAGCCGTCTGCGCTGAGCTGACGCCTACCGATCTATTCTCGCTCAACCGAGATTGGCGCGCGAATTCGGGCCTTGTGAGGGCCGCTCCGTGTCCCGCGCACCGTCAGCACTGTGTCGACGGCGCTTGCCAAGCCTTTTCGATCAGGCGGGACAACACATCCAGGTCGATGTCTTCTGGCTTGTTGATGTAGAGACAAGAGGCACCCACGGTGTACTTGCCAAGCTGTTCGAGGTCCGTAGCCGCGTCGGGACCGTCCGTGAGTCCGTACAGAGACAGTTTTGCTTTGCGCGGGCTGAATCCGACCTTGAAGGTGTCCCCTTCGCGTCCGGTGGCGTACTTGTAGTGCACCTGCCCGTAGCCGATCATGGACGGACCCCACATCACGGGTTCCGCCCCGGTAATCCGATTGAACAATTCGAGCAGCATTCGACCGTGTGCGATACGACGCTCCGTGTCGAGCGACTCGATGAAGTCTTCAGGACGCTGCGCGGTCTGCGCGGTTTTGATGTCTTTCGCGTTCTGGCCGGTGTGACCCTCGATGTACACCGTACCGCTCGGTTCCGGGGCTGGGATACTACCGGCGAGGCTCATGCCCTTCCGCTCGAGCGCACTTTGAATCCGCTCGAGACTGCGAACGCCCACGCCGTTGAGGGATGCTAGCTCTTGATAGTTGGCGGAGTTGAGTGACTCGAGGTCGACGTACCCCTTCGTTGCAAGTGCCTTTCGCGCCGCTGCTGCGACACCGGGGACGGTCTCAATCGGAGTTGCCATGCGCGAATTCTACGCGGGTGAGACCAATAGAATCCGCGCATGGCAACATTCTTGATCAACAAAACCCTGGGAAAGTCCGGCAGCTACGAGCGAACCGTGGCGGCGTCAAAGTATCGGCAAGAGGGCGACTATTTCGTGTTCTACGCGGATGCATCGATGACGAAGAAAGTGCTGACGGTGAAGGCCGAGTTGGTGTCGACTATCGATACGGAATAGTCCGCCCGTCGGGTCGGATGCGGCGTCGGGGCGGATGCGATGTCGGGGCGGATGCGATGTCGGGGCGGATGCGGCGGATGCCCTGGCGCCTTCGGTTCTAGATTCGAATAATTGTTTTCCCATTTATCGTTGCTTTGTTCGATTTATTGTGGTTGAATGGTGGTATCACGCACGGCCGATACTCCCGTTTTGGAGGTGACCCAATCATGACTGCAGCCACCGACAACCCGAACCACAGCGACAGTGCTGGCGACGATGCCGGTGCGGATACTGCCGACGTGTTGCGGGCCTCGCGGCGGGCGTTTGCCTCCGCGGAGCGCTCGAAGCGTGCCGCGGACGCCGCCCTGGTGCACGTCCTCGCGACCTCCTATGACTTGGCGACCGCAAAAGCGGACATCGCTCCCCGTACTGCCGCTGGCGAGGAGTACGAACAGGTCCGCGCCCAATACCTCCGCGCAATTGTCGGCGAGTTCGCGGTCGAAGCCCGCATGTCCGATGCCTCCCTGGCCCACCGCGCGAACCACGCCCACACGCTCATGGCGAGCTACCCCTCCTGGGTCGATGCCCTGGCAGCCGGGCGAATCGAGTACGCACACACCGTCGCGCTGCTGCGGCACGACCACCTGCTCAACGAGTCGCAACGCGCCGAGTACAGCGACGCCGTACTGGCGTACGCCGAAACGCACACCAGTGGGCAAACCCGGTCGTTCGCGGAACGGCAAGCCGCGAAGTTCGCCCGCGATGACTTCGAACAGGCCTTCGAGGCTGCTTTTGCCGACCGGAATATTGGGATCAGTCACGATCCGGCGGGGATGTCCACGATCTACGCGACCATCCCCACCCAGCTTGCGGTCCCGATCGATGACCTCCTCACTCGTCAAGCACGGTTATTGCGCGCCGAACACCAACGCGACGCAGCTCACCACGCACAGATGGCGCGCTCGATCGACCCAGACCTGCGGGCGCAGGGCACCGCATTCGTGCCCGATACGCGCACGATCGCGCAGATCCGCGCCGACCTGTTCACGGACACTCTCTTGACGGCGACCCCGCAAAGCATCCTCAACGGCCCCAATCAGGGACTCGCGCGGGTAAAAGCAACGGTCGGAATCACCATCCCGGTACTGTCGCTGCTGCCGACTGCGGGGGCGTCCACCGCTAGCAACACGACCACTGGCAACACCACCACTGGCGCCTCTAACACGTCGCCGGTCACGGTCGACGCTCACACCACCGGAGTGCCCGAGGCTGCCCTGGTCAATGGCCTGCACCCTATGAGTACCGCGCAAGCCCGTCAGCTCGCGGCCGAAGCACCCACGTTGCGGCGAGTATTGACGCATCCGATCACGGGACACGTGATCAGCGTCGATACCTACGAGCCACCCGCCAGCCTGCGCACCTTCCTGCGCATCCGGGACCGCACTTGCCGGTTCGCTGGCTGTACCAAAGCAGCCAGCGCCAGCGATTTGGATCACACGATCACGCATCAAGACGGCGGGCCTACCTCGCAACAAAATCTGGCTCACCTCTGTCGAGTCCACCACATCCAAAAACATCACCGTGGTTGGAGCGTGCAGCAACATCCTGGCGGAGTGCTGGTGTGGACCAGCCCGTCCGGGCAGCTTGTGAGTGTGCAACCGGAGCCACCCGGCCCGATATTCCGGCCAGTCCCGGAACCTCCAAAATCACCGGACCCGCCGGAACCCTCGGAAGACGGGCGTGGGCCTGCCAACCCGGCCGACACCGGGACAACCCCCGACGCCGCGGGTGCAGACTCTGCTGCCCGCGGGTCAGACTCCGCCAACCGCGGTGCAGGTTCCGGGTCCACGACTGCAGCCGGCTCGGTATCGGTATTCGTCGAGCCCGATGAAATCGACGCCGAAGAACCCGTGTTGTCGCCCGAGGTACTCGCTGCCCGCTGGCGCCGGTTCAACGAAGCCACCAAACACCTGCGCACCAGCGACTACTTCAACGTCACCCACCACACCTGGGGCATCTCAGTATCGCTGCGAACGCCGGGAGTCTGGCCACCTGACAGTGGCATCAAAATTCCGCTCACCGACCCGGCCGAGGAACCACCGCCCTTCTAATTACCTAGGACGTGGCACCGGCTGTGTCGGTCGACTCAGCCGGTGCGAAGGGATCCGCAGCTCCGGAGAACTCATCCGACCTGGAAGAATCAGCCGCTCCATGGCGCATAGACAATGTCTCCGGCCTCGATCCTCGGCCGCAAATACCGATCAGCATCGTGGCCAAGCTCATCAAGCTTGAGTTGAAACTCACACAGCCAAGTTTGATGGCTATGTCCGGTGATCTCTATCCGGAAGATCGGGGCCCGTGAGTCCTCCAGTAGAACTCGACTCGAAATATTGCCGGCTGCCACTGCCACGAGCATCGCCTCGATCTCCAGCAGCGATTGCGGCTCCGGAACGAGTCGGAAGAATCCATCTCCGGCACTCACTTCGATCCCATCCTCGTCACCCGAACTACGGCTCATACGAAACTCGGCAGCACCTGAGGCTCGAGGTGTCATCTGAATCGAAGATTGTTCCGGATTGCGAACAACGGCCGCAATTTCCAAGTACTCCTCAGCAAGCCTCCCAGTCAGTTCATTGAGCATTTCCCCGAGTTCGTCGCGACTTCGAATCCTCCACACGGGTTCGTCGGGCTCCGCCTGATACGGCGGCAACTCGCTCCCATCCGGAATCTCCAAGCGAACCAGCACCCGCCTACCGGCTACAAAATCATCCAGACTCAGCGACTGCAGCTGCTCGCGTCCGCCAGCAGATAACGCATTTCCAACAACGCCGAGCGCCTCGTCTCCCCCGCGAAGAACCGACTCTCGATAGATTTCGAGAACCCGGCCGGAAATTCTCGACGTCGGAAAACCGACATCCTCCATCTCGTGGTGATCTTCATAGAATTGCGCCGGTTCGCCTGACGGTACAAGCTCCGGGTCGCACGCGAACACGCACCAGTGCACTTCTTCGCCGAGAGTGGGGAGGACGCCACAGCAATGAAACTGCCAGCCGTCGAGCTTGACGTCAATGATCATCCCAAAATCCCAACCATTCACTTGACATCGCGCGAGCTTCGTATTTCCCTGCGCTTTCAAGCCACGCTACCTGAGCCTGCCTGCCGCAATCCATGACGGCCAAACGACCCGAGGCCCGCATCCGGACATCCCGCGGGGAGCGCGGGAGCCTCTTCCGCTAGTCTCCGCGCCCAAAGATCGACAGCGTGCTGCCAACAACCCTGAGCAGTTGACCGATGATCAGCAGCACCTGCAGCACCGTCATGACGCCCTCGAGGGTTGATCCGAGCGCGCGCAAATTCTGCGGCGTGACACTCGAGGTGCCGAGCCTTTCGAATTCGTCTTCCCACTTATTTTCCAAGCGGAACAACACGGCATATGGCAGCAGCCGTTCCGTGAGTAAGAACCGATCGAGACTGGACTGTGCCACCGGATCCCCCGCAGTTGGTTGCGCAGGAAGGCCAAGCGCCACTCCGCCGGGAGTCAGCCCACCAGCCGGGGTGCGCAACGCGCCTTGCGGCGATTGCAGCATCCGCAATCGGTCTTGCTCGCCCAGCCGGATATAGTCCCGCACACCTGATAAATACTGGCGAAGTGCCCGCCCGTGTTCCGTGAACCACAGCATTGGCGGCGGTGACAGCGTAAGCACCCAAAACAGTGCGAGCGACGTGACACTGGCGACCACCGCGCCGACCCACTCACCCTCCAAAAAGGCATAGAGGATCAGGATCGCACTCACGACCAACACCGCAAGAAAGAGCAACGACAGCACATACAGGTGCACGCTGAATGTCACTTTGCGGGCAATGCCGTCCTGCTTAACGCGTTCGCGAGCGTGATCAAAATACTCCGCCAAAGCACGCCGCTGATGGCCGCGAAATGCACCACGACCCTTGAGAAAATAGACATCCGGAGCTTCCTCTACCGAGCGAACTTGGATGCCGATCTCGGCAAGGGCGCGCAGGTACCGTTGACTGCGCTTCTGCCCTCGTAGCGGTGGCCGCAGTGCCTGCAGCAGGAATCGCTCCTCCGGCGAAATTGCCTTGCCCAGGCGAGCCTCGATCGCAACGGGACCCTTCGCCTCGCGCGGTGCGAGCACGCGGATCTTGTCTTGCACTGCCAGGTTGATGATTGCCGCGGCAAGCACTCGCCGATCTGCCCGGACTGCCAATCCATGCTCAATGATGTCGCCCTCCGGCGGCACATACTGGGCCACAATCGAGGCCGGAAGGTGCTTCGCAAAAGGCGTCATCAGCAGAACAATGACGAGCCCAATTCCCACCAGTACAAGCCCAAATGCGATAAACCCAATAAGCGCGCTTTCCTCCCCCACGCGTGCAGCCTATAGTCAGTGTGTTTTGGCTCGGATGTTCCACGGCGTGAAGCACCCGATTCACATGTGATCGTCCAGTGCGCACGAGGAACAGTGCGGTTGCCGGCACGAGCGAACTACCAGCGATCGCCGATCTGCGGGGCGATCAGCTCTTGATAAACGGCTTCGATCGCGGCAGCCTGATCCGCGGTAATCGCTGCCAGCTGTGCCGCTGCCACATTACCCTGGACCTGGCTCACGTTCCGGGCGCCGGGAATGACGGTACTCACTCCGGGCTGATCGATGATCCACCGCAGCGCGAATTGCGCGAGTGTCGCACCCTCGGGAACCACCGGCGCGAGGCGCTTCACTGCTTCGAGACCAAGATCGAAGTCCACGCCAGCAAAGGTTTCACCCACGTCGAAGGCCTCACCGTGGCGGTTGAAATTCCGATGGTCGTTCGCCGCGAACTGGGTGTTCTCGTCATATTTTCCGGCGAGCAGCCCGCTCGCGAGTGGCACGCGCGCGATAATCCCCACGCCAGCCGCGGCTGCGGCGGGGAGCACTTCGGCGAGCGCACCCTGGCGAAGCATATTGAAGACAATTTGGATGCTTGCCACATTCGGGCGCGCAATCGCAGCCAGCGCTTCGGCTCGCGTCTCGACGCTGAAACCGTATGCTGCAATTCGCTTTTCGGCCACGAGCGTGTCCAACGCGTCGTAGACCGCATCATCGCCGTAGACCGAGGTCGGTGGGCAATGCAGTTGGACCAAGTCGAGTGTGTCCACGCCCAAGTTTTCTCTGGATCGATCGGTCCACGCACGGAACTGGTCAAGGTTGAACAGCTCCGCGCGAGGCGGCATGACTCGCCGGCCCATCTTGGTGGCGACCACGACGTCTGAAACACCCGCAGTCCGCAGGTATTTTCCGATCAACTGTTCGCTGCGACCGTCGCCGTAGCCATCCGCAGTATCGAAGAATCGCACCCCGCTGTCGTAGGCCGCGCTCAGGACCGCGAGCGCAGCATCCTTGGCGACATTGCCCCAGTCCGCGCCGAGCTGCCAGGTTCCGAGACCAATAACCGAGACATCTCGCCCTGTCCGACCGAGTGTGCGCTGTTCCATGTTGTACTCCGCTCTGAGTTGGCTGAATACGAATCCTACTCGTCAGTTTCTGCGTCACGTGGTCGCATCATCCCCAGGATCGTGCTGATGAGCAGCGCGATCCCGCCGAGGCCAAAGAGGAGCGTCCCGAGACCGGAGGCGATCATCATGGTCGTGTGCGAGCGAGTGCTGGAACTGAGGTCCTCCCCGGCCAGTCCCGTCAAGAAGATGTACGTGGATGCCGCACCGAGACCGAGCGCGCCGATCGACATCAAGATCCCGAAAATTCGAGACTGAGATCCGGCCAGTTCGGCGACACCGACGATGACACCGCCGCCGAAGAACAGCATCGCAATCAGACCGGTTCCGGTGTCGCCGTCGAGCCAAATGAAGGCCCCAAGAATCACGAACACAAGCGAGATCAGGATGATGAGCAGCCATTTCCGGCGATGCTTTCGCTTGGCGTGGGCTTCGGTGTGTCTCCGCATCGGACCCAGTGTGCCATGTCGGAAGGGTGTGCCATGTCGATTCGCGCACTTTCTCCCCGCGCAGAAAGCACCCAATGACTTGTCACACCCTGCAAGCCAATTGACACCCCGTGCAGCAACGGGTGCTTCTACACCTGTAGGCATTGCGCATCATGCGGGTTCGATGTGACTCTTACCTCGTCCGATTCCGATTTCCTTAATCACTCGCTATCGGCTTCACGAGCCCTCCGCGGTGCGTCCGCTGTCTCAAAGACTGATCCAGCATTGCGCGATCGCTGCGGGGCTCATTGGTCATGCAACAAAGGAGTGCAGTCATGCCACCAACCCTGTCCCCAGCAGCATCCACAAAAGCGAATGTGTTTATCGGCGCCTTCTCAGCAGTGCTGTATTCGGTGCTCCTTGTGGCGCCCGTTATCGCATCAATGCTCGCCGTCGAGTACAACCTCAGCCCCGGCAGCGTCGGCTTGATCGCCTCCGTCGAGCTCGGCTGCTTCAGTCTCGCGACCATTCCGGCCTATCTCTGGCTTCGTCGCGCCAACATTCGCTGGGTTTCGGTCGGATGCATTGCCGTCGTGATTGCGGGCAACGTCCTCTCCGCAATGGCACCCTCCTTCGAATCGCTCCTTGGCCTGCGGGCGATCACGGCCCTCGCGGCAGGTTCCATCACCGTTGTGATTCTGTCGATCAGCGCCAAGACCACGAACCCCTCGCGCTCCTACGGCGTCTTCCTGGTGGCACAGCTCGGAATGGGTGCCGCGATTCTGCTGCTCTTCCCCGTCCTATTCGCGGGCCGAAGCGTGAGCGCCGTCTACCTGACCCTCGCCGTACTTGCCCTCCTGTGCCTGCCCGCATCCTTCTGCCTCAAGGGACACGAACTCAAGAAATCGACCGAGGATGCGATCACTGCCGCCACGCCGAAACCCGCACGTCGCACCAATATCTTCGCGCTTGTGTGCGCACTCGTCGCCGTCTTCGGCTTCTACTTCTCACTCGGCGGTGCATGGACGTTCATGGTTGAAATTGGCGCGTCCGGCGGCACAGAGATCGGTCTTGCGGCCTCGATGATCGGTATTGCAACCGCAGCGGGCGCTCTGATTGCGCTGATCGCCACGATCGTCGGTGAATCCCGCTACGGCAATCTCTTCATCATGGTGGGATACGTCGCGATGGGTGGCTCCATGTTGCTGCTATTCGGTGGACCAGGGCTCGTACGTTTCATCATCGCCGTCTTTGTGTTCAAGCTCGCGTGGTCGTGGCTGCTGCCCTTCCTGCTCTCAACCGTTTCGCGTGTCGGCGGCACCCACGTCATGAACTCCACCAACCTCATGATCGGCGGCGGCCTCGCCGTCGGGCCGCTCGTTGCGGGGCAGCTCATCGAGGCCACCGGAGGCTTCAACATGATGCTCACCGTCGCGATCATCGTGCTTGCGATCGCCGCCGCAGCCTCGGCCCTTGTCATGACACGCGGCAAGCAGGATGTCCCAGTATCGTCCGAAACCACAACCGCCGAATCACCCGCAATCGCGTAACCTCCCCCGCAGCATCCGGACCAAGCACCCGAACAAAGCACCCCAACAGAGCATCCGAACAAGGAAGTACGAATGACGAACACCACCATCTACACCGGCAAGATTTGGACCGCGATTGCTGACGATCACTGGGTCGAGGCCTTTGCCGTCGCTGATGGCATCGTGACGGCAACCGGCACCCTCGAGGATGTGAGACAGGCCGCTGGTGAGGTGGCCGATGTCGTCGAGATCACTGATGGCATTGTGATGCCCGGACTCATCGACGGCCACCTCCACCTGAGCCTTGGTGGCACGCAACTCGCGCACGAACTCCCGCTCGACCCAACCGACGATGCCGACGCCATTCTTGCGAAGGTAACCGACTGGACCAGTCGCCTCGAGCCCGGCGAATGGGTCATTGGTGGCATCATCGGCAGCGGCGTGCTGCCCACGCTCAACAACGTCGAGTTTCTGGCGAAGCTCGACGAGGCAGCTGGCGGCCATCCGGTGCTGCTGCGCGATGACACCATGCACAATCGCCAGGTGAACTCCGCGGCGCTCGAGGCGATGGGAGTGACTGCCCAGACCGAAGACCCCGAAGACGGAACGTACGTTCGTGACGACCAGGGCCGACTCACCGGCGCGCTCTGGGAGCTGACCGGCGCCGTCGCCGAAGGGGTCGCGGCAAAGTCGCACAAGGATGCGCAGGCCCGGCAAGCAACCGCGCTTCGCACCGCGCTCGATCGGCTCTCCGCCCTCGGCATCACGACGGTCCAGGACGCCGCGACGATGCTGCCGCACTTCGAAGGACTCGCCGCGCTCGAAGAAGCCGGGGAGCTGGAAATGCGCATCATCGCTTCGATGCCGATTCGCCCGTTCATCGAGGCCGGCACCGTTGGTGAAGAGCTCTTCGAGCGGGGTGCCGCTTTCGAAAGCGAACACGTCAAGCCGCGATTCGCGAAGTTCGTCCTCGACGGCGTACCGACGACACTCACCACCGCGCTACTGCAACCGTACAAGTGCGTGCACGGGAACCACGACCCAGAGTTCCGCGGTGAACTGTACTGGAGTCTGGACGATCTCGTCGCCTCGCTGCGACGCTGCGCAGAACTCGGCCTCGGCGCGAAGCTGCACGCCACCGGCGACGCCTCGGTACGGCAGGCACTGGACGCGGCGGCAATCGTGCGACAGGATGCGAACGGTGGCCCCGCAATGCAGATCGCGCACATGTCGTTCATTTCGGAGGCCGACCTCGGGCGCTTCGCCGAGTTGAACGTCGCGGCCGATGCGTGTCCATTCATGTGGTTCCCGAGCCCGCTCACCGATGGCGTGGGCGAATTTGTCGCCGACGAAACCATGGCAAATATCTGGCCGTTCAAGGATCTCCTCGCAACCGGTGCGGTCGTCGCGGGCGGCTCCGACTGGCCGGTCGGCCTGCCCGTGCTGAACCCGTGGCTCGGCATCGAGGGGATGGTCACCCGGCAGGGCGCCGTTGAAGACGGCGACGACCGGACGGTGAACATCGGTCAGGCGATCACGCTCCACCAGGCGCTCGCCGCGTTCACGCGCGAGTCCGCGAAGGCTCTCGGCATCGCCGAAACCACCGGCACGATCGAACCCGGCAAGTCTGCTGACTTCATCGCCATCGACCGCAATGTCTTCGAGGTGCCGACGCGGGATGTGCACCACACCCGGGTCATTCGCCGCTGGCTCGGCGGCGTGGCTGGCGAGTGACCACACCCGGCAAAACTCTGATGGAACTAACAGCGCACAGCGGCCGCGATTCAACTAGGGTTCTACGCACGTAGAGCACAGGTGCCCGGCGCCGATGAAGTTGCCGAGTCAAGGATGACGAGCAGCTTCTCAACACCGGCGGCGGGCACCACAACACCATCGATCGACGGGATTCCTACTTCATGTCTTCAATCACCACCAACACGACGTCCACTGCGGCCTACGAACTCCAAACCCCTGCCGAGATCGACACCGCCCGCACGCTCCTTGAGAAGGCGGGCCTATTCCCGGAGACCGTCCGCATGGCGTATTTCGGCCTCCTTGACCCGCCTCGGCCCGAGCTGAACAGCCCCAACACGACCACAAACACCACCTCCGACAGCGCTGACGCGACTGCCACCCTCGACCGTCACTTCCGCATCCACTTGCTTGACGTCGAGAACGGCGATGCGAAGGATGTCGTGCTCTCAACCACCCGAGGCGAGATTGACTCCGTCATCGACCTCGATACGCAGGAAACCGGCGAATTGCCGGTCCTCGAGGAAGAGTTCGAGGTCGTGGAAGAGGTACTTTCGACCGATCCTCGCTGGCTCGCCGCGCTCGAGCGACGCGGTCTCGAGGTCGAGAAAGTACGCGTCGCCCCGCTTTCGGCGGGCGTCTTCGAGTATCCAGAGGAGCGCGGCCGCCGGATGCTCCGCGGCCTCGCGTTCCTGCAGCACCACGAGACCGACTCGGCCTGGGCGCATCCGATCGACGGCCTCGTCGCGTATGTCGATGTCACAAACCGCACCGTTGACCAGGTACTCGACATTGAGAACGTCCCGATTCCCGAGGAGCATGGCAACTACACCGATCCCGAGCTCACCGGACCGCTGCGCACGACACAGAAGCCAATCTCGATCACGCAGCCGGAAGGCCCCTCGTTCACGGTAACTAACGGTAACCACCTCGAGTGGGAGAAGTGGAGCCTCGACGTCGGCTTCGACATGCGCGAGGGACTCGTGCTCTACAACATTGAATTCCAAGATGGCGAGCGCAAGCGCCGCATCCTCGACCGCGCTGCCATCGCTGAAATGGTCGTGCCCTACGGTGACCCCTCGCCGGTCCGGTCGTGGCAGAACTACTTCGACACGGGAGAGTATCTCGTCGGTCAGTGGGCGAACTCGCTCGAGTTGGGCTGTGACTGCCTCGGCGATATCACCTACCTCTCACCGCACGTCGTCAACGGTCGCGGCGAACCACGCCAGATCAGGAACGGCATCTGCATGCACGAGGAAGACTGGTCAATTCTCTCGAAGCACACCGATCTCTGGAGCGGTGTCGAGTACGTGCGCCGCAACCGCCGCCTCGTGATCTCGTTCTTCACCACCGTGGGCAATTACGACTACGGCTTCTACTGGTACCTCTACCTCGACGGTAATATCGAGTTCGAGGCGAAGGCTACCGGTATCGTCTTCACCTCGGCACTGCCGAACGGAGAAACCGACTACGCGTCGGAGATCGCACCGGGGCTCGGTGCGCCCTTCCACCAGCACATGTTTTCGGCCAGACTCGACTTCGCCCTCGACGCCGGCCCGTGCCAAGTCGAGGAAGAGGATGCGGTGCGCCTGCCTCGCTCTGAATCCAACCCGCGGGGCAACGCATTCTCACGCAAGCGCACACTGTTCACGAACGAACAGGATGCGGTGCGGGACATCGATGCCTCGGTAGGCCGGGCGTGGATAGTCTCAAACCCGGAGTCAAAGAACCGTCTCGGTAAGCCCGTCGGGTACAAGCTGCATCCGGCATCCGCGCCCGCACTGCTCGCTGACGAAGACTCGTCGATCCACCGACGCGCTCAATTCGCCTCGAAGGCACTGTGGGTCACACAGTATGAGCAGAGCGAGAAGTACCCAACCGGCGACTTCCCGAACCAGCACGCCGGTGGCGCGGGACTCCCCGAATGGATTGCGCAGAACCGCAAAATCGACGGCGAGCGGATTGTCCTGTGGCACACCTTCGGCCTGACGCACTTCCCCCGCCTCGAGGACTGGCCGATCATGCCCGTGGACAGCGTCAGCTTCAAGCTCCGCCCAGAGGGATTCTTCGATCGCTCACCCGTGCTCGATGTGCCGGCACCCACGCCCGGCCACTGTGCGGCGTCAGCCGAAGGTGATGCGCACCACAGCTGCAGCTGCAGCTAAAGACTTACGAGCGGGCTCAGCTCCCCAGCTGAGCCCGCTCGTAGTCAGTTACTTGGCAGCGGTGCCGGTACCGCTTGCCGCAACCGTCGGGTCTGGATCGCCCTTACGCCAGTTGGCCCAGTGCCCGCCCTTCTCGAAGTCGATGGAAAGGGGAATCTGGGTGCGGTCGCGCAGCAGCAGCGAACCGATGACAGAAATCACAATGGTCAGCAGCAGATAACCGACGATCGCCCAGGTTGTACCGGTGGCTTGCAGCAGTGCCTGTGCAATCGTGGGCGCGAACGCCCCACCGATAACCGCACCGATTGCGTAGGCAATCGACACACCCGAGTATCGGACGGATGCGGGGAAGGATTCCGCATACCAGGCGGCCTGCGCGCCGTAAGTGAGACCGAGCCCGACGCCCAAGATAGTCACACCGATTGCCACACCGGCAACGTTCTGCGCGGAAAGTACGAACAGCGGGATCACACCGGCAGCGAGAAGCACCCAGCCAATCATGTAGAGCGGTTTGCGGCCGATCCGGTCTGACAGCCAGCCTGCGATGAAGGTGAAGACGAGCCAGGACAGTGCGCCGCCAAGATTGGCGAGTTGCACGCCCACGGGGTCGAAACCGTATCCGCCTTCTGCAATCGGTCGCGAGGCAAGGCCCTGGATGTAGCCACCCGTGGTCATGTATCCGACAGCGTTATTGCCCATGAACACGAGGGCACACAGCAGGACGATGAGCCCGTACTTACGGAAGACGACCACGATCGGCGCCGACGACTGCTGCGCCGTTTCCTTAATCTCCTCAAACACCGGCGACTCTTCCACTGCGCGTCGGACGATGTAGCCAACGATCACGAGGATGATCGAGAGGAAGAACGGGATGCGCCAGCCCCATTCAAGGAATGACTCGTCGGGGAAGATGGCTCGGACGCCGGCAAGGACTCCGGTGGCAAGCAGCATGCCGAGGGGCACACCCGACTGCACGAAGGATCCGTAGAGCCCGCGCCGGTGGTCGGGCGAGTGCTCAATCGCCATCAAGACGGCGCCGCCCCACTCACCGCCAGCGGACAGACCCTGCAGGATGCGCAGGAGCAGCAGCATGATCGGTGCCATTACTCCGATGGCTTCATAGGTCGGCAGCGCACCGACGAGTGTCGTGGCTGCACCCATGAGGAACAGTGTGATCACGAGCATCGGGCGACGACCGATGCGGTCACCAAAGTGGCCGGCAAGGAAGGCGCCCAGCGGCCGGAAGAGGAACGAGATACCAATCGAAACGAGCGCGATAATCTGTGCCAAACCTGCGCCCGCGGGTTCGAAAAAGAGCTGTGCGAACACGAGGTTCGCCATAAATGCGTAAATGAAGAAGTCGTACCACTCGATTGTGGTTCCGACGACGACCGCCGCGAGCACCTTATTCCGCTCGCGCGCGCTTGTATGTACCGGATTTTGAACCACGCTGACTCCTTTGTCAGTCACGAATCACCCCGGGAATCCGGGGAGAACCATGACCTTAACGGTAACACTCGGCACAGATTGTGGGACTTGATCGCCGTAGAATCAACATCACTTTAGTGTTTCACTGCGCTGGGTGTGATCCCTCGAATCGGAACTGCTGGTCAACGTCGTCGACGCCGTCGTATGAGCTGAACAATGTAGATGACCAATCCACCGCCAAATAACAACAGCATCACCACACCGACCGGGAGCGCAACAGCCTGCCTACTGCCGAGAAACGGTATGTCGAGGAAATGCCCGGCAATAATGAACACACCCGCGATGACAAACCCGAGACTGCTGATGATGACGGCCACCGGTGACGTCTCTTCGCCCGGACGTACCGCTTGCGAGATCGCCATTACCGTGCCCCCACCGAATAATGCGAGCCCGGGTGCACCCAACCACGACCCTCCCGTGAGGATAACCACGAGACAAAGCCCAGCGAGCAGCCCGCTTAGGATTGCCATGCCGATGCCCGTTCGACGCTCTTTGCGTCGATGTTTCTCCTCGTCAAAATTCATCGGACGAAAGACTAGCTGTCGGTTATTCACTCAGCAGCGCGAGCCGGCTAATGCACCGGAAGAGATCCGCTGGCGGGTCCTTGATATCGACGAATGCATCCCGCGATACGTCTGCGAAGACCGTGAGCTTGCAGTCCTGATCGACCAACACGTCGATCAGCGAAACGAACCGCTGTCGGGATGCTCGGTCTGTTTTCGAGAGCGCGGGCACGTCGGTGAGTACCCATGAGTCATAGCGTTCTGCGATGTTGAGGAAGTCTTCGGTGTAGGAGTGCGCAGCAACGAGTGATGCGAAATCGAACCAGATCTCGCGCCCGCGAATAGCGCTCACCTGCAGTGCCCGATGCCTTTCCAGCACTTCGGTGGCCTCTTCGGGTGCTGGTGGATTCCCCGCCGCCAGCGACTCTTCGGGTTTGCCGACGACCCAGTTCCCTGACGCAAATCCGCCGTGCTTTGCGAGTTCCGTCAGCCGATAGTCGGTGCCAGCATCAAGCTCACGCACCGCAAAGTGCGTGCGAACGGTCGCGATCCCAGGCTCGATGATGTGGTGGTAGATGCGATTCGGCAGTAGCCCTTCCGGCTCATAGTTCGAGGTAATGAGTGTCGGGATGCGCCGGGTCGCGAGCTCGTCGAGTATGCGGTTAAGGAGTGCGCCGCTTCCGGGCTCGTGCACGTGGAGTTCATCGAAGTAGAACAGTCGCGCGCCGTCCAGCAGTTCGTCGAGGGTGTGCTCGATCGCGTCTCGCGTACTCGCTTGCGTTGCAGTCTGTCGCTGGAAACTGCGGAAAAACTCGTGAAAATGAAGGCGACGCTTTGCGTCTTCCGGCACATCCGCCCAGGCAACCAGCCCCGACATGAGCCAGGACTTGCCGCGTCCTGCGGGACCGTGTACGAAAAACCCGGTCGGTTGCGCATCCTGCGCCGCGTCTTGCTTCGCCAACGCTTGAGACAAGAACACCGCAATCTCACTGACGAGAACCCGCTGGGCATCATCGAGCCGAACGCTTCTCGACGAGACCGATTGCTCAATGCTCGCAATCGCGTCGGCTGCAGCAGGGTGTTCATTTGCGGTTACGTTGTGCACAACCCCTCACTTTAGCGGTGCGATGGTGCTGAGCACGGCGAATCCGATTGTGGGACACCGTCATTGATTCAACAGCATTGGATAAAGCGACACGAAAAGCAGCACTCCTGCCGCAATCAAGATGACGGCCAACACGATCGTCACAATTCGCGCCGCAATCCGACCCGGCCCTCCGACGAAAAGCCCGATCAGCAGGAGGATGAAGGCAAAAACGGTAATAAATGCGGCTGCGGCCACAAGGAGTCCCGCGGCATTCGATACGTCTGCGTTCGCGCCCTGAGTGGTGGCATCGTCAGTGCCCCACTGAAACCCGCCCACCCCAGCAGCGGCGCCGAGGATAAGTGCCAGCAGAACCAGCCAGCCACGAGCTTTAGTAGCGGACTTTGAACCGGTAGTTGTCATGAGTGTGCCGATCGATAGAGGATGCCGTCGAAGTAGCGAAGCTACCCGAGTAACTCGATACCATATCCGTCGATCACTGCCCGCACTTCTGCCAGATAGCGCTGCGCCTGTTCGGTAAGCGGAATCGCGGACTGATCGATCCAACCGATCTCGATGCGTTCGTCCACTTTCAGCGGGATGGCGACAATTTCGGGATCCAGATCATCGCTGATGATACCGGTGGAGATCGTGTACCCGTCGAGTCCGATCATCAGATTGAAGATGGTCGCGCGGTCGGAGACGCGAATCTCCTGCTTGCTCGACAGGGTCGAGAGGATTTCCTCGGCGAAATAAAAGGAGTTATTTGCGCCCTGGTCGAAAGTCAGTCGCGGCAGTTCGGCGAGATCGTCGAGCGTGACACGATCTCGCGAAGCGAGCGAGTTCTTTCGGGAGATGAAGATGTGCGGTACTGCATGGAAGAGTGGATGGAATGCGAGCCCGGAATCTCGCAGGAGCTTATCGATCACTTTGCGGTTGAAGTCGTTTCGATAGAGAATGCCGACCTCACTGCGGAAGGTTCGGACATCCTCGATGATGTCCCAAGTGCGTGTTTCCCGCAGCGAGAACTCATACTCGGGAGCACCCGCCGATTTCACCATCCGGACGAATGCCTCGACCACGAACGAGTAGTGCTGCGCTGACACCCCGAGCAGGCGTCGCGAGGGTGGCCGACCAAGATAGCGCTGCTCGAGAAGCGCCATTTGCTCGACGACCTGTCTCGCGTATCCGAGGAATTCCGCACCGTCTTCGGTGAGCGTCACGCCACGTGCGGATCGCAATAGCAGCCCGCGCCCAACCCGGGCTTCGAGGTCCTTCATTGCTGCCGACAACGTTGGCTGGGCGACATAGAGCAGGTCGGCCGCGGCCGTAATCGATCCCTCGGCCGCGACCTCGATGAAGTATTGGAGCTGCTGCAGCGTAATGCCTCGCGATTCTCTGGACATAGACAAAGACTATAGGACCCCATAGCTAGCGGTAGTTACCCGATGCCCCGACTTCGCCCGCAAGATGGATGCACAGACTTCCGCAGGCCGAGCCCGGCCGATCAGAAATTGAATTGGACGGACATGACGAACGAGTACACGTTCAGCCTCACCACCACCCGCTTTGACGAGGACTACTCGCCCTCGAATAACTCCCGGATCACCACGAACTTCGCAAACCTGGCTCGAGGCGAGCACCGTCAGCAGAACCTTCGCAATGCCCTGACGATGATCAATCGCCGTTTTAACGACCTCGCACGCTGGGACAACCCGGGCCAGGACCGCTACCGGGTCGAACTCGAGATCGTCTCGGCAGACCTGCAGTTTCGTTCTGCCGACGAGAATCAGCAGTTCCCGTTTCTCGAGATCCTCGATGTCCACATCGTCGACCGCCTCACCGGAGTTCGCCACCCCGGGATCGTAGGAAACAACTTCTCCTCCTACATCCGCGACTACGACTTCAGCGTGCGACTTCCGGCGGCCAATGCATCCGCGACCGAGTTCACCGTCCCCAAGGACTTCGGTGACGTGCACGGCAAGCTCTTCCAACGCTTCCTCGATTCCGCCGTCTACCGGGAACGTTTCCTCACCTCACCCGTGATCTGCATCAGCGTTTCGACGAGTCGGACGTATCAGCGGACCGAGAATGAGCATCCCATTCTCGGCGTTGAGTATCAGCAGAACGACTACTCGCTCACCGATGAGTACTTCGGCAAAATGGGCCTACAGGTGCGGTACTTTATGCCGCGCGGCAGCGTCGCACCGCTCGCGTTCTATTTCCGCGGTGACCTGCTGAATGACTACACCAGCCTGCAGCTCATTGGCACGATCAGCACAATGGAGACTTTCCAGAAGATCTACCGGCCGGAGATTTACAACGCGAATTCTGCCGCTGCGGGGGTCTACCGACCATCACTCGACGAGCAGAACTTCTCAAAGACGCTGATTGACTACGATCGCGTCGAACGTAGCGAGCTCGCGACCAAGCAGGGGAAGTACACCGAGGAATTCCTCATGAAGCCCCACGGATCGACCCTCGAACGATTCGCCGCCAACGACCCCGTTCTCGTTTGAACACCATCGGAGACACCTCGACTATGCACGCACTTTTGCCCACCTCGACCGTCGGCAGCCTCCCGAAGCCCTCTTGGCTTTCCGAGCCGGAAACCCTCTGGTCGCCTTGGCGATTGGCTGGGGATGCGTTGGTCGAGGGCAAGCAGGATGCGTTGCGGATCGCGGTCCACGAGCAGGTCAATCGGGGAATTGACATCGTCAGCGATGGCGAGCAGACCCGTCAGCACTTCGTGACGACGTTTATCGAGCATCTCGGTGGCGTTGACTTCGAGCGGCGCGAGACCGTTCGCATCCGCAATCGCTACGACGCAAGTGTCCCGACCGTGGTCGGCGAGGTGAGCCGCGAGAATCCGGTGTTTGTCGAGGACGCGAAGTTTCTCCGCCGGCAGACCGACCGGCCTATTAAATGGGCTCTTCCCGGCCCAATGACGATGATCGATACGCTTTCGGACCGTCACTATCAGAGCCGCGAGAAGCTGGCTTGGGAGTTCGCGAAGATCCTCAATCAGGAAGCAAAGGATCTTGAGGCGGCCGGGGTCGACATCATCCAGTTCGACGAACCCGCGTTCAACGTGTATTTCGACGAGATGCGGGATTGGGGCGTTGCGGCGCTTGAGCAAGCAGCCGAAGGTTTGCGAGCGGAGACCGTCGTGCACATTTGCTACGGCTACGGGATCAAGGCGAACAACGATTGGAAGGCGACCCTCGGGTCTGAGTGGCGGCAGTATGAGGAGTCATTCCCGCTCCTGCAGCAGTCCACGCTCGACATCGTGTCGTTGGAATCCCATAACTCCAATGTCCCGGTGGACCTCATCGAGCTGCTCCGAGGCAAAAAGGTCATGCTCGGCGCCATCGACGTCGCGAACAGCGCGATTGAGACTCCAGAAGAAGTAGCTGGAACGCTCCGCAAGGCGCTCCAGTTCGTCGACGCGGACAAGCTCATCCCGAGCACGAACTGCGGGATGGCACCGTTTGCGCGGGATGTTGCGTTCAAGAAGCTGAGCGCACTCAGTGCGGGTGCGAGCATCCTTCGTGAGGAACTTACTCGCGTGAAGGTCTGACCGGCGAAGCGGCTCGCGGCTATCCGATGCTCGTCGTGACGGACACTTCGACGGAGTAGTCCCCCGCACCGTGCGCGATCATTTCCTGTCGTACTTCCATCCCGTCAAGGTGCAGCTCGATCCCCCGTTCCTCGAGCGCATCGAAGATTGCGACTTCGGCTGGATGCGTTGCATCCGCGGGCAATTCCTCGCTGTCCGATGATGGCCAGGTGGCGACCAGCTCCGTTCGCGCGGGTAAGACTCCAATGAGGTCTTCCTCGTAGGGCCAGCTTTCGACGACGGTGTCGGAAGCTGCCCAGCAGCCGATGACTTCAACCTGTCCGTTGTCACCGGAACGAAGCGTGGTCCAAAACCGCCCGCTACGCGTCAGACCCGCATGGTTCGCTCGCTCATCGAGCTGAGCGAAGGCAGCAGTTGCTTCCTCGTTAATGAGTGCTGCATCGTTATCAGCGCTGAATGCCAAGACGCGACCGACAAATGGCAGACGCGGCATCCGACGTTCTTCTACGCGCACTGGCGCCGAGAGGAGGCTCAGTTCGTTCTCGACGTCTCGAAACGCGCGGTCTTCTTCTTCGCGTTCGCGGAGCACCCGTTGTCGATGTGCCGACAACACATCTTGCGCCGAACTCGCATCGCTGGCGGCATCGATTTCTTCGAGCGGAACACCCGCCGCTCTCAGGGCTCGAACGAGTACTCCGGCTCTGACCTGACCCTCCGCGTACAGTCGGTATCCGGTCTGTTCATCGACAGTGTTCGGGACCAGTACCGCTTTCTCGTCATAGTGGCGTAGCGCCTTGACCGTCAGCCCAGTAATTCCCGCAAAATCTCCGATTTTCAACATGAACCCAGTTTGCGGCCTCCCCTTGCGGGAGGGTCAATTCTCGATTGATAACGGCGATTTCTCATCCTCGGTCGTCATGCCTTTTCCCTCCTCTTATCGGTCACGGTGGTGTAGCGCAGCCACACCACTCCGTCACCGAGGTTCTCCAGGTGCGTCAGATCAAACTGAGTGTCCTTTATCGGGCTATAGGGTTCCTTCGCGGTGAAGAAGCGCGGAGCATCCGGATCACCGTTCGCAACCGGGGCGAGAATCATGCTCACCTCGTCGACAAGCCCCTGCTGGACGAAGGACCAATTGATGGTGCCTCCTCCCCCAACCATGAGCCGCTCGATGCCGAATTCGCCGAGCTTGGCCAGCATCCTTTCGTAGTCGACTTGTTCCTCACCAGCGATGATGTAGGAGACGCCTTGCCGGCGGAGGAAATCCTTATAAGCGTTACTTGCGGCGTCGGTGAGAACTTCGATCACGTGCGCGGGCACGCCACCGTAGCCGAAGCTGTTGAACTCCCACGCCAACTCTCCTCGAGGATCGATCGACACGTAGTACATTTCCGCATCCGGGTCCGCATTGAAGTCCCCTTCCGGTACTGGGGCGGCGTTCTCGTCGATGTCGGGCGATCGGTAGTGGGTGATGTTGTCCTCGGTCGAAGTCTTTCCGTTGAGATAGGCGTCGATGTCCAGCTGCTGCTTGCCAGGAGTCAGCGCGATGTCTTGATAGTGCTGGCTTCCAAGGTGGAATCCAGGTTGGTCGATGGCGTTGATATTGCCGTCGATAGCGGTGTGAGTGTGGATGATGATGTAGGGGCGTGTTTTTGCCATGTTTTCTCGCGTAGTTTGCTTGTGCTCTGCGGAGCAGTCTTGGTTATGTTGATTCACCAGGCGTAGGACTGCGGCGCTTCTCCCGGGCCGGGCCAGATGCGGTTGAGCTCCGTCAAAAGGAGTGGGCTTCGTTGGGCGTCCCTCTGAGCGCCTCTACCGCTGGGTCCTGTAATTGATCTCGTGACTCTCACCTCAACGAGCCGATCAGTCGGCGAGTTCAATTCTGACTGGCTTGGAGCTACTCCAGCCCTTGAAAATTGTTACGTCTTCGTCAAAGTGGCCGAGAATCGCAGTGCCAGGCCAGTAGCCGATCTTTGAATAGTGGAGCACTGCAACACCGTCCCGATGGTTGTAGCCAATATCCCCAATTTCGGGGTCACTTCCTACGGGCATTCCCGACATGGCGAGCTTCTCGGGGAGGACAGCAAGCACCTCTTGTCGAGCGTAGTCGCGGAAGTCTAGGGCCAGCGGCAATTGCTTCCGCAGCGAGTTCGCGGCGGGGTTGTCGTGGAGTACCGCCGAAATGACTCGGTTTTCCAGGTGGATGCGGATAGGCGTGTCTGTCACAGTGTCTCCTTAGGTGTTCGCCGATAGTGGTCGCTATGAGGCGGTATCTGAGGCCCCAGACGAATCATTTCTGGGATGCCTGCTCATCCGACGACGGAGTGCTCGCTTCGAGGTTCTGTCCGTATTCGCTCGCGGCCCATGATGCGAGCAGGTGCAGCCGTTCTGCGGATGCTGATTCCGGCTCCGCAGCATAAATCGTGATGGTGAGGCCCGGTTCTGCTTCCATCGCCATGCCCTCGTAAGCCAGTGTGAGTTCTCCGACGACAGAGTGGTTGAAAGTCTTGAATCCGGCTCCGTGATGGCGCACGTTGTGAGCACCCCAGAGCTGGCGAAATTCTTTACTGCGGGTAGAGAGTTCGCCGATCAGGTCGTGGAGTTCTTTGTTGTGCGGATCACGTCCCGCCTCCGTGCGCAGGATTGCCACCGTTACTTCGGCGAACATGTCCCAGTCCGGATAGAACTCATCGGCGCGTTCATCGAGGAATGTGTACCTGGCGATATTCGGCGGCTGCCCCGGCATCTCAAATGTGTCCTTGTAGAACGCTCGAGCGAGGAGGTTCGTCGCAAGGATATCCATCCGCCCGTTTCGAACGAACGCCGGACCCTCCGTAACTGCTTCGAGCACCCATTGCAGGCTGTGATGAGGAGTCCACGATTTCGCTGACCGTGTTTTTCTTGGACGCCCCACCGGACTGGCTGCATGTGCGAGGGCAAATAGGTGCGCCCGTTCCGCGTCGTCGAGCAGTAGCGCTTTCGCAATCGAATCGAGAACCACCGCCGAGGCTCCACTGATCGCACCACGCTCAAGTTTTGTGTAATACTCGACGCTCACCCCGGCAAGGACCGCGACCTCGGTTCGGCGCAGCCCCT
The DNA here is from genome assembly GCF_052090685.1 of Gulosibacter sp. Taxonomy (NCBI): domain Bacteria; kingdom Bacillati; phylum Actinomycetota; class Actinomycetes; order Micrococcales; family Microbacteriaceae; genus Gulosibacter; species Gulosibacter sp. The sequence goes on along the minus strand of NZ_JBQDBE010000005.1, from coordinate 7,227 downwards.
TCACTCGCCGGTTCTCACCCTCCGGAAGTCCGACTTGGTCCGGGGTCACATGAGCGCGCCTACTGGTGAGGAATTCCCGCACTTCGTCCCGATTATCCATGCCTCCACGGTACGCTCTCGCACAGGTTGCGTGAGAGACCCTCCGAGTACCACCATCGACGGACACTCCCTCTCACCGGTGCCGCAAAGGAGCATTGATACCTGGCTGCTGCAGGATTTTGCGGCCTACGATCTATAACCTGTATCGGGCACTTTTGCCGATCGACGAATGAAGGAGACCACATGCGTGGTGTCGTTATGCACGCCCCCGGAGACGTCCGTGTCGAAGACCGCCCCGATCCGATCATTGAGGAGCCCACCGACGCGATTATCCGTGTCACGGCGGCCTGCGTTTGCGGTTCGGACTTGTGGCCCTACCGCGGTGCCGGGGAAGTTGACCGCGCACCAATGGGCCATGAATACATCGGCATCGTCGAGCAGATCGGCAGTGCCGTGCAGAACGTTGCCATCGGTGACTTTGTGGTCGGGTCATTCGTGGCCTCAGACAACACCTGCGAAATCTGCCAGGCCGGTTTCCAATCCCGCTGCGCTCACCAGGTCATGATGGGATCCATCGGCACCCAGGCCGAGAAAGCGCGCATCCCGCTCGCCGACGGCACACTGGTAAAGGTGCCTGGCAAGCCTACCGAGGAGCAGACTCGCAGTCTGCTCGCAGCCTCGGATGTGCTCGGCACCGGCTGGTTTGCCGCGGTCGCAGCCGAGGCGGGGCCGGGTAAGACTGTTGCTGTCGTTGGCGACGGCGCCGTCGGCCTCCTCGGCATCCTCGCCGCAAACCGCCTCGGTGCGGAGCGGATCATCGCGATGTCGCGACATGCTGACCGCCAGTCGCTGGCCAAGCAGTTTGGTGCGACCGACATTGTCGAGGAACGCGGAGACGCCGGTATCGCGCGAGTCAAGGAACTGACGAACGGCTACGGCGCACACTCCACTATTGAAGCCGTCGGCACCCAGGAGTCGATGCTCCAGGCTATCGGTGCCACCCGACCGGGCGGCCATGTCGGATTCGTCGGTGTCTCTCACGATGTCGAGCTCGATGGGGCCGACCTCTTCACCGCGACCGTGAGCCTCCTCGGTGGGCCCGCGCCGGTACGCCGTTTCCTGCCAGAGCTGATTGAGCTCATCATGACCGACCAGATCAATCCCGGCGTCGTCTTCGACCTCACCCTTCCCCTCGAGCAGGCAGCCGAGGGGTACAAGGCGATGGATGAACGCCGCGCCACCAAAGTCATGCTCACTATTTGATCCGCTCATGACAACAAAGCGGAATGGGATATATGTATTCAATCCGTTGATATTCAAGCAAGCGCCGTCAATCAGGAGTGTCAGGCTTCGAGCTCCTGCTTCAGCCACTCGTTCCTCACGCGGATGAGATTTTCCATATATCGCCGCAGGATTAGCCACTCCACGAACCGACCCAGAACCCCGAACGGTGCTTTGAGCTCAATTCGATCAACCATCACGGTCGCCTCACCGTCTGCAAGAAACTCGTGCTCGTGCCACCAGTGTTGAAACGGACCGGCAATCTGCTGATCCACGAAACGAACGGGACGTTCGTATTCGCTGATCTTCGATGTCATTCGGAATGGGATTCCGAAGTGTCGTGCTCGCCAGGTCACAGTCTCTCCGAGGCCAATCTCGCCACTCGTCACGCCAGCCACCGCGCGTTCCGTGGATTGCTTCATCGATTCGGTATGTGCATCAATAGACAGACTCAGCGAAAAACACCGCTCTATTGGGGCGGCAATACGTGTGGTGGTGACAAAGGAATGCACCGGATGAGCCTACGCAAGTCCACCGTCGCCCGACATCCCGTCCTTCAAGACAGGGCCGAAAGACTCAGGCGGTGAGCACGTAGCGGAGTATCTCGACGACCTGATCGGTGGTTGTGCACCAAGCTTGTGCGGCGGCATCAACTTCCTTGAGCGCGTGAACGGTGTCCTCATCGTGCAGGGTCACGTAGGGCTTTCGCAGCGCAGCGCAGTAGCCGGCGTCGAAGGCGGCGTTCCATTGCTTGTATTGATCGCCGAAACGGACCACAGCAAAGTCACTCTGTTCGATCAGGGTGCGGGTTCGGATGGCGTTGACCTTCGCGGACTGGTGATCGCGCCAGAATTGGTTTTCGTTCGCACGAAGATGGCCGCCGGCTGCGTCGCTGGCGGGATGGTCGGTAACCGGCGACGTAAAGGCCACGTCGAGCCCGGCGGCCTCGGCGCCGCGGCTGATCTCATCGCGCCACTCGGTGTGGATCTCGCCCGAAAGATAGACAGTGAAACTCATGGCTCCTCCTTTGGTTGTTAGTTTCTGGTCAGAGTCAGAGAGCCTTTTTGACCACCGACGACTTCAACCGCATCGCGCACAACTCCTTCATCGGTGGCCTTCGTCTCATCCTCGACCTCCGCCTTCGTAGGCAACGACCTCGATAGACAGCCGCGTCATCCCGCATGGCTCCACGGGTTGACTAGTTCGACACCGGTGTCCGCAAAATCTTTCACATTGCGCGTTGCACAGATCGCCCTATGGGTGAGGCAGATCGAGGCAATCTGGGCGTCAGCAGTGCTGATTGGTGCCCCGACTGCCTGACGCGCCAAGAGAACGTCAGGGTATCGATCTGCTGCCGCCTCATCGAACGCCAGCACCGATTGGCTTTCTCGATACGGCGCGATCGCCTCGTCGACCCACTGCGCAAGAACATCCCGACGACGGCCCGCCGGCAGCCCTCGTACGCCCGCGAGCAGTTCCGCGAGAGTGATCGTCGTGATCGCGACATCCCCTGTCAGGGATGTGACCCATTCGATAACGCGTGTCTCCGGCGCAGGTCGAAACAACTCCGAGATGACGCTCGTATCAAGGATGATCACTCGAAATACACCGACTGTGCAACGTCATCCCGCCGCGGAATCGGTAGATCCTCCACTCCGCCCACATCCCGCGCGGCAGAAAGCAGCGCCATTGCGATATTCGGTCGTCGAGCTGCTTTAGTCAGGATATCTCGCACCTCTGCTTCCATGGAGTGACCGTGCGCCTTCGCCTGTTTGGCGAGCTGCTGTTTCACCTGGTCATCGAGGCCACGAACAACGATGGACGCCACCAGCACCACCTCCTTTTGATATCAATTATGATATCAGGCCGAGTTAGCCCTCCGTAAGTGGTCCACCCACGCTGCCTGTATCAATAAGATGCGTCGCGACACCGAGGAACTCGCAACCGTGTAGTCGCCTTCGAGAATGTAAAAGGCCTCAGCCATCTCGTCGTATACGTGAGACGGAGTCGCATCACCAAGCGAAGCGGTGCTCTCAATCGCAGTAACTCGGCCGCCCATCTGCGAATTGCCAGCAAATAGCTACCCACCCGCGTTTGGCAAGGCCTCACCGGTTCCGGGGCCAGTCATGAACCCTGTGAGCACAGAGTCGCGCTCAATGTGATTGCGTAGCGCCTCAGCGAGCGGCGGCAGATGCGTCTCAACAACATCGCGGACGGCATCAATGTCGAAACCAATGTATTGATGGTCGGGGATATTGCGGAATCCCCTGATCTTCGGCCACCCATTCCGAGATCCGGTTTCTCAGGATGCGTGCTCCGCACCGGGCGAGATCACGTCGATTCCTGCCGAGCGCGCCGCCTCACCGCGCCGATGGTCGTACGTAAGTATGGCATCAACATCAAGTCGCATCGCCGCCTCTAAATGCAAGGCGTCGAGGGTGCGCAGATACGGCATCGGCAAGAACCCAGCAGACCGATAAGTGGCTCGGTCGAGCGCCGCAAGCGACACACCATCAATGATCGCGCTGACCTTTGCCTGGTCCCGCCCCTCCCGCACAGCCATGCGACGCAGTTCGGTCTCGAGAAGGTCACTCGAGACGAGCCTGCTATCGGTCTGATCAAGCCAGCTCAGCAGTGCCCGTGTCTCAGGCCACAAATCGTAGCACTCGTGCTACATAACGAACCGGAGCATCCCGTTTGAACAAAATGTCGGCTGATAGGCTAACGCGAAGACCCATCCACGGCATACGGCGACTTCCTAGGGTTCATCGAAGTGGAAGCCCACGCACAGACGAGCGGACAAAGCCTTTGATCACCGACTTCATTCGAGATCAAGCATTCACTATTGCGCTGTTCGGGGTAATGGTGGCTGTGTGGTTTGGCATGGCGCAGGAAGACCCAGCGCCTAAGTCGCGGCTTCCCTTATGGGTCGGATCGGCGATTGGATTGATCATCGCCGCTGCCTTTGGGGTAGTCGTCGGGCGCAATTGGAACACGCCGAGTGCATTGGATGATGGCGTCTGGTGGGCCTTTGGCGCCACGTTCATCGTGATGAGCTTGTTCATCGGTGGCGGCGCAATCTTCTTGAAGCTCCGTGACCGTTATCGATGGTTTGGCTGGTGGATTGCGCTGTGCGTTGCCGTACATTTTGCGCCGCTGGTGTGGGTATTTAAAGACTGGTCTTACCTGGCCTTTTCTGCTGTCCAGGTTGCGGGTCTCGTGCTCATGTTCCCGCGGCTCAAGCGGGCCGAATATGAAACGAGTCGGTTGGCCTGTTCCTGGCTCGGTATTACATTTTTGGCGTACTCCGTTGTGACTGCGATCGTGTTCTTAGTTCGGTACGGCGAACTGTATTGGAGTCCGTGAGCCCCGTTGCCGCAGCGATGCTGCATGCAGCCTTCGCACGGACTTTTCAAGGAGCCAGGACGTCACCACCATGCACCGTCCATGACGTCCGGATCCCCTCCCTACGAGACTTTCAGCGGCGTGATCGCAGCGACCTGATCGGCCATGTTTTCATGTGCGACTTCTAGGTCGTATCGCGTCTGTAAGTTGAGCCAGAACTGTGGCTCGATCCCGAAGTAGCGCCCAAGGCGCAGTGCAGTGTCCGCCGTAATCCCGCGCTTGCCGTGCACGATCTCACTGATACGTCGGGGCGGCACTCCGATCGACACCGCAAGTTTGTTCTGCGTGATACCAAAGCCCTCGATGAAGTCCGCCATGAGAACTTCACCGGGATGGACTGGCGGGTAAAGTTTTTCGGTCATCTCTCCTCCTCAGTGATAGTCCACGATCTCAACGTCCAAGACACCAGCATCCGCCCAGCGGAAGCAGATACGCCATTGATCGTTGACACGGATGCCGTGCTGCCCAGCTCGGTCACCCTTGAGTACTTCCAGGCGATTGCCGGGCGGTACGCGCAACGCGTCCAGCGTCGTCGCAGTGTCCAGCAGGTGCAGCTTCCTGTTCGCGGTCTTGTGTATTCGCGGATCAAGTCGACCGACTGTCCGGAGAGTGATATGAGCAAATGGATTCCAATTCTGGTTCGCTCGGACTATGTTCAAGACGTTATGGCGTTAGTCATCAAATTGGAGTCAGCCTTTTCTGAGGACACCGAAGGCGACGAACACGCATTGCCAACGGCCATGCCACGGGATGCGCGCCCCAGTCCGGTAACTATCAACGAGGTGCTCCAGCCCCACCAAACCTGGTCCCTCGAAGATCTAAAGCAACTTGCGCTTGGCTCGACCGAAACAACGCGGAGGTGGACCCTCGCTATGGATGCATGCGCAGCCCATCCAGGAGAGTTCTTCCCAACCTCAGAAATTGCAGCCAGGACCGGGATGAGCATCGCCGAGTGGCGTGATGCACCACGGAAGATCAGCCGTCACCTGAAGGCGCACTACCCATCAGTCCCGCTATCCCCGGAGGGCTTTCACATCTGGCCTTTAGTTGCTCAGACGCGCCCGGAGTACCCAAACGAGGTCTCCTGGTCCATGACGCCGGAAATGTCCGAATTGTGGAAGCAGGCGCGCAGCTGAGCACCCACACGCCCAAACGCCCTGATCCCCACACATCACCTATCCCAGCAACACCATTGACAGGCCACAGGCATGAGCACCGAGCAGCCCGATGACTCCAAGACGCAGAACTCTTTCGACTCGTTAACTCAAGCTCTAACCAATCAAGGAATTCCAATTGAGAATTGGCACCTAATTCAACGTGTGGTCACAAGAGTTGGAATCAGCAGCTATGAGTCCACTACGGGGTACCTCAAGGCGACACGCGACGACGGAGGTCCTGACCTACACATCTACTACGGCTACACGGGAGGCTTCATATCGGAGGATGAGATTCTCGAAGCCGTGGGCGATGTCGACCGATGGCTGTATGAAAAGAGAAATCTATGGTCCGTCGGACACCCTTTAAACAGATCTCGTGGCGGAGGCACCAGCCAGCTTGGCGAAGATTCCAAGCCAAGGCCCGTATGCCCAGACTGCTTTCTGACGGTACCTGCCACCGGCAAATGCGATGGCTGCGGCTGGGTAGAGTCTTTCGAGAATTAGTAGCCCTTGAACTCGACCATAAAGTCTACTCCCAACTAAACGTTAATCCTGAACTCCACCACATTTCAGCATGCAAGGCAGTCTGGCACGCGGTCACCGCAACACGAGCATTTCCACTGACTGTCCCGTGACCTCGGCGATCAGATCGAAATCCTTGTCCACGGCCAGCACCGTCAGCCCGGCCTTCTCCGCAGTTGCGGCGATCAGGAGATCCGGGATGGAGGGCGCGCGGTGCTGACCGCGATCAGCCAACAACATCTGCACCTCCTCGGCCCTGTCCTCGATGGCTGGAGTAATCCGCTCGACAGGCATCAGTGAGAGTGGCGGTTGACGAAACCCCTCGCGCCCTTCAGCACCTGTTCGAGCGGAGTACCCGAGTTCCAGGCGGGTGATCGTCGAGATTCGAACGAGTCCACGATCTATCCTGACCTTCCAGTTCTCGGCGCCAGAAAGGTGATCGTGTTGGAGCCTGACGAGAGCCGACTTGTCGATGAGCCAATTCGTCACCGCCATGCGCCGGCCATGACGTCAGGATCGGCGAGATCCGCGAAGATCTCACCGGATCGCTTCCAGTCCTCCTCAGTCGTTTTCGTCGTCGTCCGAGGAGTGTCACCCTCGAGCCGACGACGCAGATACTCGTTACGCGAGAGACCCAGCTCTTCGGCGCTCCGGTCGATTCGGGCGACAGTCTCGTCGCTGAGCCCACGAATCAGCACGTTTGTCACGGCAACCACCTCCGCTGGTAAGTGACATCATGATATCAACTTTCGCCGTGGCACGACAGAGGGCGCGTTGACTCATAAGAAACCTCCGCGTAGCTCGATACGTTGCCTCATTTGAA